>NZ_CP088251.1:1233000-1541250 GCF_021117405.1 Frateuria edaphi
GCGGCTGAGTTCTTCCTTGCGCAGCCGCCGCGCCAGTTCCAGCCCGCTGGTGCCTGGCAGCATCCAGTCCAGCAGGATCAGGTCCGGCACCTGCTCGGCGATGGCGATCTGCGCGGCACGGGCGTCTGCCGCCTGCATGGCCTCCATGCCGGCCTTGTGCAGCGCGAAGGTGACCATGTCGCGGATGGAGGCTTCGTCTTCGACGATGAGGATGCGCTTGTGCACGCGGGTTTCGCCTGGCCTGTGACGAGCGTATTGCAGTGGGGGAATGTTACGTGGGGATGACAGGGGCGGGGAACGAGGAACATCGGCCTTTCGGTTTGCGGCTCGTCGGCCGCACTGGCTTGTATCACCTCGACCAGCGTCATTCCCGCTCTACTGGCTTCGCCCGTCCGGATTGTCCTCGGTCTGCACCTTGCGCTTGCGCAGTTCCAGCACCAGCGGCGTCAGATCGGCGATGCGCGCCTGGATGCGCGCACGGGCGTAGTAGTCCAGGTCGTCGCGCTTGAGCAGGCGCTTCAACTGTTCCATGGCGTCGAACGGGCGACCGGAGAGGTAGCTGGCGTCCGAGTAGGCCTCGCCGGCGCGCACGCTGTCGCCGGCCTTGTCGCTGGCGCGGGCGTAGCTGCGGTAGACGTCCGGTTCGTCGGCGTTGTCCAACAGCGGGCGAAGCAGCGACGCGGCGAGCGTGGCTTCGGCAGTGTCGCCGCCAGCGGTCAGCGCCTTGGCGTAGGCCAGCGCCACCGCACGGTTGCGCGGCGAGCGGGCGTTGAGGCGGGCATAGCGGGCCAGCGCGTCGGCGCGCTGACCGTCCTGCAGCTGTGCGTCAGCCATCGCCAGGTCGAGGATCAGGTTGCCCGGATGCGCCGCCAGCAGCGGCTTGAGCTGCGCGATCGCCTGCGCGCCGGCGCCGCTGCGGGTCAGCGCCAGCGCATAGCCGTAGCGGTTGGCCGGGCTGTCGAAGCCGGCCGTGCCGAAACTCGCATTGTAGTAGTGGACCAGCCTGGAAGCGTCGCCGGCCAGTACGCGCGCGCGTTCGCGCATCAGCGCGTAGGTGTCCAGACCGTCCTTGGGTGCGGTGGCGGCGAGCAGCGCGGTCGGGTCCTTCACGTAGGCGATCGGCGCGGTGGTCTTTTCCCACTCGCTGCGCACCAGCGTAGTGCCGCTCGGGCGCAGCTTCTGCGCGGCCAGCAGCGCGCCCGCGCGCGACTTGGCGTCACTGATGCGCGCGAGCGTGACCGGGTGGGTCTGCAGGAGCGCGGGCACGTCGGTGCCGCCGGAGCCGGCGCGCAGCGTGTCCTGCATGCGCTCGAAGAAGCTGGCCATGCCGCGCGGATCGAAACCGGCGTTGGCGAGTGTCTGGATGCCCACGCGATCGGCCTCGACCTCGTCCTTGCGGGTGAAGTTGATCGAGCGCTGCGCGATCAGGCCTTGTCCGGCGGCCAGCACCGCCATCGGCGAATCGCCACTGTGCGAGCTGGCGCCGGCGGCGACCGCGCCCAGCAGCACCAGCGCCATCAGCGGCGCATCCTTCTTCGAATCCTCGAACGCGCGCTGGAGGTGGTTCTGAGTGATGTGGCCGATCTCGTGGGCGATCACGCCGGCCAGTTCGCTTTCGCTGCGGGTGATGGCGATCAGGCCGGAGTTGACGGCGATGTAGCCGCCGGGAGCGGCGAAGGCGTTGATCTCCTCGTCCTTGACCACGAAAAAGGTGAAATGGTCCTTCGGACGGTCGCTGCCAGCCACCAGACGGTAGCCCAGGTCATTGAGGTAGTCGTCCAGCAGCGGGTCTTCCACCACCATGTCCAGCGAGCGCATCTCGCGCAGCATGGCGGCGCCGTAGTCCTGGGCGTCCTGCGGGGAAATCAGCGCGTCCGCCGAACTGCCCAGGTCCGGCAGGCGGATGTCCTCCTGCGCGCCCGCGCCGAAGGCAAGGCAGGCGGTGAGCAGCGCGGTCAGCAGGCGGGGGGCGGGTCGTGGTGCCATGGCCATAGGTGGGCGACAATACATCAGTACAAGACCGCCGGTCGGGGCGTCGGTTCATCGTTCGTTGCTTGCAAACAGGCGTCGGGCGCCCCATCTGGTGGTCAGCTTTGAAAAGTCGCCCGGAGTGCCAGTCATGCCCAAGATCGAGGTCTATTCCACCGCCGTTTGTCCCTACTGCGTGGCCGCCAAGAACCTGCTCAAGTCCAAGGGGCTGGAGTGGAACGAGGTGCGCGTGGATGCCGACCCGGCCCAGCGCGACCTGATGCTCCAGCGCAGCGGCGGTCGCCGCACGGTGCCGCAGATCTTCATCAACGACCAGCACGTGGGCGGTTACGACGATCTGGTCGCCGCCGACCGCAGCGGCAAGCTCAAGCAACTGCTCGGCGAGGCCGCATGAGCGACGCCGACAAGAGCAAGGACCGCCTGGCGGAATTCACCGCGTTCCGCCAGCGCATGAACGAGCGCATCCTGTCCGAGGACAACCAGGTCGTGCGGCGCTTCTTCGCGCTCGACACGCAGACCTACAAGCCCGGCGCGCTCGACGTGAAGACCAAGGAGCTGCTCGGCCTGGTCGCCTCGATGGTGCTGCGTTGCGACGACTGCATCAGCTACCACGTGGCGCAATGCAAGGAAGCTGGCGTCACCCGCGAGGAGTTCTTCGAGACCTTCAGCGTGGGTCTGGTGGTCGGCGGATCTATCGTCATCCCGCACCTGCGCCGGGCCGTGGATTTTCTCGACCAGCTGGAAGGTGGCCAGACCGAAGGCGCCGCCTGCGCCGACCACGCATGAACCCCTAGGGCGGGCTTCAACCCACCGCCCCGGCAGGTTGCGGTGGCTGAAGCCCGTACTGGCGGCAGCATGCGGTGCGATGAACCGCAACGCTCCATGCGAGGATTTGCAACGCCCTGGCGCACCCCGCCCGCTGCCGGCACGGCGCGCTTGGGCGATAATGGGCCTCTTTGCCGTGCGCATCTCCCGCCGCACGAGCGCGATCAGTCCCCAAGGAGTCTCCCATGAGCAAAACCATCGCCGTGATCCCGGGCGACGGCATCGGTCCGGAAATCATGACCGCCACGCTGCGCGTGCTCGACGCGCTCGATTGCGGCCTGAGCTACGACGTCGTCGACGCCGGCATGGTGGCATTGGAGAAGCACGGAGACCTGCTGCCCAAGCCGACCCTGGACAAGATCGCCGAACACCGCGTCGCGTTGAAGGGCCCGCTCACCACCCCGATCGGCGGTGGCTTCACCTCGATCAACGTGACCTTGCGCCGGCATTTCGACCTCTACGCCAACGTCCGCCCCGCCACGAGCTTCCCGGGCACCCGCGCGCGCTACGAGAACATCGACATCATCACGGTGCGCGAGAACACCGAGGGCGCCTACCTCGCCGAGGGCCAGACGCTCTCCGAGGACGGCGAGGTCGCGACCTCGATGATCCGCGTGACCCGCAAGGGCTGCGCGCGGATCGTGCGCTATGCCTTCGAGATGGCGGTGAAGAAAGGCCGCAAGAAGGTCACCGCGGTGCACAAGGCCAACATCATCAAGACCGCCTCGGGCCTGTTCCTCAACGTGGCGCGCGAGATCGCCAAGGAATACCCGCAGATCGAATTCAACGAGATGATCGTGGACAACACCTGCATGCAGCTGGTGATGCGCCCCGAGCAGTTCGACGTGATCGTGACCACCAACCTGTTCGGCGACATCCTCTCGGACCTGTGCGCCGGCCTGGTCGGCGGCCTGGGCCTGGCGCCGGGCGACAACATCGGCGAGCACGCAGCCATTTTCGAAGCGGTCCATGGTTCCGCCCCGGACATCGCCGGCAAGGGCATCGCCAACCCCTGCGCGCTGCTGCTGGCCGCGGCCGACATGCTCGACCACCTGGGCATGGTCGACAAGGGCACCCGCCTGCGCAACGCCATCCGCGAGACCATGGCCAACGACCATGAGCACGTTACGCCGGACCTTGGCGGCAAGGGCAACACGCAGAGCTTCGGCGAGGCAATCGCCAGGCGCGTGAAGGCCTGAGTTTCAGGCGGGAACGTCATCAAGGCCGCGGCATTCGTCCGCGGCCTTTTTTTTCAGCTTGAGACTCCGGGCGTGCTCAGCCGTGCTGGCCGGGCTTGTAGCTCCCGCCGATCGTACGCGCGGCGATGTTGATGCGGTTCCAGCTGTTGATCGTCACCACGAGCAGCGTGAGGTCGACCAGCGCGTCTTCGTCGAAGAGCTGGCGGGCCTGCTCGTAGAGGGCGTCGGAGACCGCGTCGTGCGAGGCCAGTTCGGTCAGTTCCTCGGCCCAGGCCAGGGCGATGCGCTCGCGTTCGCTGAACAGGGTGGTTTCGCGCCAGGCCGGCAGGACGTACAGGCGTTGCTCGGTTTCGCCGGCCGCCCGGGCGTCCTTGCTGTGCATGTCCAGGCAGTAGGCGCAGCCGTTGATCTGCGACACACGCATGAGCACCAGATCGATCAGGCGCGGCTCCAGGCGGCCGGCGTCATGGATCTGCTTGCCGAGCTGGACCAGCGGCATCATGGATTTGTAGTGACGTTGGATGGCGAAACGGGACATGGTGGGACTCCTTGGCTTGGAAGGCGGCCCGGGATGGGCCGTTCAATGCAAGGACGCCAGAGGCCTGCTTTTCGTGACCGCCGCCAGGCGCGCCAACTTGTCGGGATGACGAAGGGCGAGGGTGGCGGTGATTTGGTCGCCCTCGCATTCGACCCATGTGGCGCTGACCAGCGTGTCCCCGGCCCAGGCCAGCAGCACGGGTTCGCCATTGAGCGTGGTCGTGGTGAAGTGCACGTCCGGACGTGAATAGAAGCGGATGCCGATCTGCATGTAGAGGCGGGCAAGGCGGTCGGCCCCCTGCAGAGGACGCAGGACGGCTCGCACGACGCCGCCGCCATCGGCGATCGCAATGGCGTCTTCCGCGAACAGCGCGCGCAGCGATTCGAGGTCGGGCTGCTTTACCGCCTCGATGAAGCGCTGGAGCATGCGCCGCCGGGTCGGCGTATCCACGCTGAAGCGCGGCCGCCCCTCGCGCAGGCGCGTCTTGGCGCGGTGCACGCGCTGCCGGCAGGCATCCTCGGCGATGCCGAGGATCGCCGCGGCCTCCCCATGGCTGTAATCGAAGACTTCGTGGAGCAGGAACGCGGCCCGCTCTTCCGGACTCAGCCGTTCGAGCAGCAGCAGGAAAGACAGGGTGAGGGTCTCGCCGCGCTCCAGCTCGGCTTCCGGGCGCTCCGCATCCGGCACCAGCGGCTCGGGCAGCCAGGGACCGGTGTAGTGCTCGCGCTCGGTCTTGGCGCGGCGCAGGCGGTCGAGCGCCAGGCGGGTGGTGACCGTGACCAGCCAGGCTTCCGGGTCGTCCAGGGCGCTGGTGTCCTGCGCGTGCCAGCGCAGCCAGGCGTCGTGCAGCACGTCCTCGGCGTCGGTGGGCGTGCCGAGCATGCGGTAGGCCAACCCGAACAGGCGGGGGCGGTGCTGCTGGAACAGGGCGGTCTGGGTATCCATGGAAATCTCCGTTGGGATACGGCCAGGACGCGCGATGCGCGCGGAACGTGACCGGTCTCAGCGCACCAGCGGCCAGGGCGCCAGGAACACCAGCCAGATCAGCAGCACGATGCCGGCGTACTTGAGCCCGCGGAACAGTTTCGGATGCCGGCGCTTGAACGCCTTGCTGCGCTCGCGACTGCGCTGGTTGAGAGCGAACATGCGGTTGACGAAACCCACCTTCTCGTTGCCGTTGTCCGCGTTCGGCGAGGCAGTGATCTTGCCCATGAACGCGCCGACCCGCTGGTTGACCGCGCCCATCCAGCGCGTGCGCAGCGGTCGCTCGACATCGGCGAAAAGGATCACGCGGGTCTGGTCGGTCTTGTTTTCCACCCAGTGCACGTAGGTCTCGTCGAACACCACGTCCTTGCCGTCGCCCCAGGCGTGTTCCTCACCGTCGACGAAGATGCGGCAGTCGCGCGAGTTGGGGGTGATCAGGCCCAGGTGGTAGCGCAGGGAGCCGGCGAACGGATCGCGGTGGGGATTGAGCTTGCTGTGCGGCGCCAGCGTGGCGAACATCGCCGCCTTGATGCTGGGGATGGCGTTGAGCAGCTCGACCGTCTTGGGACACAACGCCTCGGCCGAGGCCAGCGGCTCGCCGTACCACTTGAGGTAGAAGCGCTTCCAGCCCTGCTTGAAGAAGCTGTTGAAGCTGGCGTCGTTGTGCTTTTCGGCGGCGCGGATGTGGCCTTCGTCGAAGAGGCGCAGCGCCTCCTCGCGAATGGTCTGCCAGTTGGCCTGCAACAGGTCCAGCTGCGGGAAGCCGCGGCGGTCGAGGATCGGCCGCGCCGGTACTGCCGAGAAGGCGTACATCAGCAGGTTGTACGGGGCGAAGATGGCCGAATGGTCCACGAGCTGGCGGTCGAAGCGCAGCCGCGCCCGCCCGCGCAGATGCACCAGCAGCACGCAGCCGGCGAACAGCAGGAGCAGCAGCAGGACGATCAGGCGGGGGGTGAAGATCATGGGGCTGGGTCGAGAGTGGGGCGGTTCATTCTACGCTGCCGCGAACAGGTGGGCAGAGCCCACGTCCGCCCCCGCTCCCCGTGGGAAAGGAAGCGAGCGCACGCAGTCCGTCAGTCCGTCACATCCGGCTCGAAGAAGCTCCAGCGGATGTCCGGGAACTGCGCTTTCATATCCCGTTCGACGACGTTGATCGCGTCGATCAGCGCACGATCGCTGGCGCACGGCTGCATCTTCGCCTTGACCGAGACCATCACGTCCGCTCCCATCTGCAGCGTGATCAGGTTCAGCACCTTGGCCACCTCCGGGCGGTTCTCCAGGAAGGCCAACAGTTCGCCGCGACGGCGCGGCTCCACGCCCTGGCCGATCAGCAACGCCTTGACCTCCACCGCCAGCGCCACGGCCACCACCACCAGCAGCACGCCGATCGCGACGGTGCCCATGGCATCGAACAACAGGTTGCCGGTCAGCATGGTGGCGCCCACCGCCAGCGCGGCCAGGCACAGGCCGATCAGCGCGGCCAGGTCCTCGCCGAAGATCACCAGCAGCTCGCTGGAGCGGGTCTCGCGGAACCAGGTCCACAGGTTCTGCTCGCCGCGTGCCTTGTTGACCTCCTGCATGCAGCCGCGCATGGAAATGCCTTCGGCGATCACGCCGAATACCAGCACGCCAAGTGCCAGCCAGGGCCACTTCAGCGGCTCGGGATGGCTGAGCTTGTGCACGCCCTCGTAGACCGAGAACACGCCGCCGACGCTGAACAGCAGGATCGCCACCAGGAACGACCAGAAATACAGCGCGCGCCCCCAACCCAGCGGGTACTCGTCCGACGGCGGCCGCTTGGCCTGGCGCATGCCCAGCAGCAAAAGGCCCTGGTTGCCGCAATCGGCCAGCGAATGCACCGCCTCGGCGAGCATCGCGCCCGAACCGGTCAGGAAGGCGGCGACGAGCTTGGCAATGAAGATGGCGAAGTTGGCGCCGAGCGCGAGGAAGATCGCCTTGAGCGAGTTGGCGTGGCCGGACATGAAACCGTTTCCGTGGCAGATGAGCCGGCTAGTCTAGGGCAGCGCATGAAATTGCGCCGCGCGTTGACTGCTTTTCGCAGGAGCCCACTGTTGGGACGCTGCACTTGGGGCCCGGCGGAAAAAGCATCGCCCACGGGCGGGCTCCTGCAAGACGTGCCCGCATTCAGCGGATGCCGACGCCGACACCCACGCCGAAGTGCACGTTGTTCTTGCCCTTGTTCATCTCGTCCGCGGTCCACACGTGCGACTGGTTCACCTGCACCAGCGGAAACACGTAGTCAGCCTGGCCGACCTTGCCGGCGCGGCTGCCGTTGAGCTGGCCGTTGACCGTGATCAGGCCGCCGGCCGGGTAATCGAGCGATTCCACGTAACCGGGCATCACCGCGATGAACCGGCCGCTGCCGCTGTCGTTGGCCTGCGGCCGCTGCGACTTGTCCAGCGGGTAGGCGAGGACTTCCACCTCGCTGTGATCGGCCAGATTGGTGACGCCGACGATGCGCCCGCCCCAGATCACCTGTTGGCTGGCGAACTGCTCGGGCGATTGGGCGACCTGGAACGGCGCGGCGCTCACCGCGTTTGGCGAGGGTTTGTAGATCGGCGCGGGAGCGCAGGCGGCGAGCACCAGCAGCGTGGCGGGCACGAGCGAGCGGAACATGATCGAAGCGAGGCGGATGCGCATGGCGGGCTCCTGACCTTGACGAGGAAAGGCGCGGCGGGGATGCCGCCGCGATCCGGAGCGAGCTTAGCGGCGACCGTGTGAACGCGGTAGCGGCGACGGTTGCGGCGCGGCGCCTTCTTCGAGCAGCCAGTCCAGGCGCCATTCGGCCGGGCGTTCCTGCGCCAGCAGCCGGGACAGCGCGCGCATCGGCTCGCGCAATGTGTCGTCCAGCTTCCACGGCGCGTTGAGGATCGCCATGCCCGAACCATTCAGCCGCAGCGGCGAGTCGTCCGGATGCACCAGGAGTTCGGCGCGAAGCACGCGGCGGGCGCCGCAATGGCCGAGCCAGCGCAGGAACGGTTGCACCTGGCTGCGCTGCTTGATCGGATACCACACGGCATAGATGCCGGTGGGCCAGCGCACCAGGGCGCCTTTGAGCGCCTGCTCGATCAACCGGTACTCGGCCTCCTGCGCCTCGTAGGGCGGGTCGATCAGCACCAGCCCGCGCTTTTCCTTTGGCGGAAGCAGCGCCTTGAGCGCCTCGTAACCGTCGCGCTGGTGCACGTGCATGCGCTTGTCGTGATGGAACAGCTCGCGCAGGCGCGAGGCTTCCTCCGGCTGCAGCTCGCACAACTGGGCGCTGTCGCTCTCGCGCATGGCCATGGCCGCCTGCAGCGGCGACCCGGGATAAAGCTTCAGGCCGTGCTCGTTGCCGGGCATCGCCAGCAGGCCGTCCAGCCAGTGCCGCAGCAGCGGCGGCAGCGTGCCGCCCGAGCTGGCATGGGGGCCCACGTCGGGAAACAGCAGCCGCCCCACGCCTTCGCGCCACTCGCCGGTCTTCTCCGCCTCCTTGCCCTCGAGCGCGTAGCAGCCGCTGCCCGCGTGCGTGTCGATCACGGCAAATGGCGTGGGCTTGGCTTTGAGCGCATCGATCAGCGCGGACAGCACGACGTGCTTCAAGACATCGGCGAAGTTGCCGGCGTGGTAGGCGTGGCGGTAGTTCATCGGGGAAGTATAGAGGCCGGCGGCCCGGCTACCCGGTGGAAGCACGCACGCCCTAGTCGGTGGTGCTGTGCGACTCGCTCACGCCGAGCAGCTCCGGCTGGGCCGGTTCCTGGCGGCGGCTCAGCCACGGATGCACGAAAACCGCGGCCAGGATCACCGCCACCCCCAGGTAGAACGGCCAGGCCAGCTCGCGCTGCTCGCCCAGCAGCAGCACGGCCAGCACGATGGCGTAGACAGGCTCCAGGTTGGTCACCATCTGCGTGCCGAACGCGCTCAGGTGCCGCAGCGCCACCAATGCCAACGCGAAAGGCAACAGCGTGCAGCCGAAGGACAGCAACACCAGCAGGATGGCGTCATGCAGTCCAGGCAGGACGAAGGCGCTGTGCGGCAGCAGCGGCGCCAGCAGGCCCAGGAACAGCGTGCCCGTGCCCAGTTCCAGCCAGGTCACGGTGAGCGGATCGCCGTGCTCGACCAGCCGCTTGTTGCACGCGCTGAACAGCGCCACCAGCAGCGCCGAGGCGGTGCCGACGACCAGGCCCAACCGCATCGCGGTGGGTACGCCGCCGACCACCATCGCCACACCCGGCACCACCGCCACGCCGAGCAGCAGCTCGCGCGGGTCGAAACGGCGCCGTGCGATCCACGGTTCCACGAAAGCCAGGAACACCGGCCCCAGCGCGATGCAGGTGGCGCCGACCGATGCGTTGGAGAGCTTGATCGCCGCATAGAAAGTGAGCCAGTGCAGCGACACCAGCACCCCGATGCCCGCATAGGCCCAGCGCAGCCGCGCCGGCATCGCCCTGAGCCCGCGCCAGACGCGCGGCGTCATCATCAGCGCCACCGTCACCAGCAACATGCGCCACCAGACCAGCGCCGCTGCCGGCAGCGTGATCAGCTTGCCGAGGATCGCGGTGAAACCCCACAACACCACGCAGAAGTGGATCTGCAGGCGGGCCTTGCTGATGGCTTGCATGGGGAAGTCGCAGTGGGGGAGGCGCGCAATTGTAGGTGGATGGGGCGCGGGGAGGCGGGTTGCGGATATCCCCGAACCCCCGCCGGAGGGAAAGGATGTCGATACCCGGATGAGGATTCGGGCGGAGCGTGGTGCACGCGCGCCCGAGGCTCGCTCACCCGACGCGTACTACTTCGCCTCGCGCGAAGGGATGCCGATGCTGCACAGGTCGATCTTCCCCGCCGGCACCGTGTAGAACGCATCGCGCCGGTTCCGCTTGGCCTCGATCAGTTTCGCGAACGTGGGGCTGTCGGTCCGCAGCACTTCGATCTTCGGTCGCTCGGCCCTGGACATGTCGGCCGCCAAGCGCATGGACTGGATCCTCACGCGCTGCGACGTGTCCGTATAGAACCCCATCGGCGCCGGCCCCCGGGGCATGGCCGAGAGCAGTTCCATGCCTTCGATCACGCGTCCGGCGACCGCGAGATTGCGATCCAGCCCGCGCGGGGCCTGGCCGATGATGGCGTAGAGCGCGCTGCCGTTGCCCGTCTCGGGACCGACGTCGCGGGCGACGCCGACCGTCCCGTAGCAATGCGCGATCCATTCGCGCCCCGCAGCCGGATCGCGCGCCACGGGGAAGCCTTCGGAGAAACCCACCTGCGGCGCGTAGACGTCGCCGTCGGGCAGCGGCGTCCACTCGAGCTTCGCATCCATCGCGCGGGTGAATTCCGGCGGCAGCGTCTTCTTCGCCGTACCCAGCGGTTTGATGTGCGCCTTGTCCTCGTCGTCCGCCGCCGGGTCGTCCCACTGGGTGACGAAGTTGTCCTGCACGCGCACGATCGCCAGCCCGTCGAAGTAGTGCTCGTGCACCATCGTGCGGATGTTGGCCGCGTGCAGCGGGGTGAAGTCCGGCGCCAGCTCGATCAGCACGTGGCCGCCGGGCAGCTCCATGTCGATCAGGTTGGAGGGATCAGGCGTGCGCCACTCCTGCGGCCGGGACTGGGCCAGCAGTTCCTTCGTGGTGGGCGTGGGCTTGGCTTCGTCGGCCAGGGCGGGCAGGGCGAGGAGGCTGGCGAGCGTAAAGGCGAGAAGCGTACGGCGCATGCTTATGGTCCCCTGCAGGCATGGATGAGGTTCGAAGCTTATAGCGTCCGCGCCGGATGTGCGGGACGTCGGGTGTACGCGATCCGGCGGATGCGTGGGACAATGCGCGACTGTTCCGGCGCCTGTTTCGCTTTCGTCAATCGCATGCATTACCGATGGCGAACGCCCAGTGGATTACCGGCTAACCAGCGCCCTGTTATTCCTGCGTCCAGGGCTTTCTTTCGATGGGAGCGATCATGCGTCTACATATCCTGGCGGCGGCCGTCCTGGCCTGCGGACTGGCCCAGCCCGCGCTTGCGGGCGATTCGGACCAGTGGCCCACCAGCGTAGAACTGGGCAACGGCGTCAGCGCCGGCCTCAAGGGTCTCCTGCAGTACGACGTCAACCAGTTCACCGACGACCGCCTGCCCGACGGGACCGATCGGTTCGACGACGCGCACACTTGGCGCCGGCAGGAATTCAATCTCTACATCGAGAAAAAGGGCGTCTTTACGGCCAACGCCGGCTATGACTTCCAGGCCAACAGCTGGGTCGACAATTACATCGGCGTGGAAACGAGTGCCGGTCGCTTCCGCCTCGGCCAGTTCAAGACGCCGGTGGGTTGGGAGGACGGCAACATCGCTACCGGCAACGTGACCTTCATGGAGCGCAGCCTGCCCGAGCAGGCGGTCTACGAGGGACGTCGTGTCGGCCTCGACTGGGTGTATCAGGGCATCCCGCACTGGCTGCTGCAGGCGGGGTTCTTTACCCGCCACGATCTCAACGACGATGCCGCCGGCGAAACCTTCGCCGGACGCGTCGTCTACAACCCGGTGCAGGAACAGGGCGAGGTCGTGCACCTGGGCCTGTCCGCCTCGCGCGAACTGCGCGACGACCGCACCGGCCGCGTCCGCGCGCGCCCCGAGGTGAACCTCACGCCAGTCCGCCTGGTCGATACCGGCACGCTCGAGGGCGTCGACCGGCTCGACCGCCAGGGCCTGGAAGCGGCGTGGATCCACGGTCCGATGCTGCTGCAGGGCGAGTACCTGGCGATGCAGGCGATCCGCCCCGGCCTGCGTGACTTCCAGTCCCGCGGCTACTACGTGTACGGGACCTGGGCGCTGACCGGCGAATCGCGCGGCTACAAGGCGGGCTCGATCGCCGGTCTCACGCCGGCCCATCCCTGGGGCGCGCTGGAACTGGCGCTGCGCTACGCCACGCTGGACCTCGACGACGGCGCGGTGACGGGCGGGCGCGAACACGACTGGACGCTGGGACTGAACTGGTACATCAACACCCACTTCAAGCTGCAGGCCAACGTCATCCGCGCGTTCAGCGACCGCGGCAATCTACCGCTGGACCCCACCATCTACGCGATGCGCGCCCAGCTCAACTTCTGAACGCTTGATCGGCAGGCGAACCGGCGGATTCACGACGCCGGCCCGCCAAAGCCAGCGGTCTTCGGCGACCGGTTTGTCCTCGCGGTCGAGCGGGAAGATCACCGCATGGCTGGGCGAGACGAACAGCTCCGCGCCCGCGTGCAGGCCCATCCGCGCCAGGTCTTCGCTGGCGACGTCGGCTTCCAGCGGCTGGTCCAGCGCGGCCACCTCCAGGTCCAGGTGCGCCACGCTGCCGGCAAGGTAGACGTGGCGCAGGCGCGCGCGCCACGCGCCGGCCATCGGCGTGGTCGACAGGGTCAGGTGTTCCGGTCGCACGTAGGCAATCGCCTGCGCATGCTCGCCGGCCCACGGCTCGTCGGCGAAGATCCAGCCTCCAGCGAGGAAGCGCTCGCCCTCGCGTCGCAAGGTCAACCGGTTGACCTTGCCGATGAACTCGCAGACGAATGGCGTGGCCGGTTGCTGGTAGATCTCCCGGGGCGTGCCGACCTGCTCGATGCGCCCGCGATTCATCACCGCGATGCGATCGGCCAGCTCGAGCGCTTCCTCCTGGTCGTGCGTGACGAACACCGTGGTCAGGCCAAGCTCCTCGTGCAGCCGGCGCAGCCAGCGGCGCAGGGTCACCCGGACCTGGGCATCCAGCGCGCCGAACGGTTCGTCGAGCAGCAGCAGGTCAGGTTCCACGGCCAGTGCGCGGGCGAGTGCCACGCGCTGGCGCTGGCCACCGGACAGTTGCGACGGGAAGCGCTGGCCGAAACCGTCCAGCTGCACGCGCTTGAGCAACTGCTCGACGCGCGCGTCGATCTCGTGGCGCTTCGGGCGCGTGCGCCGCGACCGCACGCGCAGGCCGAAGGCCACGTTCTCGGCCACGGTCAGGTGGCGGAACAACGCGTAGTGCTGGAACACCAGCCCGACGTTGCGGTCGCGTGGCGCGGCGGCCAGATAGTCCTTGCCATTGAAAGTCACCTGTCCGC
The DNA here is from genome assembly GCF_021117405.1 of Frateuria edaphi. Taxonomy (NCBI): domain Bacteria; kingdom Pseudomonadati; phylum Pseudomonadota; class Gammaproteobacteria; order Lysobacterales; family Rhodanobacteraceae; genus Frateuria; species Frateuria edaphi. Next base: position 1,246,587 of record NZ_CP088251.1, read on the forward strand.
TTTCCGGATAGTCCAGCCCGGCAAGGATGCGCAGCAGCGTCGTCTTGCCCGATCCCGAAGGACCGAGCAGTGCCAGGAACTCGCCCGGCGCGATGGACAGGCTGACGTCATTGAGCGCCGGGTAATCGGAGAAGCGGCGGTTGAGGCGGGTCAGTTCGAGGGTCATGCGTCGTCTCCGGGAAAGGTCGTATGGCAGGCGTCGCGGGGTTTCCCGCAGGAGCGCCCTCGGGTGTGACCGGCGAGCCTGCGCTCGCGCCCAAGGGCGCTCGCATAACGGCGTGCGTAGGAGCGCACCTGTGTGAGACCGCCATCTGCAATCGTGCGAAGGGTCATGACATCACCGCCCACCGGGCGCATGCGAAGCGATCTCGTCGCCGTAGCGCCACTCCAGCACGGTCTTGATCGCCAGCGTCAGCAACGCCAGCAACGCCAGCAGCGAGGCCACGGCGAAGGCGCCAACGTAGTCGTACTCGTTGTAGCGCATCTCCACTTCGAGCGGGATCGTGGTGGTGAGGCCGCGAATGTGTCCGGACACCACCGACACCGCGCCGAATTCGCCCATCGCGCGTGCATTGCACAGCAGCACGCCATAGAGCAGTGCCCAGCGGATGTTCGGCAGCGTCACGCGGAAGAACATCTGCCAGCCGTTGGCCCCCAGCACCCGGGCAGCTTCCTCCTCCTCGTTGCCCTGCGCCTGCATCAGCGGGATCAGCTCGCGCGCCACGAATGGCAAGGTGATGAACATCGTGGCCAGCACCAGTCCGGGCACGGCGAAGATGATGCTCACGCCATGCGCCTCCAGCCATGGTCCGAACCAGCCCTGCGCACCGAACAACAGCACGTAGACCAGGCCGGAGATCACCGGGGAGACCGAGAAGGGCAGGTCGATGAAAGCGCCGAGCAGCGCCTTGCCGGGAAACTCGAAGCGCGCCATCACCCATGCCGCGGCGATGCCGAACACCAGGTTCACCGGTACCGCGATCGCGGCCACGAGCACGGTCAGCCAGATCGCCGAACGTGCTTCGTCCTGGCGGATGGCACCGAAGTAGGCGCCGGCCCCCTGGCGGAACGCCTCGACAAACACTGCCGTCAGGGGCAGCAGCAGGAACACGATCAGGAACGCCACCGCTGCGAGCGTGAGCAGGGCCCGCCCGAGCAGCCGCGGCCACCCGAAGGAACGCGAATGCCGCCGGCTCATGGCGTGACCTCCGCCCAGCGATGGCTCCAGCGCTGCAGCAGCGTGATCACCAGCAGCAGCACGAAGGAAAATGCCAGCATCGCCACGCCCAGTGCCGCCGCCCCGGCGTAGTCGAACTGTTCGAGACTCTGCACGATCAACAGGGGCGCGATCTCGGACTTCATCGGAATGTTGCCGGCGATGAAGATCACCGAGCCGTACTCGCCCACCGCACGGGCCAGCGCCAGCGCGAAGCCTGTCAGCAACGTGGGCACCAGCATCGGCAGGATCACCTTGACGAAGATCTGCCAGCGCCGCGCGCCCAGCGTCTCGGCCGCCTCCTCGACGTCGTGCTCGAGCGTCTCCAGCACCGGCTGCAGCGTGCGCACCACGAACGGGAACCCGACGAACACCATCGCCACCAGCACGCCCCACGGCGTGTAGGCGACCTTGATGCCGATCGCCGCCAGCCACTGTCCGATCCAGCCGTTGGGCGCGTACAGCGCGGTCAGTGCGATGCCCGCCACCGCCGTGGGCAGGGCGAAGGGCAGGTCGACCACCGCGTCGAAAAGGCGCCGGCCCGGGAAGCGGTAGCGCACCAGCACCCATGCGACCAGCAGGCCGACCACCACGTTGATCGCCGCCGCCAGCGTGGCGCCGCCGAAGCTGAGCTTGAGCGCGGACAGCGTGCGCGGCACCCGCAGCAGCTCGATCAGGCCACCCAGCCCCAGCCCGGAGGCCTTCCAGGCCAGCGCCGCCAGCGGCAGCAGCACGATCAGGCCGAGATAGGTGAGCGAATAGCCAAGGCTCAGGTTGAAGCCGGGAAGGATGCGCCGTTTCATGTCAGCTCCCCGGACCGATCTGGTCGAAGATCGCGCCGTCGGCGAAGAACTTCGCGTGCGCCTGGCGCCAGTCGCCAAACGTGTCCTTCAGCGTGAACAGCTGCACCTTCGGGAACTGCCGCGCGAATTGCGCCATCACCTGCGGCGAGCGCGGGCGGTAATAGTGCTTCGCGGCGATGGCCTGGCCCTGCGGCGAATACAGGAATTTGAGGTAGGCCTCGGCCACCGCGCGCGTGCCGTGCTTGTCCACGTTGCGGTCGACCACGGCTACTGTGGGCTCGGCCAGGATGCTTACGGACGGCACCACGATCTCCACGTCGGCCCCGCCCATCTCCTGCTTGGCCAGCATGGCCTCGTTCTCCCACGCCAGCAGCACGTCGCCGATGCCGCGCTGGACGAAGGTGTTGGTGGCGCCGCGCGCGCCGGTGTCCAGCACCGGCACGTGCTTGAACAACTCGTGCACGAAGGCCTTGGCCTTGGCCTCGTTGCCGCCGGGCTGCTTCAAGGCATAGCCCCAGGCGGCCAGGAAATTCCAGCGCGCGCCCCCGGAGGTCTTGGGATTGGGCGTAATGACCTGCACGCCCGGACGGATGAGGTCGGACCAGTCGCGGATCTTCTTCGGGTTGCCCTTGCGCACCAGGAACACGATGGTCGAGGTGTAGGGCGCGCTGTTGTCCGGCAAGCGCTGCTGCCAGTTCGCGGGAATCAGGCCGCGGTCGGCCAGCACGTCGACGTCGTGGGCCAATGCCAGCGTCACCACGTCCGCCGGCAATCCGTCGACCACGGCCCGCGCCTGCTTGCCCGACCCGCCGTGGGACATGCGGATGGTCACGTTGTCGCCGTGCTGCGCTTTCCACTGCGCAGCAAAGGCGGCGTTGGCATCACGGTAGAGCTCGCGCGTGGGGTCGTAGGATGCGTTGAGCATCGTCACGGTCTTCGCCGCGACGGTGCCCGCGGCCAATGCGCCGAGCACGGCGCAGATCGCAATCAACTTCTTCATGGAGTCTCCCTGGCAAACGACAGCTATGGATGCACGCGGTGTCCTCGCCGCAGGCGCAGACACCCATTCCTGCGGCGGGCCGCAGGCTGGCGTGACGGGTTGTTTTCCCTCGGGAGCGGTTACGCCGGATCAGGCCGGCGCAAAGCCGCGATGGCGGGAGCTGTCCCAGTCATCGAACGCTTCCCGCGGGAAGCGCCGGCGAGCGCCTGGACGACGGGCCCTTGCAGCGGCGGGGGAGTCGGACCGGCGCTGGGGAGCGGTGTGGATGTCGAGTGCGTCGTGCATGGTTTCCACCTCGGGGATCGGCGTACTCGAGGCGAACTGCAACACAGCTCCCGTTAAGCATCCGCTAGGCATTCGTGGCATTCCGCGTAGAAAATTCCGTCCACTTTTCAATAACAAACGCGGGATTTTCCGGCCGAGCGCGAAGGGAAGGGAGGCACGAAAGGAGCCTCCGGAGCTGGGTCTCAATCGCCCCCGCCGCCGTCCAGCCTTGCCACGACAAGCACGGCAGCGAACGCACCGGCCATCTGCGCCAGTACGAACCCGCAGACATCGATGGGGCGGATGCCCGCGAAGGTTCGCGTCAGCGATCGCGCGAGGGTGACGGCCGGGTTCGCGAACGAGGTGCTCGCGGTGAACCAGTACGCGGCGAAGATGTAGCTGGCGACCAGCGCCGGCACGGCGGCAGGCCGATGCCGCAGTCCGAGCAGGATGGCAAGCAGCAGGCCGAACGCCGCCACGCCCTCGCTCAGCCATTGCGCCGCGCCGCTGCGCACGTGCGTGCCCGGCTGCAGCAATGGCAGGTCGAACATGGCGTGCGCCAGCAGCACGCCGGCGATCGCCGCGACCAGTTGCACCAGCACGTAAGCCAGCGCTTCGCGGGTCGGCAATTCGCGGCGCAGCCACATGGCAAGCGTCACCACGGGATTGAAGTGCGCGCCGGAGATCGGCCCGAACAGCACGATCAGCACGTAAAGCGCCGCCGCTGTTGCACCCGCGTTGGCGAGCAACGCCACGCCGGTGTTCCCCGGCGAAAGCATCACGCCCATGATTCCCGAGCCGACCACGGTGGCGAGCAGCAGGGCGGTGCCGATGAACTCGGCCAATAACTTGCGTCCCAGCATGGTCAGAGCGAGGCCAGAAGCGTTTGCACGCGCGAGGAAATCTCCTCGCGCACCGCGCGATAGCCCGCGTCGTCCAGGTCCTTCGGGTCGGGCAGGTTCCAGTCTTCGCGCCGCCGCGCCGGCACCCAGGGGCAGCGGTCGCCGCAGCCCATGGTGACCACCGCATCGAAGCCGCCCTCGATGGCGTCCAGCGACTTGGAAGCGTGGGTGGTGAGGTCGTAGCCCAGTTCCGCCATGAACTGCACCGCACGCGGATTGAGGCGCCCGGAAGGCGCGGACCCGGCGCTGCAGGCCTCCACGGCGTCGCCGCCGTGCAGGCGTGCGAAGGCCTCGGCCATCTGGCTGCGGTTGGCGTTTTCCACGCAGACGAACAGGACGCGCTTTTTCATGGATTTCGCTCAGCAGCAGCCCGAGTCCGGGGCGCAGCAGGATGCGCCCTTGGCAACCTTGGGTTTCATCGCCCGAGGGTCGGGGCTGCAGCTGGCGCCATCGGTCGCGCAGGGCGCCTCGCCGGCGTAGTAGGTGGTCGCCTCGCCCAGCGTGTGGAAGGTTTCCCAGCGCGTGCCTTGCGGGTCTTCGGTCCACAGCTTGTCCGAGCGGGCGTAGCAGCAGACGGTCGCCTCCTCCGGCACGAGCGCGCCGCCGGCCGCGTCCAGCCGCTGGCCGAGCGCCGCCAGTGCCTCGCCGCTGTCGGCCTGGATGCCCAGGTGATCGATGCCCGTTTCGCGGCCGGTGCTGGAGATGGCGAAGTTGACGCGCGGGTCCTCGACCATCCATTTGGCGTAGTCGTCCTTGCGCACCGTCGGCTCGGCGCCGAACAGCGCGGTGTAGAAGCGGATGCTGGTCGCCAGATCGGCGACGTTCAAATGCACGTGGAAGCGGTTCATGGCGTCAGGTTCCCTTGCGGCGTGGCTTGCAGGCTTGCGTCGGACCGCATGCAGCGGATCCGGCGCAGCAGTTTTCGGTGAGATAGGCGAGCAGCGCATCCATCTGCGTGTAGTCGGCGCGCACCCGGATCACCCGGCCCTCGCGCTGGTCGCGCACCAGTCCGGCCGCGCGCAACACGTTGAGGTGCGCGCTGAGCGTCGCCGGTGGCAGTTCCAGGTGCTCGCGCAGTTCGCCCACGGACAGCCCTTCGGGCCCGGCCTGGACGAGCCGGCGAAAGGCGGCCAGTCGCGATTCGTGGCCGAGGGCGCTGAGGGAGGCGAGGGCGGCTCTGATTTCCATAATTCCAAAAATATGGAAATTTGAGCCGGCCGTCAAGCGGCAGGCGATGCCCCCAGTGGGCGCTTCGATAGCGTGGCGGCCTCGACAACCCGGGCGACCGCCGTTTTCCCAGGCGGAACAGGAAGACGCTGCGCGCAGCCTTGCGCGTGACCCGCGCTCACGTGCCGCCGATATCAAGGCGAGTAGATCGTTACGGTTCCGCCAGCCATGCCACGCTCCCCGGAACCGATTCGTGGCCGTGCCTGGCGCCGATCGATGACACGCAGCCGGCAACTCCACTGGAAGGCGGCGCCTCCGGTTGGCAAGCGCTAAGGCGGCTTTGCTACCGTCCCCTGTCTGCCATACATCCACTGCACAGGAACGATCCATGAAGACCAAAGCCTACGGCGCCCATGCCAGCGACAAGCCGCTCGAAGCTATCGACATCGAGCGCCGCCAGCCCGGGCCGCACGACGTGCAGATCGACATCGCCTACTGCGGCGTGTGCCATTCGGACCTGCATACGGTGCGCTCGGAGTGGGCCGGCACCTTGTACCCCTGCGTGCCGGGACACGAGATCGTCGGCCACGTCAGCGCCGTCGGGAGCGAAGTGACCGGCTTCAAGGTCGGCGACACCGTCGGCGTCGGCTGCCTCGTCGACAGCTGCCAGCACTGCGCTTCCTGCGGCGAGGGGCTGGAGCAGTTCTGCGAGAACGGTTTCACCGGCACCTACAACGGCAAGACGCCGGACGCCCCCGGCCATACGTTGGGCGGCTACTCGCAGCGGATCGTGGTCAGTGACCGCTTCGTGCTGAAGATCCACCATCCGGAAGACCAGCTCGCCGCCGTCGCGCCACTGCTGTGCGCGGGCATCACTACCTATTCGCCGCTGCGCCACTGGGGTGCCGGTCCCGGCAAGAAGGTGGGCGTCGTCGGCATCGGTGGGCTGGGCCACATGGGCATCAAGCTGGCCCACGCGATGGGCGCGCACACGGTCGCCTTCACCACGTCCGAATCCAAGCGGCAGGACGCGCTGGACCTGGGCGCCGACGAGGTGGTGATCTCGAAGAATCCGGACGACATGGCCAAGCATGCGGGAAGCTTCGACTTCATCCTCAACACCGTGGCGGCCAGCCACGACCTGGACGCCTACACGCGGCTGCTCAAGCGCGACGGCACGCTGTGCCTGGTCGGCGTGCCCGAGCACGCGCATCCGAGCCCGAGCGTGGGAACGCTTATCTTCGGGCGTCGCTCGATCGCCGGCTCGCTGATCGGCGGCATCGCCGAGACGCAGGAGATGCTCGACTTCTGTGCCGAACACGGCATCGTGGCCGACATCGAGATGATCCCCGCGCGGCAGATCAACGAGGCCTACGACCGCATGCAGCGCAGCGACGTGAAGTACCGCTTCGTGATCGACAACGCTTCGCTGGGCGCGTAGGCGCGGACGCGGCCGTCGCCCGCGTGCGGACGGCCCCGGAGTTCGTCATGCGCTCGTGGACGCGCAGCCGCAGCCCGGCTGCGCGCGTATCGGCGATATCACGGTTGCTTCCACATCGGCGCTCGATACGCCGGTTCGTGCATGCACCTGCCGGTGGCCGCGTGGCGTGATCCGGGAACGGATAGCCGCATCCATGCACGGCGACACGGTGCGCCTTTTCCATTGCCGTTACACTGTCCGGCAGCAAACCGAGCTCGACGCGGGCCGATCCACTCCCGGATGCCGTTCCTGCCGTTGGGCTCATCAAGAACAATGATGCCGTTGCACAACTGTCTTGTAAGGATGTCCCCGATGCGCCGCCCGGAATTCGATCCGCACGGAAGCGCGCGCGAAAGCACGGGAAAGCGTGCGCTCGCGCGTGGCGCCATTGCGATGACCCTGCTGGCCTTGTCGACGCGCGCGGCCTGCGCCGTGGCGCTGCCGACCGACCTGAGCGACCTCACGCTGGAGGATTTGGGCAGGGTGGTTATCTCCTCGGTGGCCAAGGCCCCCGAGCCGCTGGCCAAGGCGCCCGCGGCGGTCTACGTGATCAGCCACGACGACATCATGCGATCGGGCGCCAGGAGCGTGCCCGACATCCTGCGGCTGGCGCCCAACCTGGAAGTGTTCCAGACGAGCCCGAGCAACTACGTCGTCACCGCGCGCGGGTTCAGCGGCAACAACACAGCGCAGAATTTTCCGAACAAGCTGCTGGTGCTGATCGACGGGCGCAGCGTGTACTCGCCGATCTTCTCGGGCATGTACTGGGATGACCAGTTCGTGCTCCCGGAGAACATCGAACGCATCGAAGTCATCAGCGGCCCGGGTGGCGCCTTGTGGGGCGCCAACGCGGTCAACGGTGTGATCAACATCATCACGCGCAATACCAGCGAGGCCGACGGCGGCCTGCTCGCCGTGCGCGTGGGCACCCTGGAGAGCAGCGCGGCCGTCCAGTACGGCGGCGCCCTGGGCAAGGATGCGCACTACCGCGTCTATGCCCGCGACGTGCGCCGCCGCGAACTGGACAACGCCTCGGGCCGGCCGGCACGCAACGGCTGGAACAATCCCCAGGTTGGCTTCCGCGTGGACTGGCAAAGCAGCCCCGACGATGCCTTGATGCTGCAGGGCGACCTGCACGACGGCCGCACCGACCAGCCCGGCGGGTCGGACGCGCGCAGCACCGAGGCCGACGTGCTGGCGCGCTGGCAACACACCATCAGCGGCACCTCGAGCTTCCAGCTGCAGACCTATTACGACCACGTGCATCGCCGCAGCAGCAACGACGGTGGCAGCGGCTTTGCGCTGGATACGCTGGACGTGGAGATCCAGCACGGTCTTGCCGTGGGCAAGCGCCACCAGTTGCTGTGGGGCCTGGGCGACCGGATCTACCGCTACGACATCACGCCGCGCATCGCCGTGGCCAGTTCGCTGCTGTGGGATCCGGCGCGCAACACGCAGAACCTGGCCAACGCTTTCGTTCAGGACCAGGTGACGCTCACTCCCGACACCCAGCTTACGTTGGGCCTCAAGGCCGAGGACGACCCGTATTCGGGCGTGTCGGTGCTGCCCAACCTCAGGCTTTCGTGGACGCCCGGCCAGAACACGCTGCTGTGGGCCGGGGCCTCGCGCGCGGTGCGCACGCCGACGCCGTTCGACGTGGATGTCAGGGAAAAGCTGGGCCCGGTCCTGTTCCTGACCGGCAACCCGGTGTTCAAGCGCGAGAAGCTCACCGCGTATGAAGCGGGCTGGCGAGGACAGGTCGCCACCCGCGCCACCGTGTCGGTTTCGCTGTACTACAACGTCTACGACGACCTCAGGACGATCGAACTCTCGCCCACGGGGCTGCCGCTCATCTGGGGCAACGGCATGAAAGGCCACACCTACGGCGTGGAGGCCTGGGGCAGCTACGCGATCAGCGACTGGTGGCAGCTGGGAGCCGGCTTCGATGCGCAGCGCCAGCATCTGGGCTTCAAGCCGGGCGCCAGCGGCTTGCTTGGCGTGGCGCAGGCGGGCGACGATCCCGAGTACCAGGGTTTCCTCCGCTCCATGATGAACCTCTCCGACAGCTGGACGCTTTACGCCGACCTGCGCGGCGTCGATGCCTTGCCCGATCCGAAGGTGCCCGGTTACATGGAACTGGACCTGCGGATTGGCTGGCTCGTGAACGACAAGCTCGAGCTTTCGCTCTCCGGCTCGAACCTGTTGCATGCGTGGCACCGGGAGTATCCCGCTGGCGACCGCATCGGTCGCGGCGTGTCGCTCGACGCGCGCCTGAACTTCTGACGTTGCCGGGCGCCCAGGAGATGCCGAATCGCACCCGCCATAGCCCGTCCGGTTCCCTGCGCGCCCGCACGGCGGGACTGCTCGCCCGTCTCGGTGGCGTGCGCATGCGCGCGCCGGCCTGCCTGCTTGCGGTCCTGCTGGCGTGCGCGACCTGCGAGGCCTCGCCGCAGCCCGGCGCGGGCGCGCAGCCGGACGTCTCGCTCGAATACGCGGTCAAGGCGACCTATCTCTACAAGCTGGCGCCGTTCGTCAACTGGCCGCCCACCACGTTCGAGGCGGCGGACCAACCCTTCCGCATCTGCGTGGCCGGCGAAGACCCGTTCGACGACTATCTTCAGCACGCCGTCGCCGGGCGCAGCCTGGGTACGCACCCGTTCGAGGTCCGCCGGCTCGAAACGCTCACGTCTGACACGCAATGCCAGATCGTGTTCATCAGCCACCTCTCGACGCAAAGCATCCAGCAGGCGCTCGATGCCGTCAGCGGCAAACCGGTGCTTACCGTGGTCGACTCGACCGAGCCGCACCAGGGCGGCGGCATCGTCCACTTCGTCATCGACCGCGGCCGGGTGCGGTTCGTCATCGACACCGGTGCGGCCGCGCGCAACCACATCACCATCAGCTCCAAGCTGCTCAACCTCGCCCTGGCAGTGAGGGAGGCATCGTGAAAAGGCGGGTCATCGGCCAGCCTTTCGCGTTCAGGCCGGTGATGTCGCTGGTCGCCGCGGGCTTGCTGCTGTTCGCCGGCGCGCTCGCGGCGGGTTACCAGTACCACTCCGCGCACACGGAGCATCGCCGCCAGCTCACCGTACAGGCCAAGATCCTGGCCGCCAGCGTCACCGCGGCGATCGCGTTCAACGATCGCGCCACCGCGCAGGAATACGTCAATGCGCTGATGCTCGATCCACGTCTGGACGCCGCAGCGGTCTACAACGAGGCGCATCGCCAGGTCGCCGGTTTCCAGCGTCCCGGTAGCGAGCCGATTGCGGACAGCCTGGCCAACGGCGGGCGGCTGCCGCACGACCACATGGTGGTGGCCGTGCCCGCGCAGCAGGGCACCACCACCGTGGGCAGCGTGTACCTGCGTGCCGCCGAAACACCGCTGATCATGCAGCTGGCACGCTACAGCGGCGTGGCGCTGCTGACCCTCATGGCCGTGCTGATGCTCTCCGCGCTGGCGGTCGCCCACCGCGTGCTCATGCGCGCCAATGCGGCGCTGCAGCGACGCGCGCGCGAGCTGGCCAAGGCCAACGAACGACTCAGTGCCGAGATGGAACATCGCGCGCGCACCGAGGAAGCGCTGCGGCAGAGCCAGAAAATGGAGGCCATCGGCCAGCTCTCCGGCGGCATCGCGCACGACTTCAACAACCTGCTGATGATCATCCGCGGCAGCCTGGCCCGGCTCAACAAGCATCTGCAGCAGAACGACCCCACAACCGAGCGCGAGCTGCAGCTCGAGCGCGCCGGTGTCGCCGCCGGCGCGGAATCACCGGCCATCCCGGCGCGGGACCTCAAGCTGTTCGAGGAGCGCCAGACGCGCCATCGCCAGATCCAGCGCTATCTCGACATGGCGCAGGACGGTATCGACCGCGCCGCCAGCCTGACCCAGCGTCTGCTTACCTTCGCGCGTCGCCAGCCGCTGTCGCCCAAGTCGCTGCGGCTGGATGCGCTGATCCGCAGCATCCAGCCGTTGCTGGACCATTCGGTCGGCGCCAGCTGGATGATCGATTACCGGCTCGATTCGCAGTGGTCCGTGCTGTGCGATTCCAACCAGATGGAGAACGCCATCCTCAACCTGGTGATCAACGCGCGCGACGCGATGCCCGACGGCGGGCAGATCTCCATCTGCACCGACGACATGCGCGTGGATGCCGAACATCCGATGGCCGGGCTCGATGCAGGTGAATACGTGCACCTGCGTGTGGTCGACAGCGGCGTGGGCATGAGTGAAGACGTGCGCAACAAGGCGTTCGACCCGTTCTTCACCACCAAGCCGGTGGGCAAGGGCACCGGACTTGGCCTGAGCACCATCCTGGGCTACGTCGAGCAATCCGACGGCGTCGCCAGCATCGAGAGCCGCCCCGGTCGCGGCACCACGATCCACATCATCCTTCCCCGCGCGCCCCGCGAAACCCTCCCCGAGGAAGCGTAATGCCTTCTGCCGACACCACTACCCACATCCTGCTGGTCGAAGACGAAGCATTCCTGCGCGAACTGGTCATGGAAGGCCTGCAGGACGCCGGCTTCAATGTGCTCGAGGCCAGCGACGGCACCACCGGTGTGCAGGCCCTGAAGTCGGACCAGCGCATCGACGTGCTGCTGAGCGACATCAAGCTCCCGGACATCGACGGCTACCAGGTCGCCGAAGCGGCGCGCACCCTTCGACCGGGCCTGAAAGTCATCCTGATGACCGGCTACGCCCCTTCGCCGCTGCCGCCCACGCTGCAGTCGGTGGTCTATCGGGTGCTGCAGAAGCCGTTCTCGCTGGAAACCCTGCCGGGGATGGTGAACGCCGCCCTGGAGGCCTGAGCGCGGCGCGGCGGAAGTCCGCGGAGTCAGTCCATCATGGCCCGGGCCGGCGCGTAAAACCGGGCAAGCAGCACGGCCACGCCGCGCAGACCGGCGTGTGGGACCGGCGTGTTCGAAACCTACCGCCACTTCACCGCTGGCCTACATGTCCTTGACTCCCGATCCACCATGTTGGCGGGTGCAAGTCCAGCGACACCTGCCGGCAGGAAGGGCAGGGGAGCTGCGGCGGACCTGGAGGAGGCCGGAACACCATGCGCACCTTCTGGACAACATCAGCCACGCCTGCCGAAGGCGTGATGGTCCGATGATCCAATCGCAGGCTCAGTCGAGCGCAACGAGCCATTCGTCCACTTCCGCCAGCGACGGCCCGGCGGCGGGCGTTCCGGGCCTGGACATCCTCCAGCAGGTCATCGATGCCAGCCCGGCGATGATCCAGGTCGCCGACCGCGATTACCGTTTCCTGGCGATCAACCGGACCAGCGCCGACGAGTTCGAGCGCATTTTCGGGGTGCGGCCCCGGCGTGGCGACTCCATGCTCGACCTGCTTGGTGACAGGCCGCGCGAGCAGGGCGAAGTCAGGGCCGTGTGGAGCCGCGCGCTTGCCGGCGAGTCGTTCCGCCAGACCGGCGAATACGGCGACGCCCGGCGCGGCCGGCGCAGCTACGAGATGAGCTTCTTCCCGCTGCGCGACGCGCGCGGGCAGCAGGTCGGCGCCTTCCAGTTCGTCCACGAGACCACCGGCGCGATGCAGGTACGCGATCCGGTCGACGGGGGCGGACTGCATCGGGCCGGCGGCGCGACCGCGGCGGCGCTGCAGGACCGGCCCTACCGCGACCTGTTCGCGCGCATCCGCGAGGGCTTCTTCATTGCCGAGGTGGTGCGCGACGGGGCGGGCCAGGTCATCGATTTCGTTTTCCTGGAAGTCAACGAGGCGTTCACCGCACAGACCGGCCGTGCGGCACAGGCGGTCGTGGGCCGGCCGGTCAGCGAGGTGGTGCCGGGATTCCCGTTCAGCGTCATCCAGCTCTACGGCAAGGTAGTCGACGAGGGCGTTCCGGCGGCGTTCGAAGTCGAGGTGCCCGCGCTGCAGCTGCGCACGTTCGAGGCCCGTGCCCATCCGCTCGGAGGGCAGTGCTTCGCCGTGCTGTTCCTGGACATCACCGAGCGCAAGCGCATGGAGCAGGCGTTGGAGAACAGCCGCACCTCGCTCGCCACCATCGTCGACTCGGTCGACCAGATCATCTGGACCGCCCGACCCGATGGCTACCACGAGTTCTTCAATCGCCGCTGGTATGAATTCACCGGCGCCACGCCGGGAACCACCGAAGGCGACGGATGGGCCTACCTGTTCCATCCGGACGACCGCGAGCGAACCTTCGAACGCTGGCGGCACAGCCTGGCCACCGGCGAGCCCTACGAGATCGAATACCGCCTGCGCCACCACACGGGGGTCTACCGCTGGGTACTCGGCCGCGCGCATCCGGTACGCAATGACAGCGGGCAGATCCTGCACTGGATGGGCACCTGCACCGACATCCACGAACAGAAGGCTTCCGCCGAGCAGCTGGAGCTGGCCGGCAAGGAGCTGAGCCACCGCATCAAGAACATATTCGCGGTGGTTTCCGGCCTGGTCGCGCTGACGGTCCGGCGGTTCCCCGGAAGCCGCGCCTTCGCCGACGAACTGCTCGCCCGCCTTCTCGCCCTGGACGAGGCCCACGACTATGCCCGCCCGCAGGGAGCCGACGCCGGGCCGGTGGAGAAGGAGGCTACGGTGCTGGGCCTCACCCGGCGCCTGCTCAGGCCCTATGCGCTGGAGGGATACGACCGCATCGAGGTGACTGGGGATGACCTGGCACTCGATCCGCGCGCGCTCACGCCGCTGTCCCTGGCAATCCACGAATTGGCTACCAACGCGGCCAAATACGGGGCGTTTGCCGTGCCTGACGGCAAGGTGCGAATCTGGGGCGAGCGCTCCGTTGACCGCTTCGCGCTGAACTGGCGCGAGCAGGGCGGGCCTCCCGTGCAGGAACCGGAGCGGACCGGCTTCGGCAGCCGGCTAGTTGACCTGACGCTGCGCGAGCAGTTGGCCGGAGAGCTGACCCGCATCTGGCATCCCGAGGGACTCGAGATACGCGTGTCCGTGCCGATCGACCGGCTCGCGGGCGATCAAGCGTAGACCGCACTATCCAGGGCAACAGCATCGAACCAAAAAAGAGGGGGGCGCGAAGCTCGCGGGGCGATGTCCTGCCATGCCGTCTCCGGCCCGATGAGCGCCTGTCCCGCGAACGCGGCATGACTTCAGGCCCATGCACTAGTGTGAACTTCGCACTAACCTTCACAGCAACCCAAGTGGCAGTGCAGGCAAGCGTGTGGACGATCGGGTCGGCCATCTGAAGAAATTCCAGAAGGAGCTCTCCGCCGGCACCGTTTCGCTGGTGTTGCTGGCGGTGCTGGGGCAATCGAGGCAGCCGCTTTACGGCTATCAGATCGCCAAGCGGCTGGAAGAGCTGGGCGAGGGCGTGCTGGCGGGCAAGCAGAGCGCGCTCTACCCGGTGCTGCGCAACCTGGAGGCGGCCGGGTTGCTGGCCAGCGAAGTGGAGCCTTCGGTGAGCGGTCCGCCGCGCCGCTATTACCGCGTTACCAAGCCGGGGCGGGACGTGCTGCGCGAATGGGTCGCGGCCTGGAACGCCACGCGTGATTCCGTCGACAAGGTCCTTCAAGGAGAGGTGTGATGAACGCACCGCGCACGATCAACGAATATCTCGACCAACTGCGCGCCGCGCTGCGCGGCGCCGACCCGGCACTGGTGCAGGATGCGCTCTACGACGCCGAGGAACACCTGCGCGCCGAGCTGGCCGAACAGCCGGGCCGCAGCGAGGCGGACATGCTGGCCCATGTGGTCGGGAGCTACGGCGCACCGGAAGAGGTGGCCGAGCTCTACCGTGACCAGGAAATCAAAATCCAGCGCGCGTTGCGACCGCCGCTGCAGCCCAGGCGCCGCTCGCTGGCGGGGCGCTTCTTCGGCGTGGCGGCCGACCCTCGCACTTATGGCGCGCTGTTCTACATGGTGCTGGCGCTGGCCACGGGCATCTTCTATTTCACCTGGGCGGTCACCGGCGTGTCGCTGTCGGCGGGGCTGTCGGTGCTGATCGTCGGCTTGCCGTTCATCGTGCTGTTCTTCGGCTCGGTGCGGGTGCTCTCGCTGGTGGAGGGCCGGATCGTGGAGGCCATGCTGGGTGCGCGCATGCCACGGCGTCCGCCCTATCCGACGCGCGAGCTGACCCTGATGAAGCGCATCGGCGCCATGTTCACCGACGCGCGCACCTGGACCACATTGCTGTACATGCTGTTGATGCTGCCGCTGGGTATCGTCTACTTCACCATTGCGGTGACGCTGATCTCGGTGGCGGTGGGCTTCATCGGCGCGCCGATCGCCTGGGCGTTCGCGCCGAGCTGGATCTCGGACGTGTACGTCAACGACCAGCCGGTCATCAACTGGGGCTTCGGCCAGCACGTGCCGGGTTGGGGCGACGCGATCGCGCTGTGCGTGCTGGGCGTGCTGCTGTTGTTCGCCACGCTGCACCTGGCGCGTGGCCTGGGCCGAATGCATGGGCAGGTCGCGCGGCACCTGCTGGTGCGCGGCTGAGCGTTGGTAGCAGGGTGGGCTTCGGCCCACCAGCGGGGCTCGCGGCAAGG
Source organism: Frateuria edaphi (assembly GCF_021117405.1). Lineage (NCBI taxonomy): Bacteria > Pseudomonadati > Pseudomonadota > Gammaproteobacteria > Lysobacterales > Rhodanobacteraceae > Frateuria > Frateuria edaphi. Next base: position 1,261,924 of record NZ_CP088251.1, read on the forward strand.
CGTCTGGCGGGCTGAAGGCGCCCCGCGAGCCTGATGAAGGTCAGAAATCGTCGCCGTCGACGATTTCCAGGCCCGCGTCCAGTCGGCGGGCTTCGGCTTCGGCGACCACCCGCACCGCATCGGCGCGCATGTCGTCCGGTGCGTCGACCTCGACCATGAAGACTTTGCCCTCGCTGTCGTCGACGAGGTTGGCCGAGCTGGAATCGTCGCGCACGCCCAGCATGAAGTCCTCGATCTCCTCGACGTGTTCGATGCCGTCGATGCCGTGCAGCACGGTGATGATCGAATCGGCGGCGTCACGGTTGCCGATGAGGCGCAGGCGGATCATGGACATGACTGGCTCCAGATGGGGCGGTTGCAAAAATGCTGGAGTGCCCCATGTATGCGTCGGGTGATTGCCAGGCCGTACCATGGGCTTTTTTCGCGACCGCCCAGCCCATGCCCAAGACCTACGATCGCGCCTATTTCGACAAGTGGTACCGCGACCCGCGCCACGCCGTCGCCTCGATCGCCGAACTCAGGCGAAAGGTGGCGCTGGCGGTCGCACAGGCGGAGTACTACCTGGGTCGCCCGCTGCGCAACGTGCTCGATGTCGGCTGCGGTGAGGCACCGTGGCGCGCGCCGCTGCGCGCACTGCGGCCGGGCGTGGAATACCGCGGACTGGACGCGAGCGCCTACGTGGTGGCCCGCTACGGGCGCAGCCGCAACGTCGGGCTGGCAAGTTTCGGCCAACTCGAGCACCTGCGCTTCGACAGCCGCTTCGACCTGATCGTGTGCACCGACGTGCTGCATTATCTCAGGCCCGGCGAGATCCGCGCCGGCCTGGCCGGCATCGGCGAGATGCTCGAGGGCGTGGCGTTCCTGGAGGTTTTCACTAGCCGCGACGACGTCGTCGGTGACCGCGAAGGGTTCCTGTCGCGGCCGCCCGCTTGGTACCTTCGCGAGTTCGCGCAGACGGGCCTGATGCCGTGTGGCTCGCATTGCTACCTGGGGCCGCGGCTGGAGCGTCACGTGGCGGCGCTCGAGCGTGCAAGGGTCGCAGGCTAGGCATTCACGGCGCGGATGGAGGCGGGTCGCATAATCCGCCGTCTGCCGCCGCGGGTGCAGGTTGTTTTGGTTCGAGAGGTCAGTCATGTCGACAGGTGAGGAAAACTACAGCCGGATGGTGCAGGCGCTGGACACGCTTGCCATGGTTTTCCTCGATCCGCAGGGTCGGATCGCCAGCTGGAACGCAGGTGCCGAACGCATTTTCGGCTACGCCGTCGCCGACATCGTCGGCCAGCCTTTCGAGTCGCTGCAAACCCCGGAGAGCTGCGCGGCGGGCTTGCCGGAGCAGGCCCTCAAGGCGGCAAGGGATGACGGACGCGACGAGGAAACCGGTTGGCACCAGGGCAAGCACGGCCAGCGGGTGTGGGCGCGAACCATCCTGGAGGCCGTGCGTGACAGGGCGGGCAAGCTGGAGGGCTACGCCTACCTGGTCCGCGACATTCCCTGGCCGCACCAGTCCGACGACATGCTTGGCAGCAACGAGCAGCAGTTCAGCCTGCTCGTGCAGGGCGTGCGCGACTACGCCATCTACCTGCTCGACCCGGACGGCCATGTGGCCAGCTGGAATGCCGGCGCCCAGCGCATCAAGGGTTATCGCGCCGACGAGGTGCTGGGCAAGCACTTCAGCCATTTCTACGCGGACGAGGACGCCAAGGCCGGAAAGCCCGCCCGCAACCTCGCCGTCGCGCGCACGCAGGGCGTGTACGAGGGCGAGGGTTGGCGCCGGCGCAAGGATGGCTCGCTGTTCTTCGCGCATGTGGTGATCGACCGCCTGACCGACGACACGGGCCGGGTCGTGGGCTTTGCCAAGATCACCCGCGACGTGACCGAGAAGAAGCGGGCCGAAGAGGAACTGGCGGTCGCGCGCGAGGCGCTGTTCCAGTCGCAGAAATCCGAATCCATCGGCCAGCTCACCGGTGGCGTGGCGCACGACTTCAACAACCTGTTGATGGCGGTGATGGGCAACCTGGAGTTATTGCGCAAATGGTTGCCGCCGGCCGCGCGCCCGCAGCAGCTGCTGGACAACGCGATGGCCGGCGCGCAGCGTGGCGCGGCATTGACCCAGCGCATGCTCGCCTTCGCGCGGCGCCAGGAACTGCATCCGCGGCCGGTCGACGTGCCGCTGCTGGTGCATGGCATGGCGGACCTGATCCGACGCTCGCTGGGGCCGGAAATCCGCATCGGCACCAGTTTCCCGCTGCAGCTCCCGCGGATATTGATCGACCCCAACCAGCTGGAACTGGCGCTGCTCAACCTGGCCGTCAACGGCCGCGATGCCATGCCGCAAGGCGGCCGGCTGGAGATCGGGGCGCGCAGCGAGTGGGCCGGCGAGGGCCACTCGACCGCGCTGCCTCACGGCGAATACGTCTGCCTGTGGGTGGCCGACGAGGGCCACGGCATGGACCCGGATACCGTCCGGCGCGCCACGGAGCCGTTCTTCACCACCAAGGGCGTGGGCAAGGGCACCGGCCTGGGCTTGTCGATGGCTTATGGCCTGGCCGAGCAATCGGGCGGGCGCCTGCTGCTGCAGAGTCAGCCGGGCAGGGGCACCACAGTGGAAATCTGGTTGCCGGTCGCCGCCGCGACGTCCGACGCGACCGCGGTCGCCGAGGCGAGCGAGGACATCGATGCCCCGATGCATGCGGGCGAGCCGCTGAGCCTGCTGGTCGTGGACGACGACGAGCTCGTGCTGCTGAGCACGATGGCGATGGCCGAGGATCTCGGTCACGCCGTCCATGCCGTGCGTTCGGCCGAGGAGGCACTGGCGTACGTCGATGCCAAGGGCGAGGTCGACGTAGTCATCACGGACCAAGCGATGCCCGGCATCACCGGCATCCGGCTGGCCAAGCTCCTGCGCGATCGCGATCCGGGCCTGCCGATCGTGCTTGCTTCCGGCTATGCCGAGCTTCCCGGGGCGCCCGCCATGGAACTGGTGCGGCTGGGCAAACCCTTCACCAGGCGCGAACTGCATCGGGCCATCGCCGATGCCGCCGGCCAGCTCGGCGTGGCGAGGGCTGGCTGAGCATTTTGCGGGCGTGATCGGCGGGCTTCGCGCCGCATCCTTCCGGGAACCTCACGTCCCCATGTCCCGCCTGCGCTAAAGTGCCCTGGCTGGTCGCAGGAACGAGGTGGTTTGCCATGCAGCACCGCGCGGATCCGTTCTCCACGCAGGCGTGCGCCGGAATGCCGTTTGGCAGCGAGGAGCGCCTGGAGCTGGCGACGCGCGCGGCCAAGCTGGGCATCTGGGACTGGAACCTGCTCGATAACACGTTCGTCTATTCCCCCCGCGCCCGCGAGATCTGCGGCTTGCCGCCGGGCGACGAACCGTTGCGCCTGGAACAGCTGCAGGCACGCACCCATCCGGACGACCTGCCGCGCACGCATGGCATGTTGCTGCGCGCGCTCGATCCACAGATCCGCGAGCGCGTGCCCTTCGAATACCGCGTGGTGCACGATGACGGCGAAGTACGCTGGGTGATCGCGCATGGCCAGGCGTTGTTCGCGCCCGTCGATGGCGAGGTCCGCGCGGTGCGCTACATCGGCACGTTGCAGGACGTCAGCGAGTGGCGCCAGCTGCGTGCGGCGCTGGAAACCAGCCAGGCGCGGCTGCACCTGGCCATCGAAGCCGGGCGCATGGCGGTGTGGGAAGCGGACCTGCGCAACGAGACGCTCGTCGGCTCGCCCGAACTCAACCGCCTGCTCGGCTTTCCCGAGGACGCCACGCCCACGATGGAGCAGATTCGCGCCGGCTACCCCGCTGGCGAACGCGAGCGTCTGCAGGCGTGCATGGTCGATGCGCTGGCCCATGGCGAGCGCTTCATCGAGACAGAGTTTCGCTATGTCTGCCCCGGTGGCGAAGGGCGCGCGCTGCTGCTGCGTGCCGAGATCCACGCGCAGGACGGCCAGCCGGCGAAGGCGATGGGCGTGCTGATGGACGTCACCGACCGCCGCCGCGCCGAGGATGCGCTGCGCGCCAGCGAAGCGCGGCTGAAGCTCGCCCAGCGGGTGGGCAAGATCGGCGTATGGGACTGGGAGCTGCCGTCGGGCGACGCCAGCTGGTCGCGCGAGATGTACGTGCTGTTCGGGCTTGACCCGGACGCGGGGATCACGCCCGAAGAGGCCTGGCTTGCCACCGTGTACGAGGAAGACCGCGTGGCCGTCGACGAGGCGGTCCGCCGCAGCACCGAAAGCGGCCAGCCGCTGGACATCGAATTCCGCATCCGCACCCACGGCGAGACGCGCTGGATCCTCTCCAAGGGCACGCCCGTCATCGGTTCCGATGGCGGGCGCCGGATGATCGGCGTCAACCAGGACGTCACCGGCGCGCACCGCGAGCGGACCGCGCTGGAGGATCGCAACCGTGCGCTGCAGGAGGCGGCGCTGCGGATCGGGCGCGAGCGCGAGCGGGTGTTCGAGCTCAGCCGCGACCTGTTCGCGGTGGCCGGGTTCGACGGCTACTTCAAGGTCATCAATCCCTCCTGGACCCGCATCCTGGGCTACGACAGCGAGACCCTGCTCGCGCGGCCTTTCCTGGATTTCATCCATCCGGAGGACCGGGCCACCGCCGATGCCGTGCTGGCATGCCTGCGCCGCGGGCACGTGGCTCCGCCGTTCGAGAACCGCATGCGGTGCGAGCACGGCGGCTGGCGCTGGATCGCCTGGACTGCAGTGGCCGAGCATGACCGCATCTACGCGGTCGGGCGCGATGTCACCCAGGAGAAGCTCGCCGCGCACGAACTGGAGGCGGCCAACCGCCAGTTGCGCAACCAGATCGAAGGCCGCGAGCGGGTCGAGGCGACGTTGCGCCAGATGCAGCGGCTGGAGGCGGTCGGCCAGCTCACCTCCGGCGTGGCGCACGACTTCAACAACCTGCTCACCATCGTGCTGGGCAACCTCGACCTGATCGAAATGACGGTGGACGACCCCAAGGTGCGCCGGCGGCTGGACCTGATGCGCCAGGCCGCGCTGCGAGGCGCCACGCTGACCTCGCAGCTGCTCGCGTTCTCGCGCCGGCAGCGGCTGGAGCCCAAGGTGGTCGACCTGAACGGCACCGTCCAGGGCATGAGCGAGCTGCTCCGCAGCACCATGGGCGGCAGCGTTGCGGTGGCGGCACACCTGCAACCGGGTTTGTGGAGCGCGTTGGTCGATCCGACCCAGATCGAACTGGTGATCCTCAACCTCGCGATCAACGCACGCGACGCCATGCCGGTGGGCGGCAGCCTTGCCATCGAGACGGCCAATGCCTCGCTCACCGACGAGCCCCGAGTACCCGGCGAGCCGACGCCGGGCGACTACGTGGTCATTTCGGTCACCGATACCGGCACCGGCATGAGCGAGGAAGTGCGCGCGCACGCGTTCGAGCCGTTCTTCACCACCAAGGGCGTGGGCAAGGGGTCCGGGCTGGGCCTGGCACAGGTGCTCGGGTTTGCGCAGCAGTCCGGCGGCGGCGTGCGCATCGAGAGCCGGCCGGACGCCGGAACCACCGTGCGCGTCTACCTGCCGCGCGCGCAGGCAGGCGTGGCCGCGGAGCCGGCGATGGCCGACAACCACACCCACGCCGAGCCGCTGCCACAGCGCCGGTTCGCGCTGCTGGTCGATGACGACAGCGCGGTCCGCGATGTCACCGCCGCGCGGCTGCGCCAGCTCGGCTTCGAGGTGCTGGAGGCCGGGTCTGGCGGCGCGGCGCTGGATCTGCTGGACCGTTCGGCGCAGGTGGACCTGCTGGTGGCGGACTTCGCCATGCCCGGCATGAACGGCGTGGAGGTTGCCCAGCAGGCCCGCGCACGCCGGCCCGAACTGCCCGTGCTGTTCGTTACCGGCTATGCCGACCAGACCGCATTGGCGGGCGTCGGCGAGGAGCGGGTGGTGCAGAAACCGTTCCGCGACGACGAGCTGGAACGCAAGGTGCTGGCGGTAGTGGGCGCCTGACCTGCGCCGTCCCCTTGCCGGGGCTCGAGAGCTTCCGCATGGGCAAGCTTCGGGACGGTAGGAATCCGCAGCTCGCATGCCTACCATGCAAGGGGTGTCCCCTCGCAAAGGTGCTCCTGTGAACCGATCGCTCGCCTACGCCATCGCCGCGGCCTTGCTCGCGCCCGCGCTCGCCAGCCCCGCATGGTCCACCGACCTGCCGACGTTCGACCCGCACCGCCTGTCGCAGGAGGTCAGAACGCTCTCCTCCGACGCCTTCGAAGGGCGCGGCCCGGCCACGGCGGGCGAAACGAAGACGGTCGACTACGTGGTCGCGCGGTTCAAGGACGCCGGTCTTTCGCCGGGCGGCGCCATCGTCGACGGCAAGCGCACCTGGACCCAGCCGGTGCCGCTGGGCCGCTTCGAGATCGTCGGTACGCCCACGTTCTCGCTGAGCGAGGACGGCAAGGCCATGGCCCTGACCCAGGGCGAGCAGATCGCCGTGCGCGCGGCGATGGACGGCAGCCGCAAGGTCGACATCGAGAACGCGCCGCTGGTGTTCGTCGGCTACGGCGTCAAGGCACCCGAGCGCCACTGGGACGACTTCAAGGGCGTGGACCTCAAGGGCAAGATCGGCGTGGTGCTGGTCAACGATCCGGACTTCGAGACCGGCCGCGGCGACTTCGGCGGCAAGGCGATGACCTACTACGGCCGCTGGACCTACAAGTACGAGGAAGCCGCGCGCCAGGGCGCGCTGGGGATGCTGGTGGTGCACGAGACCGCACCGGCCTCCTACGGCTGGGCGACGGTGAAGAATTCCAACACCAACGTGCAGTTCGACATCGTGAGGGACAAGCCGGCCGCCGAGCACCCCACGCTGGAAGGCTGGATCCAGCACGACCTGGCGGTGCAGATGTTCAAGGCCGCGGGGCTGGATTTCGCCGCGCTCAAGAAGCAGGCGCAGAGGCGCGACTTCAAGCCGGTGACGCTCGATGGCGTGACCTTCTCGGCGCACTACGACGTCGACGCCAAGGTGATCACCTCGCAGAACATCGTCGGCCGTGTCGAGGGCGCCAAACGCCCGGACGAGACGGTGATCTACAGTGCGCACTGGGACCACCTGGGCGTGGGCGCGCCGGACGCCAAGGGCGACCGCATCTACAACGGCGCGGTCGACAATGCTACAGGCACCGCAGCGCTGATCGAGCTGGGACGCGCCTTTGCGCGTGCGCCGCGGCCCGAGCGTTCGGTCGTGTTCCTGGCGGTGACCGCCGAGGAAAAGGGCCTGCTGGGTTCGGAGTACTACGCCACGCATCCGCTGTACCCGGTCGGCAAGACCGTGGCCGACATCAACACCGACGCGCTCGACCCGAGCGGCCCCGCGCGCAACTTTTCCATCTCCGGCAACGCGAAGCTCGGGCTGCTCGATCGCCTGATCGCGCTGGCGAAGACCTACGGCATGAGCTACGCGCCCGATCCGCACCCGGAGGCAGGCAGCTTCTTCCGCTCCGATCATTTCTCCTTTGCGAAGCAGGGCATCCCGGCGATCTCGTTCGAATCGGGCAACGACCTGGTCAAGGGCGGCAAGGCGGCGGGCGAGGCCGCGGGCAAGCTCTACAACCGCGAGCACTACCACCAGCCCTCGGACGAATGGCAGGCCAGCTGGACGTTCACCGGCATGGCGCACGACCTGCGGCTGCTTTACCAGCTCGGCTACCAGCTCGCCGACTCGGACGCCTGGCCGGCTTGGTCGAAGGATTCGGAATTCCGCGCGGTGCGCGAGAAGACGGCCGACCAGCGCAAGTGAGGGCCGGGGGGGATCGCGCCCCCGTCCGCCTGTCGGCACCTTCCCCCGTAAACGGGGAAGGCCCGCACTAGGGTGTGGCACCTCGCACACTGATCGACCGACGCCCGAGCATGCGCCCCTGTGCGTCGGTCGCCACCAGCCGATAGTCGCCCGGACGCAGGTAAAGGTCGCTGGCCGACGCGCCAAGGGTGGGACGTAACAGGCGGCCGGTCGGCCCCTGGCGCGGCGGTGGATCGAACACCAGCCGGTCGGCCGGGATCGCCGTATCCGTCTCGTTGGCGTAGCGCGCTTCGACCAGGCAGGGATAGTCGGATCGGCAGATTTCATCGCCATCCACCGGAACCGGCTTGCGCAGGCCGTCCAGCGCGAGCCAGGTGGGGCGGCCACGACGCAGCGTTTCGGGCGGAAACAACACGCTCACGTCGTAGCCGTCGCGCAGCGCCCACGGCTTGCCCTCCATATCGAGGAACACCATCGGCTGCACGGGTTTGAGCCGCGCCACCAACGCCGCGTAGTAGGGATGATCGTGTGTGGCATCCGGATGCGGCACCAGCATGGTCTGCTCGACCGTCAGCGGGTCGATGCCACTCAACGTGCGCAGGTGTTCGGCCATCGACTGGCCGCCGAGGTACTTGCCGCTTTCCTGGATATGCCCGTAGCCGGCGTCGACCACCAGTCGCGCCTTCGGGTTGGCCTTGAACACGCGCTCGTAGAGGTTGCGCGCCTGCGAGCGCTCGCGCGCATCGCCGCTGTCGCCGCCCTCGGCTTCGTAGGCCACCACGCGATAGCCGAGCCTGAGCGCGGTACGCACCATCTCCGCGCAGAGCGGTTCGTTCGTGTAGAAGCCGGTGCCCTCGACCGGCCAGCCGCGCGCCTGCAGCTTGTCGTCGCTGGAATAAAGGGTCTCGGCAGCGAAGGTATCGAATCCTTCCTCACGCAGCCTGGCGAGCAGTTCGATGGTCAGCGTGCGGGTCAGGGGGACGTGGTGGATCTCGTTGAAGAAGACCGCCTGCCGGCCACGTGCGAGCCTGGCGATCGCATCGATCGCCGGTTGCGCCCGCATACCCGGGCCGAGCGGCAGGGCATGGTCGCCGGGCAACTGCGTTTCCTGCACCGAGAAGCTTGCGGCGGCGTTCGGGTAATCGCCGATATAGGTCTGGTACCAGGCCAGGTACTGGCCGAAGATCACCGGAAAGGCCGGGTTGCGGTCGCCCTCGAACATGGCCGAAAGCATGGTCTCGTAGCGCCCCAGCAACGACTTGCGGCGATCGGCCTGGCGCATGATGCGGTCGGCCTTGTCCGCCGCTTCCATCTGCAGCGCGTACCAGCGCTCGGGTGTCATCGCCGGCTTGTCCTGCCTGGGCATGGCGATGGCCATGCCGATCGGGAGCAGCAGACAGGCGACGCAGGTGGCAAGGCGGCAGGAGGACATCGTCGGGGACTCCGTGCGTGTCCCAGAGTCTGTACCAAAAGCCGTCCCCGTGTAGCGTCCTGGACAGGACGTCGTCGGGTCGGCTTCAGCCCATCATCGGCACGCACAGGGTGGAGTGAAGTCCACCCTACGAAGTTGGCCGCACGCGGAACGCCAGACTGATCCGCGGTCCCATGGCCGCGCGCTGCTTGGGAATGCCGTGGTCGTAATGGAACTGGCTGGCGTAGTCCATCAGCAGCAGGCTGCCGGCGGCCAGGTCTAGGTGCAACACGCGCCGTGGCGGGCGCTTGGCGCGGATCACCATCTCGCGCGTGGCGCCCAGCGACAGCAGGGCGATCGGGTAGCCGCGCACCAGATCCTCCAGCTTGTCGTTATGCGGCGCCACGCTGTCGTGCTCGTCGCGGTAGAGGTTCAAGCCCACGCTGGTGAAAGGTGCATCGACTTCCGCGCGGACCGCCGCGAGCACTTCGTGCAGCGGCGCGGGCAGGGCGGGATCGGCCAGGTCGAAGTGCGCGCGCAGGCGCGGCACATCCACCTCGCGCTCGTACATCACGCGGCGACCGCCGCGCCAGGCAATACCCTCGAACAGCTGCGTGAACCACGCTTGCGCCGTTTCGGCCGGCACCACGTCGGGGGTGTAGGCGACGCGACCGCTGGCATCGTCGAAGAGCACCTGAGGGCCGGCGGCGAACAGCGAGAACGAGGCCATGGCGCCCTCACCCTTTCGGCGCGTTTTCCCGCGCGATGGCATGCTGGCGCGCCCGCCAGGTTTCGGTGGTCTGCGGCTTGACGAACAGCGAGGTCACCTCTTCGTGGCAGCTCTTGACCGCGTTCTCGATGCGGTTGATGCATTGCTCGATCTGCGGCGTGGTGAGCCGGTCCTCGAACTCGGCGCTCAAGGCCGCGACCACGGTGTGTGGGCCCATCTGCACGGTCAGCACGCCGTTGACGTGGCCTACGCCCGGATCGTTGGCGGCGATCTCCAGCAGCGATTCCCGTAGCCGCGGATGCGCCGGCTCGCCAAGCAGCAGCCCCTTGCTCTCGCGCGCGAGCAGGCTCGCGGAGATCGCCAGCACGATCGCGATGCCGATCGAGGCTGCGCCGTCGAGCTCCGGCCTGTCGAACACGCGGGCGCACACCACGCCGGCGAGCGCGATCAGCAGGCCCAGAAGAGCGGCCGAATCTTCCAGCAGCACGGTGAAGGTGGTCGGGTCCTTGCTCTTGCGGAAGGCTTCGAAGTAGCCCATCGATCCCTTGGCCGCACGAAACTCCCGCAATGCCAGGTACCACGAACTCCCCTCGAACAGCATCGACACGCCCAGCACGATGTAGTTGATCCGCGGATCGGTCATGGGTTCGGGATGGCGCAGGTGGTTCACGCCTTCGAACAGCGATACGCCCGCGCCCAGCGCGAACACCAGCAACGCGACGATGAAGCTCCAGAAGTAGAGCTCGCGGCCATGGCCGAACGGATGCACGGCGTCCGGCGGCCGGGCCGCCTGGCGCATGCCGTAGAGCAGCAGCAGTTCGTTGGATGTGTCGACCAGCGAGTGCACGCCCTCGCTGAGCATCGCCGAACTGCCGGAAATGCCCGCCGCCACGAATTTGGCGATGGCGATGGCCAGGTTGCCGGCAAGCGCGGCGTACACGACCAGGCGCGAGTTGGACGAGGAGGAGGACATCGTCAGCTCTCCACGTAGCGTCGCTGGCACAGCTCGCAGAAGAAGCTGCGCCGGTTGGTCTTGCCAAGGTACGCGCGATGGAATTTCACGTGGTCGCGCGGGCAGATGCTCTTGTTGTGTGCCAGCCAGTGCTTGCGCAACACGAACGCGCGCTTCCATTCGAGGAACTCGAAGCTGTACTGGCGCGCCTGCTCGACCAGCTCGCGCAGCTTGCGGGGCGGCAGCGCGCCGACGGTCGAGAGCGGGTGCGTGCGGATGCGGAACAGCACCTCGTTCTTGATGATGTTGCCCACGCCGGCGAAGACGTCCTGGTCGAGCAGCGCATCGCAGGCGAGCGTGTCCGGCATGGCGCGCAGGCGCTTGCGCGCGAGCGCCGGCTCCCAGGCATCGGACATCACGTCGGCGCGCCAGTCGTAAAGATCGTCGAGGTCGCCATCCAGCAGGCGAACCGAGCAGCTGTAGAAGTTGAGCTCGCCCTCGTCGAACTGCAGGCTGAGCCTCGGGGCGGCGTCCTTGCGCTCGTTGATGCGGTAGCTGCCGAACATCAGCAGGTGGATGCGGATGGTCACGTCGGGAAGCTCGATGAGCGTCTGCTTGCCGAAGCTGCGGAAGGCCACCACCGGTTCGCCGGCGAGCCGGGTCATGTCGATCTTGGCGTTGCCCTCGGCGCGGCGGATCCTGCACCCGGTGAAGGGTGCCAACTCTCCCCGCAGAATGACGATCGAAGGGCCCTCGGGCACGGATCACCTGTCGTGGCTGCCTTGGCGCATTCTGGGCGGGAAGGGGGCACGTCCAGGTGAATGCGCCGCTTGCGCTCCTATGGGGAGCGGAGCATGCGCTGCAGTTCGATGGCGTTGCCTGTCGCGTGACCCATTGCGGTGTTGTCGAAGATGCACCACGCCTGTGGTGCGCGCCGCAAGCGCCGGGCCACGCGTTCGAGCACCGGTGACGGGTAGGCGTCGTAGTACGTTCGCGGCGATCCATGCAGCCTGAAGTAGATGCGCTGGCGGTCGCCGCCGGGGAGCGCGGCGCGCGGCACGCGTGCCGGATCGGCCGCCACGCGCGAGACCGCCAGTTGACGCAGTGCGTGGTCGACACTTCCGGTGAACCACGAGGCGTGGCGGGGCTCGCACGCCAGCGGACCGTCGTGGTGTTCGCGCAGGTGCTCGAAGAAGGGGAGGGCGACTGCCGGGTCGAACACCAGGCTTGGCGGCAGCTGCAACAACAACCAGCCCAGCTTGTCGCCGAGTTCGGCAACCTGGTCCAGGAACGCGGTTACCAGCCCATCGCAAGCCTGCAGTCGGCACTCGTGACTGATCGCCTTGGGCATCTTGGCGGCGAAGCGGAAGTGCGCTGGCACGCTGTCCGCCCATCGACGCCAGGTCGCCGGGCGGTGCGGGCGGTAGAAGCTGGAGTTGATCTCCGCGCAGTCGAACACCTGCGCGTAGCGCTCCAGCGTGCTGCCTTCGGTCGGAAACGCCGCGGCGTGCGCCTTGGGGATCGACCAGCCGGCGCAGCCGATGCGGATGGCGATCACGCCATCACCCACCGAAACCCGTCGCTTCCCGCGGGAGCCCGCGTGTGGGCCCCTGCGATTGGCGTACCGCCCGTGCAACGCTCAGCCCTTCGGCTTGCGGAACCGGTACATGAACTGGTCGGTGTGCCCGCGGATCGACTTGTCGAACACCTTGATGTCGTGCGGATCGGCCGGGTTGCGCAGCGCGTCGCTCTCACCGTCGAACACGAAGCCCGCCGACTCGGCCTGCTTCCGGACGATGGCCGGGTCAATGCGATGCAGCGTGTCGGTGTCGCGCATGCCCGAGCCGGCCGGCGCGACGTGGTCGATCACGATGAAGACGCCGCCGGGCTTGAGCACCTTGTAGACCTGTTTGTCGAGCACCACCGGATCGACGTTGCCCATGAACTTGTCCGGGTAGTCGTGGTAGTTCTGCGAGGTGAACACCACGTCGACCGATTCGGGCGCATCCAGCTTGGCGGCCGGCTGAGTCAGCACGCTGACGTTCGCGTAGTGCGGCTGTTGGGCGAGCTTGCGCAGGTTGGCCACGTCCGACTGCGACTCGGCGGCGTACTCGTTCGGCCAGAGCGCGTAGACGTGGCCCTTGGGTCCGACCACGCCGCTGAACACGCGGGTGAAATAGCCGCTGCCGGGAATCAGTTCCAGCACCTTGTCGCCCGGTTCGACCTCGGCGAAGGCCATCACCTGCGCGATCTTGCGGCGGGCGTCGTCGGCGCGGTCGGCCTGGCGACCCGGGTCGTTGATCGCCGCGGCGAGGTACGGCGGCTGTGCGTGTTGCGCGGCGGTCTGCGCGGCGGGTGCGGCGTGCACGGCCGGCAGGGCGATGGCGATCACGGCGGCGAGGACGAGCGTGCGCATGTCAGGCTCCTTCGGGGTTGGGTGTGCGATTGTGCGCCTGGCGCGGCGGCAGGATGGCCGTGACTTCTGGGGGAGGGCGCGGCCGTCCCACGCGGCGTTTCCCGATGGGCGGACACGCTGAAAAAGCCCGGCCGGAGCCAGGCTCGCCCGGTTTCGCCGATCCCGCTTCAGGCCATCCCTGGCCCGGCCCGCATCCCTGCCCGTACGTCCGGGTTTGCGCTCAGTCGGCGCCACCCGAGGAGTTCGGCGTGGTCGAGGTCGGCGGCGGCATCGCCGTCGACGAGGCCGGTGGCATGGTGGCCGGGGGCGTCATCGCGGTGGATGCAGGGGGCGGTGTCATCGGCGTGGTCGGCTGGGTGGGCGTCATCGCCGGCGCGGTCGACGGGGCGGCTGCGCCCGGCTCGGCGTTGTCGTTGGTGCCGTGGTTGCAGGCGGCCAGCGCGAACGTGGAAGCCAGCAGCAGGCTCCAGCACAACAGGCGGGTCTTCATGGGCATGCTCCTCCGATAAATTCGGTCAGTGCGGCTGGGATACGGCGCGGGTGACTTCCTGCTGCAGCGAACGGGCGTCGGTGCGCTCCAGGTCCGCCAGCGAGACGATGCCGCAGAGGGCACCCTTGGCGTCGACCACCGGCACCCGCCGGATCTGCTGGCGTTCCATCAGCTTGGCGCAGTCCTGCAGGCTCGCGTCCTCCTTGATCACGATAGGCGGCGCGGTCATGCAATCCTGCACGCGCACGTCCAGCGGATTGCGGCCGGCGGCGAGCGTGCGCACGACGATGTCGCGGTCGGTGATCACCCCGATCGGGTGGCGGTCCAGGTCGACTACCGGGATCTCGCCGACATCCTCGTCGCGCATGGCGCGGGCGACTTCATCCAGCGGCGAGGTGGCCAGGCAGAATTTCGGATTGCGGGTCATCACGCGGTCGAGATCCATGGGTACTCCGGGCGGCGGCGAACGGGGACGGATGGATGTTCCTCGCGCCCGGTTGAATGCGGTGTGCGCGGACCATGAAGGGGGCGTTTAATGGCCGTCTTGCCGTTGCTCCTGTTCCTTTCCCGGAGGGAGCGGATCTGTCCTTCCCGCAGGCAGACGGACTGGGTGCGCGCGCTAGCTCAGCGCCGTCGGCTCATCGAACGGCAGTGGCGTGCCGCCTGCGCGAGCGAGCGCCGGCTCGGCGCGCACCAGCTGTTCCTTGTCGCCGTCCAGCACCACCAGGACGCGGCCGGCCTCGATCTCCTCCTCGAATTTGCGCCGCACCGGGTCCGGCACGGAGGCGCCTACCAGCGCACCGGTCCAGCCACCGGTCAGCGCGCCGGCAACGGTCAGCCCGGCCACGCCCGCCACGGTGATGCCCACGGGCGGGATCGCCACGGCCACCAGCCCGGCCAACAAGCCGACCGCGCCACCGCCGACCACGCCGCGCAGCGCGGCAGGATAGAAATCGCTTCCGGCTTCCTTGTGCTGCTCCGGTGTCGCCTCGAGTTCAATGTCGGAGCGGGCGATCAGCGAGATGTCCTCCTCGGGCACGCCTGCGGCGCGCGCGGCCTGCATGACGGTCCTGGCGGCCTCGACATTGGGTGTGCTGAACACATGGCGGGTTTTCATGGCGCTCCTCGCGAAGGGAATGGCGGGCGCGGGGACGGCCCATCGTCATCCTTGTGGAGCGCGGGTTCGCGGGGCGTCGGCTGCGGGTGTCCATGGCGTGAGCGCGGCCGTACCATCGGGGCCATGGAGCTTCCATTCCCGTCCGACGATCCGCCACCGGTTCGCCCCAGCGAACCCGATCCGGCCGACTGCTGCGGCGAGGGCTGCGTGCATTGCGTGCTCGATCGCTACGACGAGGCGCTGGAGCGCTACCGCGCCGCGCTCGCAGCCTGGCAGTCGCGCCATCCGGAGGTTCCTCGGCCCTGATGCGATGTCGCCCTGATGCCGACGTCGATCCTGTTAGTCTCCGGGCATGCCGTCGAACACCATGCCCGTGATGATCGCCGGCGCCGGTCCGACTGGACTGGCGGCCGCGTTGTTTCTTGCCCGACGCGGCGTTCCCGTGCGCATCGTCGACAAGGCGGCGCCCAGCCTTCATTCCAAGGCATTGGCCGTCAATCCGCGCACGCAGGATCTGCTGGAAGACACCGGCGTGACCGCGCGCATGCTGGCCGAAGGCTGGGCCGTGCAGGGACTGTCGCTGCACCAGAGCGGGCACGAGGACGTAGCCGTGCCGGTCTCGCCCCTGCTCGACACCGAGCGCTCGCTGATCTCGCTGCCCCAGTCGCGCACGGAAGCCCTGCTGGCCGACGCGTTGCGGGCGCAGGGCGTCACCGTCGAGCGCGGGGTGAAACTCGACACGCTGGCGCAAGGCGAGGACGGCGTCACGATCCACCTGGTGCATGCCGACGGCAGCGTCGAACCCACGCAGGCGCCCCTGCTGTACGGCGCCGACGGCGCGCACAGCACGGTGCGCCAGGCACTTGGGCTGGCCTTCCCTGGCGACGAACTGCCCGAGCCCTGGCAACTGTGGGACCTGCACCTGGCGACGCCGCTTGACCCGGATCGGGTACATCTGTTCCTGCTGCCGGACGGCTTCCTGTTCGCGCTGCGCGTGCGCGAGGACATCTGGCGCGTTATCGGCAACAGCCGTGCGCCGTTGGACGCGCTGCCCGCCGGCACGGTGTGCGGTGACGTGCTGTGGCAGTCCCACTTCCACATCGCGCATCGCGTGGCCGAGCGTGCCGGCGTGGGACGCGTGCTGCTGGGTGGCGATGCGGCGCACATCCACTCGCCGCTTGGGGCGCGCGGCATGAATCTGGGGATCGAGGATGCCTACGTGTTCGCCGACTGCGCGGCGGACGCGCTCAATGGCCGCCTCTCGCGCCTGGCGAGCTACGCGCAGTTGCGACATCCGGTGCATCGGCAGGTGGTCCGGCGCGTGGGTGCACTGACCCATCTGATGCAGGGCCGCCCCTCGACCCTGCGCGAACTGCGCGACGTCCTGGTGCCGCGACTGGTGCGTTTCGGACCCGCGCGGCGCCAGTTCCTGCGTGTGGCCGGTGGCCTGGATCACCCCGTCCGCACGCGCGGATAGGGCGGGCAGTGTAGGGTGGACGCCAGCCCACCCGCGTTTCGCACGTGACACCGGTGGGCCGCCTGCGCCGGCGACTGCAGCGATCGGACGTCCGAACGTGCACTGGCTCGCGTTTGCCATGCCGTTGCGTTGATCGCGCATCGGGGCGCCTGTAGATTCGTTCAGGCCATTCGCTCTCGGGGGAGTTCGTATGAAGAAGTTTGCATGGATAGCCGGCGGTGCCTTGCTGCTGGCCGCATGTGGGGGTTCGCAGGACACGCGCGTGCCAGTGGCGCTGGGCAGCCTGGTGACGCCGGCCTCGGCGCCGTGGCTGCAGGTCGAGCAGGATCAACAGGACGTCGAGGTTCGCGGCCTGGAGGATTCGCTTACGCTCAAGCCCACGCCGCCGGTGTCCGAGGTGCTGCAGGCGCGCCTTCGCCATGCGCTGGAGCCGGCCTATTTCACCGATCTGGTGGTGCATTGCGAGCAGGTCTTCGCCGAGATGCGCGTGGACACCGAGGCCACGCCGGCCAACGTCACGCTCGAGCTGGGCACGCACTGCGCCATCAATGCACGCGGCCTGGGTTCGGACAAGACCTATCACGTCTCGCCGTCCATGCCCGCGCCGGCCCGGGGCGATTACGCCAAGGCGCTGGCCGCCCTGCTGGCCACCGGCGCCGACGACATTGCGCGGCAGTTGCGCGCGGACGTGGGATCCACGCCGCACTGATGCCCTTTCAGTCCTGTGTCGGCATGAACTGCCGGCGCAGGTCCAACTGCCCGCGCCGCATGACCGGCGTGGGGAAGCTGTCCGGCCAGGTGGCGCTGTAGTCCAGTTCGGCATCCAGCAGGTCGCGCTCCACCAGCAGCTGCACCATCGCCAGCGGATCGGCGCAGGCCAGCACCTTGCCCAGCGACGAGGCCGGCGCGTGCAGTGCGTTGACGCGTTCGACCAGTGCTTCGATCACGTTGGCCGGCATCTCCCAGTGCCGCACCGCGCGCAGCGACAGCCGCGCGCCGATGCGCATGCAGCCCGCCAGGAACACGGGCGAGAACGGCCCCAGCGACGGCGGCGCCTCCTGGTCCAGCAGGCGCACGATCGCGCCGGTGCCGGTATGACAGACCATTCCGGCCAGGAACGCCTCGAACGGATCGCAGCCCCCATGCCGGCCGAGGAAGGCGGCGGCATGCGCGCAGCGCTCGGCGTGCTCCCACAGCCATGGTCCGGCCATATGCCCGCGCATGCCCGCGCTGGCCTGCAGGATCGGCTTCATTACGTGCAATGTGGCGACCCGGCGCAGGGCATCGCGCCCGAGCAGGACCACGGCGTGCTGCAGACTGTGGATCGGCTGCGCCGAACGGAAGTGCGCGCTGCCGGCCACGCGCATCACTTCGCCCACGAGCACCGGATCGCGGCCGATCAGCGCAGCCAGCTGCGATCCGGCCAGGTTGTCGTTCCTCAATGCGCGCAGCAGCTGTGGCAGCACGCTGGGCAAGCGCGGCAGCCCGCTGACGTCGAAGCGCTCGCCGATCGCCTCCAGCCGCCGCAACGTAGCCTGCTCGGGGCCGCTGGCCGTATCGCTGACGGCCGCCGGAAGGCCCAGCACGAAACGATGAAAACGGTCCTCCACCACCGTCAGCGGTGGCGCCATCTCGCACACGGGCGCGTCGGCCACCACCGTCACGATCGGCGGGGCGGGGGCAGGGCGGCTCGGAACTTTCCTCGCGGCGAAAAGACGCCGCCACATGGCGATCATCCGGATGCAGGTTCCATGGCGTGCTCCGCGCTGTATCGGCAGTCCGGCGGGGAAATGTAGCCGTCCCATAACCCCGTTCGCGCCGAGCGCAGCCGGAGCCGGAGGCCCGCCCCGCGCGGACACTGGCAATGGCCGCCCCGCGGCCCCACATCCAGGGAACTCCGCGCAGGACCTCCCGCATGATCCCCTTCTCGATACTCGACCTGGCCCCCATTACCGAAGGCAGCGACGCAAGCGCCGCCTTCCGCAACACGCTGGACCTTGCCAGATTGGGCGAGCAACTGGGCTACCGGCGTTACTGGCTGGCCGAGCACCACAACATGCCCGGCATCGCCAGCGCCGCCACGGCAGTACTGATCGGCCACGTCGCCGGTGGCACCTCGACCATCCGCGTCGGCGCCGGCGGCGTGATGTTGCCCAACCATGCGCCACTGCAGGTGGCTGAGCAGTTCGGCACGCTGGCCGCGCTGTACCCGGGCCGCATCGACCTGGGACTGGGCCGTGCCCCGGGAACCGACCAGGCGACGATGCGTGCGCTGCGCCGCTACGGCGACGCGGCGGAAACCTTTCCCGACGACGTGCTCGAACTGCTGCACTACTTCGAACCGGCCAGTCCCGGCCAGGCGGTGCGCGCGGTTCCAGGCGCGGGCCTGGACGTGCCGGTCTGGCTGCTGGGCTCCAGCCTGTTCAGTGCGCGCCTGGCCGCGGCGCTGGGGCTGCCCTTCGCCTTCGCCTCGCATTTCGCGCCTGACGCGATGGACACCGCGCTGTCGATCTACCGCCGCGAATTCCGTCCGTCGCCGCGGCTCGCGCAGCCACACGCCATGCTTGGGCTCAACGTCGTCGCGGCGGACACCGATGCCGAGGCACGCCGCCTGTTCACCACGCAACAACAGAGTTTCATCAACCTGCGCCGCGGCCGGCCAGGGCTGGTACCTGCGCCCATCGACGACATCGAGAGCTACTGGACGCCTACCGAAAGGCTCGGCGTGGAACGCGCGCTCGCGTGCGCCGTGGTCGGTGGCCCCGCCGCCGTGCAAAAGGGCCTGGCCGACTTCATCGCCCGCCACCAACCCGACGAGCTGATGCTGACCGCCAACATCTTCGATCACAACCTGCGGCGGCGCTCCTTCGAACTGGCGATGCAGGCCCGCGAGCACCTCGCCACCTGATCGCTCCCCGGAGGAGCGCACCTGCGCGCGACCGCGAGCCACACCACGCGATCGCATTCCACCTTTGCAGGAGCTCACCTGTACGCGACCGCGAGTCCCCGCGATCGCGCCCCGCGCCTCAAACCCTGCCACGCTCCGGCTCGCCCCGTGCCGCCTGCGCGAACATCCACGCCGATCCCCCGAACAACGCCACGAAGAAGCCGTTCAACAGCACGATCTCCGCAGGCTCGCTCCAGGGAAGCCCAAGCCCCTCGACCAGCGCGAACGCACCGATCAGCCCCTGCGCAAACGCCATCGCCGCGAGCGCCCGCGCCATCCCCCTGGGGTGCAGACGCGCGATGGCCGCGCCGATGACGCCGATGGCCACTACTCCGAAATACATCCGGTTGGCAGGATCGCCATCGGCCCCGATGATGCCGACCCCCAGGCTGAGCCATACCAGGAGAATCGTCGCCACCAATGCCACGCAGGCGGCCGAACGGAACGTGCTGAGGTGAACAGGTGCGCGCATGACGTGCCTCCGCTGGGAGCTGTCCGTTTTGCTTCTTCCACGCAAGGTCAGGCGTGCTCGCCCAGCAACCCGCGTGCGATGAACTGGGCGAGGGTCGTAGCGAATGCCAGGCCGATCAGGAAAAGAACCCACCGCATCCGAAGCCACGGTGCGCGCAGCGTGGACCACTGCGCGGTCAGGTCGACCGGATAGGCGGCGCAGTAGGCCACGTTCGCCATGACCGCGAGCAGGAACAGCTGCAGGAACAGGTCGAGCGAAACCACGCGCCCGAAAGCGGCGGCATTCGCGACGAAAATGGTCGCGACGACCACCAGCAATACCAGGTTGTAGACGATCCGGTGGCGCTCCCAGTAACGGATGGCGTCGCCGATGACCTCGTGCATGTCCTGATGCTCCATGGATGCAACCTCGCTTTGGGTTGAACGACAGGGCAGAGTCGCCCGTTGATCGGAGGGCTCATCGGGTGGCTGTCTTGCGTTCCGGCTCCGTCACGCACGCCTGGGGCAGGCTGCCGAACCGGCGATTGCGCCGATGGAACGTCTCGACCGCGTCGGCAAGGTCGCCCCCGGTGAAATCCGGCCACAGCACGCTGGAGAAGAGCAGCTCCGCATAGGCGCACTCCCACAGCAGGAAATCGCTTAGCCGTTGCTCGCGTCCGGTGCGGACCAGCAGATCCACGTCCGGCGTGCACGGGTCGCCGTGCTGCGAACGCGCAAGCAGCTGGCGGAACTGCTCGCGGCTCGGTGCTGCGCCTGCGTGGAGCGCGGCCGCCGTGGTGATGGCGTCGCGCGAGGAATAGTCCACTGCCAGTCGCAGGTCGAGCATCCGGCCGCCTGCGGTCGTTGCTTCAGCCTGCTCAATGGTCCTTACCAGCGCTGGGGAAAGCCGATCACGGCGACCGATCACGCTCAGGCGAACCCCTTCGCGGCGGCAAGCGTCCACCTCCGACGTGAGGAAATTGCGGAACAACGCCATCAGCGTTGCGACTTCCGGTGCCGGACGGCGCCAGTTGTCCGAGGAAAAGGCATACAGCGTCAGCGTGGTGATTCCCAGCCGCGGCGACGCCTCCACCACGCGTCGCACCGCGCCCGCGCCCGCCCGATGGCCACGGGTTCGCGGCCATCCCCGCTCCTCGGCCCAGCGGCCGTTGCCGTCCATGATGATCGCAACGTGCAGGTTGTCCATATCCGTCAAGTACTCTGCAATGTAAAGTTGAGGCGCGCGCCAAACTGCCGCTCCCGTACGGTCAGTCGCCGATGCGGGTTGCGGCGATCAGCGCTTCCATGTGGTTGAGGTAGGACTCCAGGGCTTTGCGGCCCTTCGGGGTGATGCGGAATTCGGTGCGCGGGATGCGCCCCTCGAAGCCCTTGTGGCAGGCGACGTATCCCGCGTCCTCGAGCTTGCGCGCGTGCACGCTGAGGTTGCCGTCCGTCGTATTGAGCAGGCCCTTGAGATCGGTAAAGCCCAGCCGGTCGTTCACGGCCAGGGCGCTGATGATCCCCAGTCGCAGCCGTTCGTGGATCAGCCGGTCAAGATCCACCGTGCGTTCCACCGCACCCTCCACCGGCACCAGGGCCGGGCGGCTGTGCAGGTTCTCTGCCTTGGCGGTCGATCGCTTAGCCACCGTACTTTCTCGCGATGAGCACGCCGAACACGACGTGCAGGCCACCGAAACCCAGACCCAGGCAGACTGCCTGCACCGGCGGCGCCGTGAAGAGCGCGATCGCGCCCAGGAAAAGAAAGAGGATGCCCATCAGCGGCACGATGCGGATCGAGAACGTGCCGCCGGCAATCACGGCCGTGCCGTACAGCAGCAGCCACATCCCGGGAAGCAGCGCATCCAGCCCGGCGCGGAACAGCACGATCGTAAGGAGCGCGGCCACGAAGATCGCCGGCACGAAGCCAAGCGCAAACTGCCGCGCAGGGCGCGACAGCAGAGGGACCCCCTCATTGCGCGCCTTGACCAGCACCCCGAGCAACCCGACGGCCACGGCGATGGCAGCGGTCGCGAGCCAGGTCACCAACCACGCGAACCTGCTGTGCTGCGCCGGCGCGATGATCGCCGCCGCGAATCCGGCCAACCCCATGAAAACGCCACCCCAGCCGGGCACGGCGGTAAAGGAACTGGCGCGCTCCATGGCATCGCGGATGTAGAGAAGATTTTCCGCGGCGTGCTCGTGCAGCGACACCGTGCTTCGCAAGTGGCGGTTGTCCATGCCGGCGAGGCTAGGCTTGGCGCAGCACGGTCGTCAAGTACTTTGTCGTGAAAAGTACGGGTAACCTGCGAAACGAAGCGTGGCCAAGGCACACGTCGCGGGAGGTCAGCCATGCAGGGGCCTAACGCCAGGCGGCGAAGCCGTCCGCCTTGAACGAGCGGTCAGGCCACGCCAGAAGCTACGTCACCCGCTCTTGGATGAATAAACGCGGTAGACCATGTAGAACACCGGCGGAAAGACCAGCGCGATCGCAAAGACACCCAGACCGCTCAGTTGCCCGTGCTCGGAGAAGGCCATGCCCACGATGAAGCTATACAAGCCGATTGCGAGGTAAGCGAGCACAACGAGCCTCGCGACTTGTTTGTCGACTAGAAAGCAACAGATCGCCAGGGAGAGCACGGAGAAAGTTGCCCAAGCGTAATAGGCGGGATTGGACAGGAATGCGGCAACATTCCCGAGGGCGTGCATCGCGAGCAACGAGCTGGCAACAGACTTGTTCAATACCTGCTCTCCACAGCCTGGCGCCTGAGTTCAGCGGGGGCGAAGCCGTCCGCCGTGAACGAATAGTCAGGCCCTGACCGGGAGGAACGACAAGCAGAACCCGGCAGCTCCTGCGACGGCAAGATACGTGAGGCTTTCCGTAGGCGGAAGAACGAGTCCGTGCTTGGCCAGAATCACGAGGTTAAAGGGGATTACCCAGAAGGCAGCCCACACTGCGGCGAACGCGGCTAGCCCCAGCGATGGGAGCGAGAGAATCGGGACGCAATGCTTGCTGCGTGCAGCCGACGCCTGAAGCGGCCCGATAAGCGCCGCCAACACTATGGCCGGCGCTGCGCCGAGAGGTAGTGCCTCCCACAGCGACAACGCCCATGCGCCTGTGCGAATTGCTGCCACGAGCCAAACGACAACGACGAATGCCGCGCCGACCACCGCCGGCTGCCACAGCCCGCGCACAGACCGAGCGAGCAAGCCTCGTGATCTCATTGGCGGTGTAACCGCATAAGGGGCCTAACGCTGGAATTGAGCGGCGGCGTAGCCGTCCGCCTTGAACTAGTTATTAGGCTCACGGAGCCTGTACGCGAATGACGGGCTTACCGCCGCGACAAAACAGCTCGTAGCGTTTCCCGTCCTCGAAGGTTTGTACCACGGTCGGTGGCCCGTCCACATAGATATAGCCAGGACAGTTGTACCCAATCTCGCGCCCGCCCGGAGCGATATAAGCCAGCTTTACCGGCGCAGAGGGGAAATAGTCGTTGCCCACGGAGACTAGGCCTGAGTCCACATCGAGAGGCTTGTCACCTTGGACAAAAAGCAAGGTGGCGGCCAGCTCTTTGGATGCCGGAGTCGTGGGCTTGAACGCAGTGCAGCCTGGAAGAAGCGCCAAGGCCAGGAGAAAAAGTGGGATTCGACTCATAGCCTAACGCTGGAGTTAAGCGGCGCCGCAGCGGTCCGCCTTGAACGAATTGTTAGGCCGTCTCTTGATCGCCACCAAGGTCGTTGGTAACCCGACCCCAGTCGATGTAGCTGACTACCATGGGCCATTGAGAAATACGTGATTTGAGCGCGTTCCGTTCGGCGACCACCCATCCCATCGCGGCTGCAGCTGCTGCAACGGCAAGCGGAGGAAGCTCGTAGTAGAGGCCGAAAGCAACAACCAGGGCCAAAATGAGGCCGGCGAGCCAGAGCCAGCGGGCAACCGACGCCGCGCGCTTCAGTCCGGCTTCGGTGCGCAGTGATTGCCACCGATTGAGCAAATATTTAGTAGCTGGATCCATAAGGCCCCTCTGCCTAACGCTGGAGTTAAGCGGCGGCGAAGCCGTCCGCCTTGAACGAGTTGTTAGGCCTACCGAACTGCATAGGTCGCCAACTCGGGTGTGACGAGCATCCTGTAGGTGCGTGGACGCCACGCTTTGCGGGCCGCCGCACTGATGTTCGCCTCCGGCAGAGCGCTGCGGATGATGAAGGATGCTGCCGGCTGGCCGCCCAAAGAGCTAGGCGCCGACCAGCCGACGAACTGCCACCCCTTTTGAGCGGGAAGCTCGAACAAGGAGGGGCGCTCCCCCAAATCTCCGGATGAGACCGTGATTAGGAGACGGACATCTGGGCAGGAGGCGATCGTGCCATCGCATTCGCTGACAGCGACAGGCGCGGCATACACGCGAACAATGTAGGGCTGCGGCTGCTCTGCAGATGCGGCGGTGCGAGCGAGTTCCTCAGACAAGCCCAAGACGCCAGCCAGCTCTGGCTTCTTCAGTGGCACGAGATCTTCGGCTACGGAGGCCGTTGATAGCAGCACCAGCAAGAGCAATGCGTATTTCATTAGAGGCCTAACACCTGAATTAAGCCCAGCCGCGAAGCGGCTTCGGCTTGAATGAATTGTTAGGCCTCACCAGCGGTTGCCAGTTGTGGGTGCCTTTCGTAAGCGTAAAGGCCGCCAAAAATAATTGGGGCTAGGGCTGCGTAGCAAAGCCATATCCAGGGCGATTGATCCACGAAAAATGTCCAATTTGGCTTGGCGCCGAAGGCGAGTGGAATGACACCAATAAACACTAAACCATCCAGCACGAATGAAAGGATGATCCAGAACAGGATGAGCCTGATGGCCTCACGTCGGGCTTCACCGTGATTCGGCTTCGTGCCGCGAAAGTAGGTGTACGCCAAACCTGCAAAAACCAGCGGCATGAGCGTGAACGTAAGCACCCACATTACCGTTGGTTGAGTAAAGGTTGACCAGCCAACCGCCGTGGCGATCAAGTAACCAACGACGAATGTTGCGATTGCTCGACTCCAACTCTTCATTAACTTTCCTTGTAGGGCCTAACGCTGAAGTTAAGCG
This sequence comes from Frateuria edaphi, assembly GCF_021117405.1. NCBI lineage: Bacteria > Pseudomonadati > Pseudomonadota > Gammaproteobacteria > Lysobacterales > Rhodanobacteraceae > Frateuria > Frateuria edaphi. The sequence continues at coordinate 1,286,750 of NZ_CP088251.1, forward strand.
GCGGCGAAGCCGTCCGCCTTGAACGAGTTGTTAGGCGCTCACGCACCAACCTAACCCATGCTCATTTGGAAGACGAAAGGCAGAAAGGGGGGGGAACTTTCGTTCTGATGCCGCGATATGTTTTTTTGAAACATTGTGCCTTTGGGCTATCTGTGTCCGTGAGTACATCCTCAACCAACGCATATTTTTCGTCGTCGCGGTGCGTGATGACGAGCATCAGTTGCACTGGGGCGCCGGCAAGTGCATAACATCCGTCTTTTTCGTCGAGATGATTGTGATTGTTGAACTGGATAAACTCATCTGCGTAAGTTTGATAGTCCTTGCTGTCCTTGTGTGCCTCCCAAGATACACGCGCCTCGCTGTAAGTCGGCACGACAGGGCTCGCGACAGCGACAATCGCTAGACACAGAGCCAAGATACTTATCTGGATTCGCATAGGTGCTCCCCTTGGTGCCTAACGCTGGAGTTAAGCGCGGCGAAGGCGTCCGCCTTGAACGAATTGTTAGGTGCCATTCGCCGCCGCGCGCGTCCGTTGGCCGAGGAGGGAGAAAGTAATGTGGCGCCCATCGGGGAGCGTGAGCTCGAACTGATTGTGCTTGTTGAAGCCAACTGATGACACCCATGCAAGATGGGACGCTGTCCGAGGGATGTCCGTAAGCTGCTTGTATAGCTCGCCAAGCGTAACAACCCGAACCAACCCACCCTTTCGGTAGAACCCAAGGACAGGCTGAGAAAGCGGTGCATCTAGTGGTAGCAAGTTTTGGCCGTCGTAGCCAACGACGGCAGAAATGCCGTCGTCCGCGACGAAGAGCCACCGATGCCATCCGGCCAGCGACCACAGCAACCTTTGGGTCGCTTGATTGCGCGCGACGGTGGTGTTCTCTGCTGGGTCAGTGGTTGCGCAAATGCGCTTGGATGGCGAGCAAACGGTTTCTGCGTGCGGTGGTGGCAGCGGGGTGTCGGCGTAGGCAACCGTCGACAACAGCGCCAGCGTCATAAGAGTCAGAGCGATATGTTTCATGGCACCTAACGCTGGAGTTAAGCGGCGGCGTAGCCGTCCGCCTTGAACGAAATGTTAGCCGCGTTGCGCAGATGCACCAACAGCGACAACCAAGGCTGGTGAATTTTCGAACTGACGCAACGTGTCTGATAGATGCATATGATCAAAGCTCTTCCCGAGCTGATCCATGGCCTTCGCGGCATGGAGCAAAAAGCCAGCAATTTCCCTGAGCTCCGCGGAGGTGGCCGACAGGGTCGCCTCGGAAAGCTCCAGCGGAACCTGCCGTTCTGGAGTAGATGAGAGATGGCCAAAGAGCTTCATGCCCAAGAACCTCCGATACGGCTAACGCCTGAGTTAAGCGGCGGCGCAGCCGTCCGCTTGAATGAGTAGTTAGGCCCGAAGACGGGCCACCAACGCAGCGATGAAGGCGAGCTGCACAAGTACCACGCAAGTGTAGAACCGCCAGCCTGGCGGTGTAGGGCTCGTGGCTGCGACCGCACCGTAAGCCTTGGAGTAAAAGAACGAGTAGGGAATGAGCGCTACGAAGATGAAGAGAACAGCCCAGAGAGCACCCAGGGAAGACGAGCAGACGAACGTGAGGACGTACGTAGGGATGCCAAGAAGCTGCATGCGCCGAGTCTCTCGCTTGCTCAGCTCGGTGTAGACAAGCACCTGTGGCTCCTTGTGCCTAACACCAGAATTAAGCCGACCCGCGAAGCGGGTTCGGCTTGAATGATTTGTTAGGCCTCACAGCCGCATGCCCAACCAGATAACCGCTTCAGTTGAGGCGGATACGACGGGCGTGAGCACGCTAGGCCAAAAGGTACCAGTACGGAGGTGGCCTGCAAATTGGTCGTGGTGCTGCCGCTCTTCCGCGACAATGGCGGAAATGGCTGCAACGGCCGCCGGATCATGGCCCCGAAGAATGGAAAGCTGGTGCTCGAGGTGCTTGAGAACAACACGCTCGACCGCGACCGTGGTGGCCGCGATGGCGGTGGACCCAAAGAGGCCAGTGAGGACACCAAGCACAAAGCCACCCAAGCCGCACAACCAATAGCTGCGACACCGTGGACGCCCACGCTGCTGTAACTCAGCGCCAAATATGGCTCGATGCCGTTGCTCATGGGAGCGGAACTCAATGAGCTCGCCGAGCAACGCGCGGGCCGTGAGGCGAGCCATGAAAATCTGGCCGGTATAGATGCTTATAGCGCCGTGCTCGCCAGCATGGTTGACCTTGATGATGCGGTCACCCAAGTCAGCGCTCATCGATTTGGCGAAGACTTCCATGTGAGGCCTAACGCTGGAGTTAAGCGGCGGCGAAGCCGTCCGCCTTGAACGAATTGTTAGGCGCTGACCGCATCTCTACGACACGAAGTCGAAAACTACGCGGCCACCTCCGGATGCAGCGATGGCGCGCAGGTCCGTGGCGGTGACGCCCGCGACGTTGCGTAGAGTCACTAGGCCGCCGCCGGAGTTGGCTGAAGCGGCTATTGCGCGTAGATCCGTTGTTGTGAAGCCGCGGGCGTTCAGAATCATTCCGCCGCCGGCAGCAGCGATTGCCCTTAGGTCTGTAACCGTATGCGACATGGCGTTCTCCTTGCCTAACGCTTAAGCCGAAGCCGCGAAGCCGCTTCGGCTTGAACGAACTTACTAAGCGGCAAACCTACCTGTTGTGCTGAGCGAAGACAATTAATTTCCAGCGGATCGTTCCTTGCGCTGGAGTGTGTTGATGATGGTTTTGCGGAGGGAAAGGGTTGCCCTTGTTCGAAGCGATCTCGTCGCCGCACCCCTCGCAGCGATATACGCCGGAGTTAACGCAGGTGCTGCCAGGCGAATAGAGATTGTCGTACTCCGAGAGGTCGGACTTGTTGAGGTACTTGTCATACTTGTACTGAGCCATGTTCGGTGCCCCGGTAAGCCAGGATTGGCTCATGCACTAGACCATCAGTTCGTCTCACGACCTGCGACTGCCTAACGCCCGAATTAAGCGGCGGCGAAGCCGTCCGCTTGAATGAAGAGTTAGGGGCTTGCACGATGCCACGCCTAAGCAAACAAGCCAGCGTGGATCAAGCCCCACCGCAGGCAACGCTAGCAGCTTTGCTATCCTGGCGCTTGCCGCCAGCAAGGTGGGAGTTGCGCTGCAGATACAGTGGCGCCGACGGCAGGGATTGAACCTGCACCTGCGGAGAAGCCCCGCAGGATCGCTGTAGCGATACGTTTACCGATTCCGTCACGTCGGCAGAGAGGGCTTTTGAGCGCCTAACGCTGGAGTTAAGCGGCGGCGAAGGCGTCCGCCTTGAACGAATTGTTAGGTGCCATTCGCCGCTGCGCGCGTCCGTTGGCCGAGGAGGGAGAAAGTAATGTGGCGCCCATCGGGGAGCGTGAGCTCGAACTGATTGTGCTTGTTGAAGCCAACTGATGACACCCATGCAAGATGGGACGCTGTCCGAGGGATGTCCGTAAGCTGCTTGTATAGCTCGCCAAGCGTAACAACCCGAACCAACCCACCCTTTCGGTAGAACCCAAGGACAGGCTGAGAAAGCGGTGCATCTAGTGGTAGCAAGTTTTGGCCGTCGTAGCCAACGACGGCAGAAATGCCGTCGTCCGCGACGAAGAGCCACCGATGCCATCCGGCCAGCGACCACAGCAACCTTTGGGTCGCTTGATTGCGCGCGACGGTGGTGTTCTCTGCTGGGTCAGTGGTTGCGCAAATGCGCTTGGATGGCGAGCAAACGGTTTCTGCGTGCGGTGGTGGCAGCGGGGTGTCGGCGTAGGCAACCGTCGACAACAGCGCCAGCGTCATAAGAGTCAGAGCGATATGTTTCATGGCACCTAACGCTGGAGTTAAGCGGCGGCGTAGCCGTCCGCCTTGAACGAGTTGTTAGGCGCCGTTTGCGGCCCCGCAGCTCTGCTGCTTATTTGTGACGTACACACCGCGGACTTTTGAAAGCGTCACTACTATCGGAGCGAGGTCACCACCAGGGCTGTACCAGAGCCAAAGTGTGTCAAGGTCCGAGCGAGGATTACCACGGGCTTCGGGAGGACCCATGATGGCTATCACCTCACTTTCAGTGGCGCCAGGTTCAAGCTGTGCGCAGCTCTCCGCGGCGCGGCGGTACGCCACCGTGGAGCAAGAAGACAGGCAGAGCGCCATTACCACGACAAGAAGACGGAGTATGTCCATGCCTAACTAAAAGTAGATTTCAGAATGCAGTGTAGTCACGCAGCCTAACGCTACCTGCCTACATCCAGTTCGGCTTCTGCCTACCTAAATCAATGGCTTGTCCCGCCTTCGGCAGCCTAATCCGTCAGCCTAATCTGGCTACCTTTTGCGGAGCGTCGGATGGCATCCTTTCACGCTGTGGAGGGGCCCGCAAGTTTAGAGGGCGCCCAGCCTCCACGGTTGCTCGATCAGGTGCGGGCGCGCGTCCGGCGGTTGGGGTTGGCCCGCCGCACCGAAGAGGCGTATGTCGGTTGGGTTCGACGCTTCATCCTCGCCAATGACAAGCGGCATCCGGCGGATATGGGGGCGGCCGAGATCGAGAGCTTTCTGACCGGCTTGGCCGTGCACGGAAACGTTTCGGCGTCGACCCAGAACCAGGCGCTGTCGGCGTTGCTCTTCCTCTACAAGCAGGTGCTGGGCGTGGAGTTGCCATGGCTCGACGGCATCTCGCGCGCGAGGAAGCCGCAACGGTTGCCGGTGGTGCTGACGAGGGCGGAGGTCGCCGCATTGCTGGGCGAGCTCGCGGGTACGCCGTGGCTGATGGCCAGCCTTCTGTACGGCTCGGGCCTGCGGTTGATGGAGTGCGTGCGACTGCGGGTCAAGGACGTGGACTTCGGCCAGTCAGAGTTGACGGTGAGGCAGGGTAAAGGCGGCAAGGACCGCCGCACCATGCTCCCCTCCACGCTCATTGCGCCGTTGCAGGCCCAGCTGGACGAAGCCCGTCGGATCCACCAGCGTGACCTGGATGCGGGATTCGGGCGGGTCTGGCTGCCCGATGCGCTGGCGCGCAAGTATCCGCGGGCAGATGCCGAATGGGGTTGGCAGTACGTGTTCCCGGCGTCGGCGCGCAGCCACGATCCTCGCGACGGTCAGGAGCGTCGGCATCACCTGGATGAGTCGCGCCTGCAGCGTGCGGTCAAGCAGGCGCGGTTGCGGGCGGGGTTGGCCAAGCCGGCGACCTGCCACACATTGCGGCATTCGTTCGCCACGCATTTGCTGGAGGATGGCTATGACTTGCGCACGATCCAGGAGTTGCTGGGGCATGCCGACGTGTCCACCACTCAGATCTACACGCATGTTCTCAATCGTGGCGGGCGTGGGGTGGTGAGCCCGTTGGACCGGGGATGAGCGCGAGTTTCCCGCGAACCCCGGCCCTCACCCCGGCCCTCTTCCCGAAGGGAGAGAGAGGATCGAGCCGTTGGACATTCGCTCAGGCGGGGCGTCGGGCACCTAGCTGGACGAGGACCTCCTGCGCAGCGCGGATGCGTTCGGTGGCGCCGGGAAGATCCAGCGTGATCCTGAGCTTGTCCTGGCCGTCGAGTTTGTAGACGCGCGGCTGGCTCTGGATCAGGCGGATGATGGCCATCGGTTCGATGTCGGGTTTGTCGCGGAAGGTGATGCGGCCGCCGTTGGCGCCGAGGTCGAGTTTGCGGATGCCCAGCGGGGTGGCCATCAGCTTCAGGCTGGACAGCGCGAACAGGGTCTTGGTCGGTTCGGGCAGCAGACCGAAGCGGTCGATCATTTCCACCTGCAGGTCGCGCAGGCCGTCCTCGTTCTTCGCGCTGGCGATGCGCTTGTAGAGGGTCAGGCGCGTGTGCACGTCGGGCAGGTAGTCGTCGGGGATCAGCGCGGGCAGGTGCAGTTCGACTTCCGTCTCGTGCTCGGAGGAGAGGTCGAAGTCGGGCACCTTGCCGCTCTTCAGTGCGCGCACGGCGCGATCGAGCAGTTCGGTGTAGAGGCCGAAGCCGATTTCCTGGATCTGGCCGGATTGCTCCTCGCCAAGCAGTTCGCCGGCCCCGCGGATCTCCAGGTCGTGGGTTGCCAGGGTGAAACCTGCGCCAAGCTCTTCCAGTGAGGCGAGCGCTTCCAGGCGCTTTTCGGCGTCGGCGGTGATCGCCTTGCGGTCGGGCACGATGAGGTAGGCGTAGGCGCGGTGGTGCGAGCGGCCGACACGGCCACGCAGCTGGTGCAACTGGGCCAGGCCGAAGCGGTCGGCGCGGTTGATGATGATCGTGTTGGCCGTCGGGATGTCGATGCCGGTCTCAATGATGGTGGTGCACACCAGCACGTTGAAGCGCTGGCGGTGAAAATCGGCCATGACGCGTTCGAGCTCGCGCTCGGGCATCTGGCCATGGGCGATGCCGATACGCGCGTCGGGGATGAGTTCCTGAAGCTCGCGCGCGGTGCGCTCGATCGACTCGACCTCGTTGTGCAGGAAGTACACCTGGCCGCCACGCGAGAGCTCGCGCTGGAACGCTTCGCGGATGGTGGCCGGGTCCCACACGCTGATGAAGGTGCGCACGGCCATGCGGTGCGCGGGCGGGGTGGTGATGAGCGAGAGATCGCGCAGGCCGGCCATCGCCATGTTGAGCGTGCGCGGGATCGGCGTGGCGGTCATGGTGAGCAGGTCGACCTCGGCGCGCAGCTTTTTCAGCTGCTCCTTCTGGCGCACGCCGAAGCGCTGTTCCTCGTCGACGATCACCAGGCCCAGGTTCTTGAACTTGATGTCCGGCTGCAGCAGCTTGTGGGTGCCCACGATCACGTCGATCTGGCCGTCGGCCAGCCGCTTGAGGGCGTCGTTGACTTCCTTGGGCGACTTGAAGCGCGAGAGTACGTCGACCTTCACCGGCCAGTCGGCGAAGCGGTCGGCGAAGTTGCGGTAGTGCTGCTGGGCGAGCAGGGTGGTCGGCACCAGCACGGCCACCTGCTTGCCGGCGGTGGCAGCGGCGAAGGCGGCGCGCAGCGCGACCTCGGTCTTGCCGAAGCCGACGTCGCCGCAGATCACGCGGTCCATCGCGCGCGGTGCGGCGAGATCCACGAGCACGGCATCGATGGCGTGCTCCTGGTCGGGCGTTTCCTCGAACGGGAAGCTCGTGCCGAATTCCTCGACCATGCCGCGGTCGATGTTGATCGACTCGCCGCCACGCGCTTCGCGCTGGGCATAGATGGCCAGAAGCTCCGCGGCGACGTCGCGGACTTTTTCGGCTGCCTTCTTGCGTGCGCGTTCCCACGCGTCCCCGCCGAGCGAGTGCAACGGCGCCAGTTCCGGCGCGGTGCCGGAGTAGCGGCTGACCAGGCCCAACTGCGCGACCGGTACGTAGAGCTTGTCGCCCTTGGCGTACTCGATGACCAGGAACTCGCCTTCCATGCCCCCGAGTTCCATCGACACCAGGCCCTGGTAGCGGCCCACGCCATGGTCGACGTGCACGATCGGCGCGCCGACGGAAAGCTCGGTCAGGTCGCGGATGATCGCGTCCGGATCGCGCGTGGCACCGCGGCGGCGCTTGCGGTCGGAGCGCACGCGCTCGCCGTAGAGTTCGCGCTCGGTGAGCACGGCGATGGCCGGCTGCTTGAGTGCGAAACCCTGTTCGAGCGGCGCGACGCTGATCGCCAGTCGCGTGGCCGTCGTCGCGAGGAAGCCGTTCCAGCCATCCACCGCGTCGGGCCTGAGGCCGGCGGCGGCCAGTGTTTCGGCGAGCGCCTGGCGCCTGCCGGCCGAGTCCGCCGCGATCAGCACGCGGCCGGAGTAGCTTTCGAGGAAGTGGTGCAGCGGGGTGCCCGGCTCCTCGCCCTTGCGGTTGAGTGGCACCTCGGGTGCGGGCAGCGTGCCCGAGTCGACGGCGTGCTCGTGGCCGGAGGGGACTACCTCCACGCGCAGGCGCCGGTTGAGCTGCTCGCGCAGTTGTTCGGGCGAGAGGTAAAGCTCCGGCGGCGGCAGCACCGGGCGCTCGATGTCGTGCGCACGCTGGTCGTACCGCTCGGCGGTGTTGGTCCAGAACTGGTCGGAGGCCTCGGTGGCGCCTTCGCCCAGCACGAAAAGGGCGCCGTCGCCGAGATAGTCGAACAACGTGGCGGTCTGCTTGAAAAAGAGCGGCAGGTAGTACTCGATGCCGCCGGGCGTCACGCCTTCCTTCATGTCCTGGTAGAGCGGGCAGCGGCGGATGTCGATCGGGAAGCGCTCGCGCAGGGCGGCGCGGAAGTCCTTGGCCGCATCCTCGGTGAGCGGGAATTCGCGCGCGGGCAGCAACTCGACCCTGTCGACCGGTTGCTGCGAGCGCTGGGTTTCCGGATCGAAGCTGCGGATCGAGTCGACCTCGTCGTCGAACAGCTCGATGCGGTAGGGCTCGGCGGTGCCCATCGGGAAGATATCGATCAACGCGCCGCGCACGGCGTAATCGCCCGGTTCGGCCACCTGCGGCACGTAGCGGTAGCCTGCGGCTTCCAGGCGTCGCTGTTCGGCCGCCAGGTCGAGCTTCTGGCCCTTGGAGACGACCAGGCCCGCGCCGGTGATGTGCGAGCGCGGTGCGATGCGCTGCATCAGCGTGGCCACTGGCACCACCAATACGCCGCGGGTGACGGCCGGCAGGCGGTAGAGCGTGGCGATGCGCTGGGAGACGATCTCCGGGTGCGGGCTGAAGACGTCATAGGGCAGCGTTTCCCAGTCAGGGAAATGCAGCACGGGCAGGTCGCCGGCGAACAGGCGCAGCTCGTCTTCCAGCGCCGAGGCCCGCTGGGTGTCTCGCGTCACCGCCACCAGCAGGCCGGCGTGGTCGCGCGCCGCTTCGGCGATCAGCAGGGCGCGCGAGGAACCGTGGGGCGGAGTCCAGAAGCGGCGCTGCTTGGGGGTGGTGGGCAGGGGCGGGTGGGGAATCGGGGGCATGGGCATGCTTGTCGCGCCGGGAAATCGCGGCGGAAAGCAGGGGAGTTTAGCGCGACGGTCGTGGCTGCCGTGCAGGCGGCGCGCGGCCGTCGCAGGAGCCCGCCTGTGGACGATGCTCTTTGCGTCGGATGGACTAGGTTCCTGCAGGGCCGTTGAACGACTCGTTGCAGCCGGCGTCGTTCAGAGGCGCAAGGTGATCTGCGCGACGCCGGGCTCGTCCGGCACCATGCGCGAGGTGAAACCCAGTTCGCTGCACAGGCGCAGCATCGGGCGGTTCTCCACCAGGACATAGCCCCAGATTTCGGTCAGTCCGCGCTCGCGGCAGGTGGCGACCAGGCGACGCATCAGCTCGGCGCCCAGGCCCAGGCGCGTCCATTCGCGCTCGACCAGCACGGAGAATTCGGCAGTGTCGGCGGCCACGTCGATGAATACGCGGCCCACGCCACGCAACTCCGCTGGCGACACGCCGTCGTCGACCAGCACGAAAGCCGCTTCGGTTTCCGGATCGATGTGACACAGCCGCTGCGCCATCGGTTCGGGAAGCTCGGTCAAGCTGTGCAGGAAGCGCCGGCGGATGTCCTCGGCTGGCAGACGCGTGAAGCATCGGCGCAGCGCCGCGACGTCGCCCGGTTCGATCGGCCGCACCTGCAACAGACGGCCGTCGCGTGTGGCGACAGGTTCGCCGGTGCTCGGCAGGGCCTCGGAGCGGGCGAAGCGCTGGTTGCTGCGCGGAGGCAGTGGCGTGCTGCGGGTGGGGCTGGAGAAGTCGATGGCGGGCTGGATAGTCATGTCCATACTGTAGCGTATTTTTGCGCTGCAGCATGCGTGCGCAGCGCCAAGTGGGCGCTGTTATCCGCGACCCGATGCGCAGCTGGCGTGAACAGGCAGGCGGGTGCCTGAGCGCGACTTGCGGCGTTGCGGCAGGGAAGGCAGCGGCGATGCGGAGCGCAACCTGTGCGGAACGCGCGCGGTCCGCGATCGCGCACAGGTGCGCTCCTGCAGGTGGAGCGGCGGGCCGGTGAGCCCGCCCTGGATCAAAGCGCTTCGGAGGCGAAGTCGGCCAGCCGCGAGCGCTCGCCACGCCTGAGCGTGATGTGCGCCGAGTGCTCCCAGTTCTTGAAGCGGTCCACCGCGTAGGTCAGGCCCGAGGTGGTCTCGGTGAGGTAGGGCGTGTCGATCTGCTCGACGTTGCCAAGGCAGACGATCTTGGTACCGGGGCCGGCACGGGTGATCAGCGTCTTCATCTGCTTGGGCGTGAGGTTCTGTGCCTCGTCGATGATCAGGTAACGCGACAGGAACGTGCGCCCGCGCATGAAGTTGAGCGAGCGGATCTTGATGCGCGAGGCGAGCAGGTCGTTGGTGGCCTGGCGTCCCCACGAACCGCCTTCCTCGGGATTGGCGAGCACCTCGAGGTTGTCGGTGAGCGCGCCCATCCACGGCGTCATCTTTTCTTCCTCGGTGCCGGGCAGGAAGCCGATGTCCTCGCCGACCGAGACGGTGGCGCGCGTCATGATGATCTCGCGGTAGCGCTGCTGGTCCATGACTTGCGCAAGTCCGGCGGCGAGCGCCAGCAGCGTCTTGCCGGTACCGGCGGTGCCGAGCAGGGTGACGAAGTCGACGTCGGGGTCCATCAGCACATTGAGGGCGAAGTTCTGTTCGCGGTTGCGTGCGGCGATGCCCCACACGCTATGGCTGGGATGGCTGTGGTCGTCCAGCAGCACCAGCGTGGCCTGCTGCTCGTCCACGTGAAGCACGCGCAGCTCGACGCTGTTTTCGCCGGGCAGGAACAGGCACTGGTTGGGATGCCAGTCCTCGTCCTCGCGGCGGTCGACCTTGTAGAACGTCCGGCCGCGCTCGGACCAGGATTGCACCTCCGGATGACGGTCCCAGAAATCCTCCGGGAGTCCGGTCGAACCGGTGTAGAGCAGTGCGAAATCGTCCAGCGCGCGGTCGTTCTCGTAGTCCTCTGCATCGATGCCGTAGATCTTGGCCTTGATGCGCAGGTTGATGTCCTTGGTGACCAGGATCACCTGGCGGTCCGGATGCTGGTCGCGCAGCTCGATCACCGCCGAGAGGATCAGGTTGTCCGCCTTGCCGTGCCCGGCGGTCGCGCGCTGCTGGAAGTACAGCTTGCCTACCGCGCCGCCGCGCTTGAGATTCACGCCTTCGGGATTGGACAGCTCCAGCCCGTTGCTGATGCCGTGCCCGTTGCCGCGCACGATGAGCTCGTTGAGGAAGCGGCTTACCTGACGACCGTTGCGCGAGACTTCCGAGGCACCCTTCTTCTTTTCGTCCAGTTCCTCCAGCACGGTCATGGGAATGAACACGTCGTGTTCCTCGAAGCGGAACAGCGAGGTGGGGTCGTGCAACAGCACATTGGTGTCGAGTGCGTAGATTCGCTTGCTTCCGGTCATGCGGAAGAGGCCTCGCTTCTGGTCGGACCAAAGAAAAGCGGCCTGGACCGAAGGGTCGCAGGCCGCCGGATGGCACGGCTCGCCGCCGTGCAAAGGGAGTGCTGGGAAACGAAGGGATGCTTCACTTGGTTGGGATGGCGTCCAGTACGGCCTGGGCATGGCCCGGGACTTTTACGCCGCGCCACTCCTGCGCGAGATGGCCCTTGGGGTCGATCAGAAACGTGCTGCGCACGATCCCCAGGTGGGTCTTGCCGTAGAGCATCTTCTCGTGGATCACGTCGAAGGCCTTGCACCAGGTTTCGTCGGTGTCGGCGATCAGCGGAAAGGGCAGGGCCTGCTTGTCGGCAAAGTTCGCATGCGAGGTGACCGAGTCACGCGAGACGCCGACGATCTCGGCATTGCGCTTGCGGAAGTCGTCGTAGAGGTCCCGGAAATCCTGCGCCTCGGTGGTGCAGCCGGGGGTGGAGTCCTTGGGATAGAAGTAGATCACCACCCAGCGGCCGTTGAGTTCGGAAAGTTCCAACTCGATGTCGTCGCCAGTGGTGCCGATCAGAGGGGGAATCGGTTTGCCGATTTCGGGCATGGGGTCTCCGCGAGGTCGGTCGAAGTACAGGCGCGCCGTGCGCCTTCGAGCGAAGACTAGCGCGCTCGCGGTGGCATGCAACAGGGTTGCCGGCGGCGCCGACTCGCGCGATGCTTGGGGCTTGCCGCGCCGACAGGGTTGCGCGCGATGGCGAGCCCCTGCGGGCGCCCTTGGCGTAACGGCATAGGATTCGACAGTCGCGTGCACGGCGGTCGCGTCGGCGGGAGTTCCCCGGACCGCCCGCCCGCACTTCGGTGGCGCAGCTAGAACTTGACCGGATCCATGATCGCGTCGAGGTTGAGTCCATCGCACAGTTCCAGGAAATCGTCGCGCAAGGTGGCGAGATGGATCTGCGAGGGAATGCCGATGGTGATCTGCGCCTGGAACATCTGGGCGCCGGTCTGCATCGCCTGGTAGCGCATCGAGCTCAGCTGCTCGACGCGGATGTCGTGGCGACTGAAGAACTCCACCACTTTTACCAGGATGCCGGGGCGGTCGGCGGCCACCACTTCCACCAGGTAAGGCAGCAGCGATGCGTTCTGTTCGCGCGGACTGGTGCGGTAATGCGACAGGCGCAGCTCCTCGTCGCGGCCGAGCTTGGCCAGCGCCGTTTCCAGTTTCGCGATGGCGTCCCACGCACCGGCGGCAAGCATCAGCAGCGAGGTGTCGCTGCCGATGGTCGACACGCGCGCGTCAGCCAGGCTGCAGCCGGCGTCGGCAATGCGCTTGGTCAGCGTAAGCAGGGGCGTGCGCGACGCCGGGGTGAGCGCGTGGATCAGCAGCTGGTTGTCGTTGCCGGCGCGCGCAGAGGGACGGTTCAAGGAAGGCTACCTATGGGATCCCGCAGGGCGGCCTGCGGGCTCCAATGAGCTTACCCGCGATGCTCCGGACAAGTCCACGGAAGCCTGTTCGGTCCGGTGCGGGATGCCCTTCGCGGGTGATGCTTCCATTTCGACGCACCCGGGTGGGGATGGCTCCCGTGCGGCCTTCCACTGGATGCAGGCCGCCAGTAACATCCTCCGCTTGCCTTTCGGCCGGGAACGAGTCTTGGACATTCGTGGAAGCATCTGCGCGCTGGTGACACCGTTTGGCGCCGATGGCTCGCTCGACCTGGCGGCCTTCGGGCGGCTGCTCGACTACCAGCTCGCCGGAGGCACGCAGGCGGTGGTGGTCGCCGGGTCCACCGGCGAAGCGCACATGCTCGAGCATGACGAGTTCGACCGCCTGCTTGCCTTTGCGGTCGAGCGCGTCGCCGGCCGCGTGCCGGTGATTGCCGGCACGGGCGAGGCAGGCACCGCGCGCACCCTGGCGCAGACCCGCCGCGCCGCTTCGCTGGGCGCCGACGCGGCGCTCGTGGTCGCGCCCTACTACGTGCGCCCGACCCAGGAAGGTCTGCGCCGGCACTTCCTGGAGGTTGCGGAGCACGGCGGTCTGCCGGTGCTGCTATACAACGTGCCCACTCGCACCGCCTGCGACCTGTTGCCGGAAACCGTCGCGCGGCTGCGCGACCACCCGGCCATCCTCGGCATCAAGGAGGCGGTCGCCAGCGAGGAACGCATCCACGCGCTTGCGGAACTTGCGCGCGCGGATTTCGTCTACCTGTCCGGCGACGACGGCACGGCGGGCAAGGCCATGCTGGCTGGCGCGGCCGGTACCGTTTCGGTGGCAGTCAACCTGGTGCCGCAGGCGTTCCGCACGTTGTGCGATGCGGCCACGGCGGGCGACCGCGAAGCGGCCGGACGCGCGCACGACCGGCTCGATCCGCTGGTGCAGGCGCTCAACTGCGCGCCCAATCCGATCGCGGTGAAGGCCATGCTGCCTGCGCTGGGGCTCGGTTCGGCCCGGCCCCGGCTGCCGCTGGTGGAACTGGCCGACGGTCCGGACCGCAAGCGCCTGCACGAAGCACTGGCTGCTCTGGCATCCTTGGTGGCCGACGCCTGATCTTCCGGCGGCCGCTCGATTCCTTTTTTTCGGAAAACTCTCCATGAAGAAAACCTCGCTCGTCGTCACCCTGCCGGTCCTGGTCCTGGGCGGCCTGCTGCTTTCCGGTTGCGGCATGCTCCGCTCGCACAAGGCCTGGGAAACCGCGCGCCAGGAGGCCCCGCTGGAAATCCCGCCGGACCTGGACACGCCGCCGGCGAGCGATGCGCTGGTGATCCCGCCGCCGGGTGCGAACAATCCGACCGCCGCGGGCGTCACGGCTGACGTGGGCGGCGTAGGCGGCACGATCGCCGACGGCTTCGTGCTGGCCGACAGCGCGGACAACACCTACCGCCGGGTCGGCGAGGTGCTGGGCGACGTGGGCGAGGTCACCGCGAAGGACGATGCCGCGCACACGTACACCGTCAACGTGACCGCTGCGCCGGCCAAGAAGCGCGGTTTCTTCAGCCGCCTGTTCCATCGCGACGGGAAGGGCGACGCCGCCACCGCCGGCAAGGCCGCCCGCCAGGTGCAGGTGAGCATTACCGCGAGCGGCGATGCCGCCAGCGAAGTGCGTGCCCAGGGCCAGGCCGCTGCGGTGGCCAGGGTGGTCGATACGCTGAAGGCGAAGCTCGGCGGCTGATCGCCAGTTCATCCGTTCCGAGTCGGACGCCGCCTTCGGGCGGCGTTCGCTTTTGGGGCTCCGGCAAGCCCTGCGACTTCGGCACGGCGCGCCTACACGGGCGAACGGGATCGGGGTGGTCGGGGCGGAGTCCGTTCGTGGCGGTCTAGTCCGGCGGGCGAAGTCGAAACGCCCACCACCTCCCGGAAACAAAAACGCCGCCCGAAGGCGGCGTCTGCGTGAACTGGCGTTGGCTCAGCGCTCCAGCAGCTTGAGCTTGTCCGGCTTGCTTTCCCACTCCTTGGCGTCGGCAAGACCATCCTTGCGCTCGGTGATCACCGGCCAGTCCCGCGACAGCTCGGCATTGATCGCCACGAACTGCTCCTGACCGGCGGGCACGTCGTCCTCCGGGTAGATCGCGTTGATCGGACACTCCGGCTCGCACAAGGTGCAGTCGATGCACTCGTCCGGATTGATCACCAGGAAGTTCGGACCTTCATGGAAGGCATCGACCGGGCAGACCTCGACGCAATCGGTGTACTTGCACTTGATGCAGTTGTCGGTGACGACAAAGGTCATGGGCGGCTTCGAGTCGGCTGTAGAGAAGTGTCCGACGGCTCTGCTTTAAGGATGCCAGCCGGAGCGCTGCTCCTTGTGAAAAGTGCGGCCATGGATGGCCGCTTCTAGTCTAGCCGGTGGCCAAGAGCTAAGGGTTTGCCGAAGCCCTTCCAGACAGCGGCAATCATGGACGATTGCAAAAACAGTGGCGCTCCCTACGAGGTTCGAACTCGTGTTCCCGCCTTGAGAGGGCGGTGTCCTAGGCCACTAGACGAAGGGAGCGCAGAGCTGCGAGGCGCGCTAGTATAGCGAAATTGTTTCGCCCGGCAATGCCCTGTGAAGACTTCTTCGCGCTGCCGTCCGGAACAGCCGCCGGCATTTCAAACCGCGCGGACGGACCGCAGCGCGTTGCGCGGCGATTTGTTGCATCGGCGCCGTGCGCCGCCAAGGACCCAGACCGCTTGAACCCAGAAGCAAGGACTTCCGTCACGCCCGTGCCCGCGATCGTTCCCCGCGAGCAGCACGTGATTTCCCGCAAGAACATAAGCAAGGCCGCGTTACGCGTGCTCTACCGCCTCCACGACGCAGGCTACGACGCTTTCCTGGTCGGCGGGGCCGTGCGCGACCTGCTGCTCGGCGGTCACCCGAAGGATTTCGACGTCGCCACCAGCGCCACGCCGGACGAGGTCAAGAAGCTGTTTCGCAACTGCCGCCTGATCGGCCGCCGTTTCCGCCTGGCGCACGTGGTCTTCGGTCCGGAGATCATCGAGGTGGCGACCTTTCGCGGCACCGGCGCGGACGATGCGGCCGAAGGTGATCGTCACATCGTCGACGGCCTGATCGTGCGCGACAACGTGTGGGGGTCGATCGAGGAGGACGCGGTGCGCCGCGACTTCCGCCTCAACGCGCTGTACTACGACATCAGCGATTTCTCGGTGCGCGACTACGTAGGCGGCATGCAGGACCTGCAGAACCGTGTGCTGCACCTGATCGGCGATCCGGCCACCCGCTACCGCGAAGACCCGGTACGCATGCTGCGCGCGGCACGGCTGGCGGCCAAGCTCGACTTCACCATCGACCCGAAGGCATCCGCCCCGTTCGAGGAGCTGGGTCCGCTGTTGTGCGATGCGGCGCCGGCGCGGCTGTTCGACGAGTCGCTCAAGATGTTCCTGGCCGGAAACGGCCTGAAGAGCTTCCGCATGCTCGAGCAGTGCGGGCTGCTGAAGTTCCTGTTCCCGGCCACCGCACGCGCGCTCAAGCGGGGCGACGAGGCGTTGCGCTCGCTGATCGAGCAGGGCCTGGCCAATACCGACCAGCGCATTGCCGAGGGCAAGTCGGTGACGCCCGCGTTCCTGTTCGCCGTGCTGCTGTGGGGCGAGGTGCGCGACCTGGCGCATGCCTGGATCGCCAAGGGCGTGGATGACGGCGAGGCCTGGGCGCGCGCCGCCGCGCACGTGGTGGGCGAGCAGTGCCAGCGCGTGGCGATCCCGCGCCGCTTCACCATCACAATGGAAGAGATCTGGTCGCTGCAGCCGCGCTTCGAACAGATCCAGCGCAAGCGGGTGTTCCGGCTGATGGCGCATCCGCGCTTCCGCGCCGCGTTCGACTTCCTGCTGTTGCGCGCGGCCGAATCGCCGGCACTGCGTGAACTGGGTCAGTGGTGGGCACATGCGCAGCAGTTGCCGCAGGACGTGCTGGCGGCGGCCTTGCCAGCCAGCGCGGGCTCGCCCGCCGTCGGCTCGACCGGCGCTGCGCCGCGAAAGCGCAGGCGTCGCAAGCCGTCTGGCAAGTCCGGCTCGGCCTGATCCAACGCGCATGACTCGGGCTTTCGTCGCGCTCGGTGGCAACCTGGGCGACACGCGCACGATCCTGCAACAGGCGCTCGACGCGCTGGGCATGTTGCCGGGTACGCGGCTGGTGGCGCAGTCGCGCTTCTACCGCACGCCGCCGTGGGGTCTGCACGAGCAGCCGGCGTTTCTCAATGCCGCTGCGGAACTGGATACCGTCCTCGGGCCCCACGAACTGCTCGATGCGCTGTTGCGGATCGAGCGCGACGCGGGTCGCGTGCGCGATGGCGAGCGTTGGGGACCGCGAACGCTGGACCTGGACCTGCTGCATATGGATGGCCTGGCGCTGCACGACGACCGCCTCACCCTTCCGCATCCGCGCATCGCCGAGCGCGCCTTCGTGCTGCTACCCCTGGCCGAGCTTGCGCCGGACCTGGAGTTGTCGGGGCAAGGCACGGTGAGCGACCTGCTCGCCAACGCCGACATCGCCGGCTGCGAACCGTTGCCCCAGTAGGAGCCCACTCGTGGGCGACGCACCGTTTGTGGTGCCGCCCCGGGCGGAAGCAACGCCCACAGGTGGCCTCCCGCAAGGGTTAGCCCTCCACGGCTTGGCCTTTGACGCCTGTGGGCCGGATAATCGCCTGCTCGCCCATCCCCAAGGAACTGCCGTGTACGTGGACAACGCCAGCGTTCCCGCCCGCAAGCCGGTGACCGTGCCGGGCCTGCGCGCGATGAAGGCACAGGGGCGCAAGATCGTCATGCTGACGGCTTACGACGCGAGCTTCGCCTGGCAACTCGAGGCGGCCGGCGTCGATGTGGCGCTGGTCGGCGATTCGCTGGGCATGGTGGTACAGGGCCATCGCAGCACGCTGCCGGTGACGCTCGATGACATGGCCTATCACACGCGCGCGGTCGCGCGCGGATTGACCTCCACGTTGCTGATCGCCGACCTGCCGTTCATGGCCGACCGTGACGTGGCGCATTCGCTGGAAGCGGCCGCGCGGCTGGTCGGCGAGGCGGGCGCGGCGGCGGTGAAGATCGAAGGCGCCGCGCCGCACATCCTCGACGCCATCGCCATGCTCACCGCGCGCGCCGTGCCGGTGTGCGCGCACCTGGGCCTCACCCCGCAATCGGTGCACAAGTTCGGCGGCTTCCGCATCCAGGGGCGCGAGCAGGAAGCTGCCGACCGCGTGCTGTCCGAAGCGTTGGCCGTGCAGTCCGCCGGCGCCGACCTGCTGGTGCTGGAGGGCGTGCCCAGTGCGTTGGGCGATCGGGTCACCCGTGCCGTGCAGATCCCGGTGATCGGCATCGGCGCAGGCCCGCATTGCGACGGCCAGGTACTCGTGATCTACGACATGCTGGGCATCACGCCGGGCAAGCGCCCCAAGTTCAGCAAGGATTTCCTTGCCGGTCGCAATGCTGTGGGCGAGGCCATCACCGCCTTCGCCGAGGATGTGCGCAGCGGCGCTTTCCCGGCTCCCGAACACTGCTTCGACTGATCCTTCCGAGTACCGACGCCATGCAGACAGTGCAAGACGCCGCCGGGTTGCGCGCGGCCATCCGCGGCTGGCGGATCCAGGGCCAGACGGTGGGCTTCGTGCCGACCATGGGCAACCTGCACGAGGGCCACCATTCGCTGATCAAGCTGGCGCGCGCGCGCGCCGATCGCGTCGTGGCGAGCGTATTCGTCAACCCGACCCAGTTCGGGCCGGGCGAGGATTTCGACCGCTACCCTCGCACGCTGGCGCAGGACCAGGCCGGGCTCGCCGAAATGGATTGCGATCTGCTGTTCGCGCCGGATGTCGCCACGATCTATCCGTTCGGTGCGGCCCAGAGCGTGAGCATCCACGTGCCAGGCATCACCGACACGCTGGAAGGCGCGCACCGCCCGGGCCATTTCGATGGTGTGGCCACGGTGGTATGCAAGCTGTTCAATCTGGTGCAACCGGACGTGGCCGTGTTCGGCCAGAAGGATTGCCAGCAACTGAAGGTGATCGAACGCATGGTGCGCGATCTGGCGCTGCCGCTGAAGGTGCTGGCGGCGCCGACCCTGCGCGCGGCCGATGGCCTGGCGCTGAGTTCGCGCAACCAGTACCTGACCGAGGCCGAGCGCGCGCTGGCGCCGCAGATTCACCAGACGCTGCTGAAGATGCGCGAGCTTCTGGAGAAGGGCCATGCCCGGAAGGTGATCGAGCAGGTCGCGGCTTCGACGCTGGAGCGCGCGGGCTTCGAACCGGACTATGCGGTCATCCGCCGCGCCGAAGACCTGGCCGAGCCGGCCGACGACGAACGCCAGGGACTGGTCGCGCTGATCGCCGCGCGCCTGGGCAGCACGCGGCTGATCGACAACCTGCCGTTCGATTGATTCCGCAGGGTGGGGCTTGGGCCCACCTGCGGCCACGGTGGTTTGAAGCCGACCTGCGGGACACGCCGCTTTACGGTTGCCGCTCCCACACCTGGCTGCGGCCCAGCAGAGCGAAGCCGATATAGCCGTGCACGTCGAGCTTCTGCCCGCCTTCGAGCAGGCTCAGCTTGACCTTGTAGGTCTTGCCGTTGTGCGGATCGAGGATCTTGCCGCCGTCCCACTCGTCGCCGTCGCGGCTCACGCCCCACATGATCACCATGCCCTCGACCGGCTGGTCCTTGCGCTCGCCGTCGCACTTGCGGCAGATCGGGTTCGGGCCCTCGTCCGACTGCAGCACCTTGAGCACCTTGCCCTGCAGCTCGCCGTTCTGTTCGGTGATCTCGACGATCGACTTGGGCTTGCCGGTTGCATCGTCGATGGTCTTCCAGGTGCCGACCGGGGTGTCTGTGGCGGCGTAGACGGCGGCGCTGCCGAGCAGCAGGCCCGTGAACAGTGCAAGGCGGAACAATGGCTTCATGGTCGTCCTCCCGTACGAAAGCGTACGGTGAGCAGACTGGCGAGCCGCCGCGAGGCCGTCAAGCTGCATTGCGCAATGTGCGCGACTGACCTGCATCAGGCAGGACAGGGGGCGCGACTGGCATAATTGGCAGCCCACGAACCGAAGCAGTTTCCCCATGAGCGAAGTGAACGAGGCGCGCGTGCGTCAGTTGCTCGGCGGCCTGGCCGACCCGCATACCGGCGCGTCCGTTGCCGACAGCGTGAGGGCGGTGGGCGTCGACGGCGCGCGGGTGTCGGTGGATATCCAACTGGGCTACCCGGCCGGCTCGGTGATCGACGGTCTCGCCGATCGTGTTCGCCAGGCGCTTGAGGCCGACCCCGCGATCGATGCGGCGAGCGTGTCCGTCGCCAGCCGCATCCAGCCGCACAAGGTGCAGGGCGTGCTGGCGCCGCTGCCGAACGTCAAGAACATCATCGTGGTCGCCTCCGGCAAGGGCGGCGTGGGCAAGTCGACCGTGTCGGCCAACCTGGCGCTGGCGCTCCAGGCGGAGGGCGCGCGCGTCGGCGTGCTCGACGCGGACATCTACGGACCCAGCCAGCCGCGCATGCTCGGCATCGAGGGCAAGCCGCAGTCGCCGGATGGCAAGAGCATCATCCCGATGCAGGCGCACGGGCTGCAGGCGATGTCGATCGGTTTCCTGGTCGACCCGGAAACGCCGATGATCTGGCGCGGCCCGATGGTCACCCAGGCGATGATGCAACTGCTCAACGACACCCGTTGGGACATGCTCGACTACCTGGTGATCGACCTGCCGCCCGGCACCGGCGACATCCAGCTCACGCTCTCGCAGAAAGTGCCGGTGGCCGGGGCCGTGATCGTCACCACGCCGCAGGACATCGCGCTGCTTGACGCCATCAAGGCGCTGAAGATGTTCGAGAAGGTCGAAGTGCCGGTGCTGGGGCTGGTCGAGAACATGGCCACCCACGTGTGTTCGAACTGCGGCCACGAGGAGCACGTCTTCGGCAGCGGTGGCGGCATGCGCATGGCCGAGAAGTACGCGGTGCCGTACCTGGGTTCGCTGCCGCTGGACATCCGCATTCGCGAGCAGGCCGACGGTGGCACGCCCACCGTTGCGGCGATGCCGGACTCCGACCTGGCCGCGCGCTACCGCGAGATCGCGCGCAACGCCGCGGGGCGGCTCTCCCGGCAACCGCGCAACAAGTCGCTGGGGCTGGGCAAGATCGTGGTGCAGAACGCGCCCTCGGCATGAGGGCAGGGCGCAAGCGGGTCCTGTGTCTGTCCGGCAGCCTGCGCCGACGCTCGTCCAACACCGCGGCGCTGCAGGCGGCGCAGGCGCTCGCGCCTGATGGCCTTGAGCTGGTGACGTACGACGGCCTGGGCGATTTGCCGCTGTTCAACCCGGACATCGAGACGCTCGCCGTGCCGCCGCAGGCGCTGGCGTTGCGCGAGGCGGTCGGCCGGGCCGACGCGCTGCTGATCGCCTGCCCCGAATACGCCCACGGCGTTCCCGGCGCTTTCAAGAACCTGCTGGACTGGCTGGTCGGAAGCCTGGAGTTCCCCGGCAAGCCGGTGGCACTACTCAATGCTTCCGGGCGCGGTTCGCACCATGCGCAGGAGTCGCTGGAGGAAATCCTGCGCACGATGTCGGCGCGCGTGCTGGGCGGCGCGTGCGCCACTGTGGCGTTGCCCGGTGCCGGTTGCGGTCGCGACGAGGTGCTGGCCAGCCCCGAGCGCTGCGCCGAACTGCGCTCGTTGCTGACCGCGCTCGAGCATGCGCTCGCCGCGAAGACTCCGCGGTAGGAGCGCCCTCGGACGCGGCCGCCATCTCCATAAGGCCGTGATCACGCTCGCCAGGAACGCGCGCCGCCAGAGAGACGGCTGGCGCCTCCACGGCCCGACCATGTATTTTCCCCGTTTTGCGCCCGACGAACGGGCCACCGATGGAGCGCGAGCGTGAGTATCAAGTCCGACAAGTGGATCCGCCGCATGGCCGAGCAGCACGGCATGATCGAGCCGTTCGAGCCAGGCCAGGTGAAGCTGCGCGACGGCAACAGACTGGTGTCCTACGGGACCTCCAGTTACGGCTACGACGTGCGCTGCGCACGCGAGTTCAAGATCTTCACCAACATCAATTCGACCATCGTCGATCCCAAGGCGTTCGACCCGGAAAGCTTCGTCGACGTCCAGGCCGACGTGTGCATCATTCCGCCGAATTCCTTCGCGCTGGCGCGCACGGTCGAGTACTTCCGCATCCCGCGCAACGTGCTCACCATCTGCCTGGGCAAGAGCACCTACGCGCGCTGCGGCATCATCGTCAACGTGACCCCGCTGGAACCGGAGTGGGAGGGCCACGTGACGCTGGAGTTCTCCAACACCACGCCGCTGCCGGCAAAGATCTACGCCAACGAGGGCGTGGCGCAGATGCTCTTCCTCGAGTCCGACGAAGAGTGCGAAACCAGCTACAAGGACCGCGGCGGCAAGTACCAGGGCCAGCAGGGCGTGACCCTGCCGCGTACCTGAGCGGCCGCCTGAATCGCGTCGGCCAGGAGCGGTCGGCGCGGCGTTGCCCGGCGCTACACTGCGCCTGTTCCCAGGTTCGACCCAGGAGATCCCCATGACCCGCTTCACCACGATGTTCCAGCGCGCTGGCGCCGCGCTCCTGTTGGGCAGCCTGCTGGTGCTCGGTGGCTGCCACGGCAACAGCGTCAAGGAAGAGGCCGCCATCGCCAAGGCCCAGACCGAGTTCGACACTACCCTTGAGGCCTACAAGAGCGGCCAGTTCCTGGTCGACGGCGCCGTGCTTTCCGCGCTGGATACCGGCAGCCACTTCGCCTACCTGAAGGATGTCGGCAAGTTGCCCAAGACCGTGCTGCTGGTGCCCAGCGACGATTCGAAGATCCGCAAGGCGCACCTCCAGTTCATGGCGCGCATGGTGATCGACTACGGTTTCGCCGCGTACTACGACGACGACGGCACGCTCAAGAAGATCAACCCGGTCGAGACCAAGGCGCGTGCGCTGGAGGACTACCACGCCCCGGTCAAGATGAACGACGAGCAGCAGGACAAGAGCGCGGCCGGGCGTACCGATCAGTACTGAGCTGCGAATCCCGGCGTGACCGGGCGTTCCTTGCAGGAGCCCACTTGCGAGCTCCTGCAAGCGCGATGGCGGCTAGCGCGACAGGGTTTCGCGCAGGCGGTCGAGCAAGGCTTCCCGCGCGTGCTCGCCGTAGGGCTCCGCCCGGCCGCTGCCCCATACCGGGCCCGGCCACGCCGCATCCCCCTCGCGCCGCGCCACCACGTGCACATGCAACTGGCGCACGATATTGCCCAGTGCGCCGAGGTTGAGCTTGTCGCACGGCACCACCGCACGCAACGCGGCGCCGGCGCGGTCGACTTCGTGCCACAGCAGCGTTCGCTCCGAAGGCGTGAGATCGGCGATCTCCACCAGTCCCGCGCGCTGGGGCACCAGCACGAGCCAGGCGAAGCGCGAGTCGTTCATCAGCAGCACGTCGCACAGGTCCAGCCGGGCCAGTGCAAGGGTGTCGGCTGCCAGGCGCGGATCGAGCTGGAATCCGACGCGGCTCATGCGCTCGCCAAGTGCTTGTCGAAGAAGGCCAGCGTGCGCTGCCAGGCCAGGGTGGCACTGGCTTGGTCGTAGTGCGGGTCGTGGTCGCGATTGAAGGCGTGCCCGGCCGGATAGGTGAAAACGTCCATCTGCGGCAGCCGCTCGCGATGTTTGGCTACCGCTTCGGGCGGAATGCTCCTGTCGCGCTCGCCGAAATGGAACATCACCGGCGCTTTCGGCGTCTCCCCCAGGAAGGGCAGGTTGCGCGCACCGTAATAGCTCACCGACGGCATGCCCAACCGCAGCGCCGACAGCAGCGCGACGGTGCCGCCCCAGCAGTAGCCAACCGTACCGATCCTGCCGGCCGACTTGATCGCCTCGGCTGCGCTGGCGACGTCCTCCACTGCACGCTCGAGCCCCAGTTCGTCGACCAGCGCCTTCCCACGCTGCATGCCGCCCTCGTCGTAGGGAAGCTCCAAGCCACTTTCCAGGTGGTCGAAGAACGCCGGCGCGATCGCCGTATAACCTGCGGCTGCGAAACGATCCGCGACTTCCCGGATATGCGCGGTGACGCCGAAGATCTCCTGGACCACCACCACGCCACCCTTGGGCTTGCCCTGCGCCTTGGCCAGGTAGCCGCCGATGCACTGCGTGCCGCTGGTAGGAATGTTGATCGACTGCCCCATGGACGGCTCCCTGCATGCTGCTGAAGCGCCAAGCATAACGGCCCGGTGGTGAGAGGCCCGCTCACGTATAATGGCCGGTTTTTACGGCACTTCTTTCGGTAGCTCCCATGTCGCAGGCCTCCCCCAAGATCGGTTTCGTCAGCCTCGGCTGCCCCAAGGCGCTGGTCGACTCCGAGCGCATCCTCACCCAGCTCAAGGTGGAGGGCTACCAGATCGTGCCCAGCTACCAGGCGGCCGACGCGGTGGTGGTCAACACCTGCGGCTTCATCGACGCGGCGGTGCAGGAGTCGCTGGACGCCATCGGCGAGGCGCTGCACGAGAACGGCAAGGTGATCGTCACCGGCTGCCTGGGCAAGCGATCTGAACTGATCCGCGAGGCTTATCCGGAAGTGCTCTCGATCAGCGGCCCGCAGGATTACGCCAGCGTGATGAGCGCGGTGCACACGGCGCTGCCGCCGCAGCGCAACCCGCTGCTGGACATCATCCCCGACACCGGGGTCAAGCTGACGCCGAAGCACTACGCGTACCTGAAGATTTCCGAGGGCTGCAATCACCGTTGCAGCTTCTGCATCATCCCCTCGATGCGGGGCGACCTGGTCTCGCGGCCGGTCGACCAGGTGCTGCTCGAAGCCGAGAAACTGGTCAAGGGCGGCGTGAAGGAACTGCTGGTGATCTCGCAGGACACCAGCGCCTACGGCGTGGACCTGAAGTACGCCGAGCGCGAGTGGCGCGGCAAGGCGTATCGCACGCGCATGACCGAGCTGTGCCAGGGCTTGTCCGAGCTCGGCGTGTGGACTCGCCTGCACTACGTCTACCCGTACCCGCACGTGGACGAGGTGATGCCGTTGATGGCCGAAGGAAAAATCCTTCCCTATCTCGATATCCCGTTCCAGCATGCGAGCCCGCGCATCCTCAAGCTGATGAAGCGCCCCGGCAACATCGACAAGACGCTCGAGCGCATCCGCAACTGGCGCGCCGCGGTGCCGGACATCACGCTGCGCAGCACCTTCATCGTCGGTTTCCCCGGTGAGACCGATGCGGAGTTCGAGGAACTGCTCGACTTCCTGCGCGAGGCGGAACTCGACCGCGTCGGCGCGTTTGCCTATTCGCCGGTCGAAGGCGCCCGGGCGAACGATCTGCCGAACCCCGTTTCCGAAGAGTTGAAGGAAGACCGGCTCGAGCGCTTCATGGCGGTCCAGGCGGAGATCTCCGCGGCCAAGCTGCAGCGCAAGCTCGGGCGCACGCTGACCGTGCTCGTCGACGAGGCGGGGTCCGATGGCGCGGTGGCGCGCTCGGCGGCCGATGCGCCGGAGATCGACGGGTTGGTGCACATCGCCGATGGCCAGGGCCTCAAGCCCGGCCAGTTCGTACAGGTGGTGGTCGAAGGCGCCGACGAACACGACCTGCACGCGCGCCTGGCGCAACCGCTGCTCAAGGTGGTCTAGCCGTCCATGCGCTACGTCGCGCCGGCGCGCGATGCGGTGGATCCGGCCGTGTTCGGACGGCCGCCGCTGGCCGGCTGGGACGAGTACGCAGACCTGTTGCGCGGGCCGGATTGGCCCTCGCTCGACGTGCTCAATGCGCACTGGCCCGCCGGCTCGCGTGAGCGCTTCGTCGGGCAGACGCCTGCACTGCTCGCCGACGGCCGCCATTATGAACAACGCATCGCCGAAACCGGCGCCATTGCCACCCGCGAGCGCAACTGGCACGACCTGTTCAACGCACTGGCCTGGCTGCGCCACGCGCCGCTCAAGCGCGCGCTCAATGCCCAACAGGTGGCCGAAATCGCGCGGGCCGGCGCAAAGAGCCGCAGCCGTCCGCAGTGCGCGCTGACGCACTTCGACGAAGGGGGCGTGATCCTTGCGCTGCGCGACCCCACGCTGCTGGCCTTGTGGGACGCACACGACTGGCATGGCCTGTTCTGGCGGCGGCGTGATGCGTGGGTGGACGGTTCGCTGGAATTGATGGTGTTCGGACATGCCCTGCTCGAACACGCGCTGACGCCGGATCGCTTGCTCGTCGGCAAGGCGATCGCGGTGATCGGGCAGGAGGCGGTGCGCGAAACGGTGGTTCAAGCGATTGCGCAAGGACGCCTGTTGCGCGATCCGCAGGAGTTGCGGCCTCTGCCGTTGTCGGGGATTCCGGGATGGTGCGCGGGCAGCGCGAGCGAGGCGTTCCATCGGCAGGCGGCCTGTTACCAGCCGTTGCGCGTGGGAAGGGTGTATCCCGAGCCGCTGCGGGCTTAGGAGCGCGCGGCCCCTCCACCCCACGGCCCGTTGACGCCGCTCCAGGCACAGTGGCCCTCCCGCACGGTGGAGCGCCCGCGTGATCCCACGCTTCAACGACCACGCTGCCAACGAGCGCACCTACCTGGCTTGGGTGCGCACGGCGATCGCGGTGATGGCGTTCGGCTTCCTGGTCGAGCGCTTCGACCTGTTCATCACCTACGCCTCGTCGAACGCCTCGCGCGCGGCGCACAGGCTGCACCTGCACCTGCGTCTGACCGAATGGGTAGGGCTCATGCTCATCGTGTTCGGCGCGCTGATCATCCTGCTCGCCTCGGCACGCTTCCTGCGCAACCGGCGCGACATCGCCCACGAGCGCATGGAGGATTACGCCGGCCCGGTGGGCGAGAAGCTGCTGGCCGCGATCCTGGTGCTGCTGGGCCTGTTCCTGGTCGTCTACGTGGGCCAGGAACTGGCGGCGCTCGGTTCTCAGCCGGACGTGTAATCCACGGCAACGACGGCGAAGCGCGTGCGGCCAGCCGGCAGCTCGGCCTCGAACTCGTCGTCGAGTTTCTTCTTGAGCAGCGCGCGGGCCAGCGGGGAATCGACGCTGATCCAGCCACGCTTCGCGTCGGTCTCGTCGGGGCCGACGATGCGATAGCGCACGGCCTCGCCGCTGTCGACGTTTTCCAATGCCACGCTGGCACCGAAAAACACCGTCTCGCGGTCGCCTGGCGCACCTTCGGCGACCTTGAGCAGGGGGATGCGCTTGCTCAAGTAGCGCACACGCCGGTCAATCTCACCCAGCTGCTTCTTGCGGTAGGTGTACTCGGCGTTCTCCGAGCGGTCGCCCTCGGCCGCAGCCGCGGCCAGTGCCTTGACCACCTCGGGCCGCAGCGTGAGCCACAGATGATCGAGCTCGGCCTTGAGCTTCTCGAAGCCCTCCCGCGTAACGATCGCGGTCGAGGATGGCGCAGGAGGGCGCCAGCGGCTCATCGGCGGCTCCCGCCGAAGATGCCGCCCAGGACGCCGCGAAGGATCTGCCGGCCAAGCTGGCTGCCCATCGTGCGCACGACCTGCTTGCCCATCGTTTCGATCATGCCCTGGCGACGCTTGGTGCCAAGCAGCGCGTCGTGCACCGCGCCGCTCCAGGCGTTGTCCTCCGGCTTCTGCGAGGGGTTGGCGACGGTGGTGGCGTCGGCGGCCCGGGTGTCGGTGCGTCGGGCGAGCATTTCCGCCGCGGAGTCGCGATTGACGGCGGTTTCGTACTTGCCGCCCACCGGCGAGCGCTGGCGCACCGCGGCACGTTCGGCCTCGCTGATCGCGCCGATGCGGCAACGCGGCGTGGTCACCATCACCCGCTCGACCGGGCTGGGCACGCCGCCCTCGCGCAGGGTAGAGGCGAGCGCCTCGCCCACGCCGAGTTGGCCGATCGCCTCGGCCACATCAAGCCCGGGGTTGGGTGCGAAGGTTTCGGCGGCCGCGCGCACGGCCTTCTGGTCGCGAGGAGTGAAGGCGCGCAACGCGTGCTGGATGCGGTTGCCGAGCTGGCCGAGGATTTCGTCCGGCACGTCGTCCGGGTTCTGCGAGCAGAAGTACACGCCCACGCCCTTGGAGCGGATCAGCCGCACGACTTGCTCCACGCGCTGGCGCAGCGCCGGCGGGCAGTCGTCGAACAACAGATGCGCCTCGTCGAAGAAGAACACCAGCCTGGGCTGCTCCAGGTCGCCCACTTCCGGCAACTGCTCGAACAGCTCCGACAGCAGCCACAGCAGGAAGGTGGTATAGAGCCGGGGCTTGAGGATCAGCTGGTCGGCGGCGAGCACATTGATCACACCGTGGCCGCCCATGTCCTGGCGCATCAGGTCGGCCAGTTCCAGCGCGGGCTCGCCGAATAAATTCTCACCTCCGGCCTGCTCCAGCGCCAGCAGCGCGCGCTGGATGGCGGCGATGCTGGTTTTGCCGATCAGTCCGTACTGGGTGGAGATGTCCTTGGCGTTGTCCGCGGCGAAGGTGAGCAGGGCGCGCAAGTCGGCCAGGTCCAGCAGCAGCCAGCCCTGGTCGTCGGCCAGCTTGAACACGATTTCAAGCACACCCTGCTGTGTGTCGTTGAGTTCCAGCACGCGGCCGAGCAGGGTGGGACCCATGTCGCTGGCCGTGGTGCGCAGCGGGTGGCCCTGCTTGCCGTAAAGATCCCAGAAGATCACCGGATTGGCCTGCGGCTGCCAGTCGGCGAGACGGAGTTTGGACAGGCGCGCCTTGATCTTGTCGTTGGGCTCGCTCGCCGCGATCGCCAGGCCGGCCAGGTCGCCCTTGACGTCAGCCAGCACGCAGGGCACGCCCAGCCGCGAGAACCCCTCGGCCAACACCATCAGCGAAACGGATTTGCCGGTGCCGGTGGCGCCGGCGACCATGCCGTGGCGGTTGCCGTAGCGCGATTCGAGCGCGACCTCGGCGGTGTCGTTGCGACCAATCAGGATCTCGGACATGCAGGCGCTCCGTGCGTCGGATGCGCGATTGTAGCCAAGCGGATGCAGGTCGCAGTTCGCGGGTTCTGGCGGGCGCCGCGGTTTTGGCATCAGGTCTGCATGCGCTAAGGTGAATGTATCCCCGCCGTCAAGCTTTCGTCATGCCGCTGTCTATTCTTGCCCATCGTTTCCGCTTGGCGCCGCTGGCTGCCGGGCTCATCCTGCTTACCGCCTGCGCCAGCGGAGGCGGCAGTCGCGCCTCCGGCGGGGTCAACGCGCTGTATACGCAGCTCGATCAGGCCAGCAAGGGCTACGAGACCGCGCTGCAGCAGGCACGCGAGGGCGACGATCAGGCGTCCGAGCAGAGCCTCAGGGACTCGCTGGACAGCCTCAAGCAGGCTGCCGCTCGCTGTGGCGCCACGCCCGGTTGCGACTCGCAGCGGTTCTATTCGGTGTTCGATCGCCTGCTGCGGCTGAAGGACGGCAGCTTCTTCGCCGGTGACGACTTGGAAACCGTCGGCGAGGAAGCGCCCGAGGAAGCCGTGGCCGGCAAGCCCGGCGGCGTCGCCGCGCTGCCGCAGGCCCAGCGCGCGGTGACCCTGTTGCGTGGGCACAAGCTCTCCGAACTGATCGCCATGAACGGCCCGGTCAAGGCCGCGCTGGAGATGTGGCTGACCCAGTGGCGCTCGAACCTGGTCGATACCTGGATCAACTACCAGTACATGCGCTACGAAATGTGGCCGCAGTACGACAAGGCCGACCTGCCCGAGGCGCTGCTGTTCGGCATCATGGCCAAGGAGTCCGGCGGCAAGGTGCACGCCGTCTCACGCTCCGGCGCTGCCGGCCCGCTGCAGTTCATGTATGCCACCGGCCTGCGCTTTGGCCTGAACAACCAGAGCGGCTTCGACACGCGTTTCGATCCGTCCGAGGCAGCGCGCGCGAACGCCGCATACATGGACGAGCAACTGAAGGCGTTCAACGACAACCTCGAGCTTTCGCTGGCCGCCTACAACGGAGGCGAGGGACGCATGCGCCGAATGGTCGGCGACAACACGGCCGCGAGCTTCTACGACCCGACGATCTACAACCAGCTGTCGGAGGAAACCCGCGAGTACGTGCCGGCGGTGCTGGCCGCGGCGTGGTTGTTCCTGCATCCGGACAGCTACAACCTGAACTTCCCGAAGATCGACGGTGCGCCGGGCCGCATCACGCTCAAGCGCCCCGCCTCGCTGTCCGAGCTGACCATCTGCATGGGCTCGGCGCAGGGCATGGACGATGGCTGGTTCCGCACGCTGCGCAACTTGAACCCGCGACTCAATCCGCAGGACGAGCAGCCGGCCGGCAGCCAGCTGCAGGTACCGAAGCAACTGGAGTCGGTCTACGCATCGCGCTGCGTCGATGGGCCGTGGCCGATCCTGGCGGGCGACCTGCATTCGGCGGTGGTGCCGGTGGTGCCGGAGGTGGTCAAGCCGGAACCGAAGCGTACCGTGCATCCGCATTCGCGCTACGTCGTGCGCCGCGGCGACACGCTGCTGGGCATCGTGCACAAGCTGGGATGTTCGGACGTGCGCGAGCTGTCGGACATCAACGACCTCAAGCACCACAGCATCCGCGCGGGGCAGGTGCTGCGATTGCCATCCTGCCGGCGCTGAGGTGTTTGGGGGCGGTGGGCTACGCCCCAAGGAGCATGAGTAGGGCGAGCTTCTAGCCCCCCTATCACCGACTCAGGCCGCGGCGCTGGACTGCATCCAGCTCTCCACCACGTCCTCGCGTTCGCGGGCGCCGCTACCGTGCAGTTCCTTCAGCTCGCGCACCACGCGCAGCAATTGCCGGTGGCGCGAGCGCACGAACGCATGGGGCGAATCCTTGGTCTCGTGATAGGCCACCGCCAGCCACAACGCCATGCCGCGCAGGGCGACTTCCGGGTTGTCCGAGCAGGCGCGGGCGAAGCCGGTGGCGGTGCCGCGTCCCCAGGGCAGATAGCGGTCCTGCGGCGGGGTGCCGTAGAGATGGGGGAACTCGCTGCGCGCGGCCTGGCCGATTTCGCGCAGCGTGAGCAGGCTCAGCCTCGCGCGAGCGGCGGCGGGCAGTGTTTCCAGGCCCTTGCTGATGCGGCGGAACTGACGTTCCAACTGCTGGCCGCGTACGAAGGCGATGAGCGGGACGATCGATCGCATGGGTTCTCCCCCGGAGCCGTTTGACGGCCGGAGCATAGCCAAGCGTTGTGCACGGGTGCGCCTAGAACGTCACAGAATGACGCTTTGCGTCAGTCGTTCGGCAGCGGCCGTCGGCCCAGGTGCTGGCCCAGCTTGACCGTCTGCTGGGATTGGAGCGCGTCCAGTTCGATCATCCCGGGCGGCAACAGCAGGATCACCGTCGAGCCCATGTTGAAGCGTGCCATCTCGGCGAAGCGCGCCAGCGTGATGCCCTGGCCGGCGAATGACTTGCGGCGGATGTCCGAAGCGTACGGCGGGATCACCAGTCCGTCCCACACGGTGGCCACGGAGGACACCAGCACGGCGCCGACCATCACCGCCACGAACGGGCCGTTCGGGCTGTCGAAATGGCATACCAGGCGCTCGTTGCGGGCGAACAGTCGCGGGATTGCCTCCACCGCGAACGGCGCCACGCTGAAGATGCGACCGGGAATGTGCACGGTCTCGCGCAACGTGCCGCCGAGCGGCATGTGCACGCGGTGGTAGTCGCGCGGGGACAGGTAGATGGTGACGAAATCGCCGTCACGGTAGGGCGCTGCCGCTTCCTCGTCGCCGAGCAGCTCGGCGGCGGTGTAGTCCTGCCCCTTGGCCTGGAAGATGCGCCCGTCCACGATGCGCCCGGCCTGGCTGATGCGTCCGTCCGCCGGCGAGATCAGCGCGGTCGGATCGCCGTCCTCGTGCCGCGCGTTGGGCTTCAGCTTGCGGGTGAAGAAGGCATTGAAGTGCTGGTAGGCGAACGGGTCCGGCTGTGCGGCCTCGGCCATGTCCACCTTATAGCGCTCCACGATCTGGCCGATCAGGAAGTTCTTCCATGGCCGCCAGGTCCAGCGCGTGGCCCAGTAGACCACCCGCGACAGCGCGCGGTGTGGAAGGAGGTATTGCACGAGGACGGCGAAAGTCATCCAGCCAGTATAAGGGGCAACGCGTTCGCCCTGAGCGCGGCGGTGAGGGATAATCGCCGATCCTCCATGCCGCGCCCGCCAGGAAAGGCCCGTGACAGCCGAACTTGCCAGCATCATCGACTTCATCCGCTACGGCGCCAGCCGCTTCTCCGCCGCCGGGCTGACCTTCGGTCACAGCCACGACAACCCGATCGACGAGGCGACCCACCTGGTGCTGGCCAGCCTGCACCTGCCGCCGGACATCCCGCCAGCCTACGGCGCGGGCAAGCTCACGGCCGCGGAGCGCCAGCGCGTGCTGGAGTTGATAGAGCGGCGCGTCAACGAGCGGCTGCCGGTGGCCTACCTGGTCGGCGAGACCTGGTTCGCCGGGCTCAAGTTCAAGAGCGACCGCCGCGCGCTGGTGCCGCGCTCGCCCATCGCCGAGCTGATCGAGTCGGGCTTCGCGCCGTGGCTGGACGGCCGCCACGTCGAGCGGGCGCTGGACCTGTGCACGGGGTCGGGCTGCATCGGCATCGCCATGGCCGAGTACAACCCCGAGTGGCAGGTCGACATCGTCGACATCAGCGACGAGGCGCTGTCTCTGGCGCGCGAGAACATCGTCTTCCAGCACGTCGAAGGGCGCGTGGAAGCGATCAAGTCGGACCTGTTCGATGGCGTGAAAGGCCGCCGCTACGAACTGATCGTGTCCAACCCGCCCTACGTGACCGAGGACGAGTACGCGGCGCTGCCCGGCGAATACAGCCATGAACCCAAGCTCGGCTTGACCTCGGGCGAGGATGGCCTGGACATCTGCCTGCGGATGCTCGATCAGGCGGCCGACTACCTGAGCGACGACGGCCTGCTGATCGTGGAGGTGGGCGAGAGCGAGCACGCGCTGGCCGCGCTGTTGCCTGAGGTGCCATTCGTGTGGATCGAGTTCAAGGTCGGGCCGATGGGCGTGTTCGCGCTCGAGCGCCGCGATCTGGTCGAGCACGCCGCCGCGATTCGCGCCGCAGCCGACGCGCGCCGCTGAGCACCGAAGGAAGCGGCCGCATGGAACTGACCACCGACCGCCTGCTGCTCGATCGCCTGCACCCGGGCGATGCCGAAGCCCTTTTCGCCTGCCGGGCCGATCCCGTGGTGGCGCGCTTCCAGGGGTGGCGTCCGGCGAGTGTCGCGGAGGCGTGCGCGTTCATCGACACGCAGGCAGAGCCGGCGCCTGGCCTCTGGTTCCAGCGTGCGATCCGCTTGCGGGAGAGCGGAGCGCTGATCGGCGACCTTGGCGTGTGCCTGCCGGCCACGCCGGGCGATTCGGTGGAGTTCGGCATCAGTCTGGCGCCCGCGCACCAGGGCAGGGGCTACGCGCGCGAGGCGCTGCAAGGTCTGTTCCACCAAGGTTTCGACGTACTCGGTTGGCGCCGCATCCACGCTTCGGTCGATCCGCGCAACACCGCGTGCATGAGCCTGCTGCAGACGCTGGGCATGCGCCAGGAGGCGCATTTCCGCGAGAGCCTGTGGCTGCACGGCGAGTGGGTGGACGACGTCGTGTTCGCCATCCTCTCGCGCGAGTGGCAGGCGGCCTGAGCGTCGTTGCGGGAGCACCTTTGGGCGCGACCGCCGTCCCGATGGTCGCGCGGCAGTGGGGTTCGCGGTCGCGCCCAAGGGCGCTCCTACAGAGCTTGTCGGCGAGCCGTTATGCTTCGGCTTCCTCGTAGCGGGCGCGCGGCATGTCCAGCAATTCCTTTGGCAAGCTCTTCACCGTCACCACCTTCGGCGAAAGCCATGGGCCGGCGATCGGCTGCGTCATCGACGGTTGCCCGCCCGGGTTGGCGATCGCGCCCGAGGAGTTCCGCCACGACCTCGATCGCCGCGCGACCGGCCGCAGCCGGCACACCTCGCAGCGCCACGAGGCGGACGAAGTGGAAATCCTCTCGGGCGTCTACGAGGGGCGCACCACGGGCACGCCGATTGCGTTGCTGATCCGCAACACCGACCCGCGCAGCAAGGATTACGGCGACATCGCGCAGACCTTCCGTCCCGGCCACGCCGACTACACCTACTGGCAGAAATACGGCATCCGCGACCCGCGCGGTGGCGGCCGCGCCTCGGCGCGCGAGACCACCATGCGTGTGGCCGCCGCGGTGGTCGCCAAGAAATGGCTGGTCGAGCGCCACGGCGTGCGGGTGCGCGGCTACCTGGCCCAGTTAGGCGATGTCGTGCCGCGCGGTTTCGACTGGGGTGCAGTGGAAGCCAATGCGTTCTTCTGGCCGGACGCGGGGCAGGTGCCGGAACTGGAAAAGACCATGGACGCGTTGCGCAAGTCCGGCGATTCGGTCGGGGCACGCGTCAGCGCGGTGGCCGAGGGCGTGCCGCCGGGTTGGGGCGAGCCGGTGTACGGCAAGCTCGATGGCGACCTGGCGGCAGCGATGATGTCGATCAATGCGGTCAAGGGCGTGGAGATCGGCGCTGGCTTCGCGGCGGTTGCACAGCGCGGAACGCAACATCGGGATGAAATGCATTTGGACGGCTTTACGTCCAACCATGCCGGTGGCATCCTTGGCGGGATAAGTACCGGCCAGCCGGTGACGGTGTCGGTGGCGTTCAAGCCGACCTCCAGCATCCTGGTGCCGGGGCAAAGCGTGAACCTGGCCGGCGAACCGGTGCAGGTGGTCACCAAAGGGCGGCACGATCCCTGCGTGGGGATCCGCGCCACGCCCATCGTCGAGGCCATGCTGGCGCTGGTGCTGATGGACCACGCGCTGCGGCATCGCGCGCAATGCGGCGACGTGGGGCCGGTCGCCCCGCGGATCGCCTGAGCTTTCACTACGGAATCCCCATGATCGGCAAGCCGCGGGTGTGGATCTCGCGTCCCACCTTTTCCGACATCGTCGCTCGGCTGGAACCGCACTTCGAAGTGGCGGCCGAGGCGGAGGAAACCGTGTTTCCGCCGGCCGTACTGACCGGCAAGCTCGCGTCCTGCGATGCCGCGATCGTGGGACTGAACCAGCGTATCGGTGCCACGGAAGTGGCGAACGCCCCGCGCCTGCGCATCGTCGCCAACCTCGCGGTCGGTTACGACAACCTGGACGTCCCTGCACTGACCGCGGCGGGCATCGCCGCGTCCAATACCCCGGACGTGCTCAGCGAAAGCGTGGCCGACTTCACCTGGGCGCTGCTGCTGGGTTCGGCGCGCCACATCGGCGCGGCCGAGCGCTGGCTGCGGGAGGGGCGCTGGCACGCCAACGGGTTCAAGGATTGGTTGGGGCTCGACACGCGGGGTCGCACGCTGGGCATTCTGGGCATGGGACGCATCGGACAGGCGATCGCGCGCCGCGCCGCAGGTTTCGGCATGCAGGTCGCCTACCACAACCGTTCGCGACTGCCGGCCGATGTAGAGGCCGGATGCGCGGCGCGCTACGTGGACAAATCCACGCTGCTGGCCGAGTCGGACTTCCTGGTGCTGGCAGTGCCCCTGACCGCCGAGAGCCACCACGCCATCGGCGCGGCCGAGCTGGCAGCGATGAAACCCACCGCCGTACTGGTCAACATCGCCCGCGGCGGAGTCGTCGATGATGCGGTGCTGGCCGCCGCCCTGGCCGGGCGGCGCCTGGCCGCCGCCGCGCTGGACGTGTTCGAAGGGGAGCCCGCCGTCCACCCGGCCCTGCTCGCGCTCGACAACGTCATCCTCAGTCCGCACATTGCCAGCGCCACCTGGGACACTCGCCGCGCGATGACCGCGCTGGCGGTGGACAACGTACTGGCGTTGTTCGGCCATGGCCCTGACGCGGGGCATCCGCCCTCCCTCCTCAACCCCGGGGTGCTGGCCGCGCGGCCGGCGCCCTGATCACCTCCTCACACAGGCAGCAAGACATCCCATGAGCAAGAAGAGCAGCTACAAGGTCGCCATGGTCGGCGCCACCGGCGCGGTTGGCGAAACCCTGCTGGGCATCCTGGCCGAGCGCGATTTTCCCGTTGGCGAACTGGTGCCATTGGCCAGCGAGCGCTCGGCCGGGGAGAAAATTTCCTTTGGCGGCAAGCAGGTCACGGTCAGGAACCTGGCCGATTACGACTTCGACGGCGTGGACATTGCCTTCTTTTCCGCCGGCGGCTCGGTCAGTCGCGTGCATGCCCCGCGCGCGGCCGCGGCGGGCGCCGTGGTGATCGACAACACTTCCGAGTTCCGCTACCAGGACGACGTCCCGCTGGTGGTCGCCGAGGTCAACCCGCACGCCATTGCCGACTACACCACCCGCGGCATCATCGCCAATCCCAACTGCTCGACCATGCAGATGCTGGTGGCGCTGGCGCCGATCCACCGCGCCGTGGGCATCGAACGCATCAACGTGGCCACCTACCAGTCCGTTTCGGGCGCCGGCCGCAGCGGCATGGAGGAGCTCGGCCGCCAGACCGCGGCCCTGCTGAACTTCCAGGATGTGGAGCCGGGCAAGAAATTTCCCAAGCAGATCGCTTTCAATGTGATCCCGCACATCGACGAGTTCCAGTCCAACGGCTACACCAAAGAAGAAATGAAGATGGTGTGGGAGACGCGCAAGATCCTGGAGGACGACTCCATCGCGGTGAACCCTACGGCCGTACGGGTGCCGGTGTTCTACGGCCACGCCGAGGCGGTGCACGTGGAAACCCGCGACAAGATCGGCGCCGATGAGGCCCGCGCGCTGCTGGAGCAGGCCGAGGGTGTGGTGGTCATGGACGAGCGCAAGCCGGGCGGTTATCCGACTCCGGTGGGCGATGCCGCCGGCAAGGATCCGGTGTTCGTGGGCCGCATCCGCGAGGACATCTCGCACGAACGCGGCCTGGATATGTGGATCGTGGCGGACAACATCCGCAAGGGCGCCGCGCTCAATGCGGTACAGATCGCCGAGCGGCTGATCGAGGACTATCTCTGATGCGAAAACCCTGGCTCCTGCTGCCGTTGCTGACCCTCGTCACGCTGCCGGCCTTCGCCGACGGCGGTCCGGAACAGGCCGCGGTGGCGGGGCAGGCGGCGCCCGCGCAGGTGCACCTCAAACGGCAGCTGCGCGCCCGGGGGGCGGAGATCGTGCAGCTGCAGCGCCAGCTTACCGAGCAGGAGTCGCATAGCCGCCAGGCCAGCGACCGCCTGGATGAGCAGGACCGGGAAATCGCCCGGCTGCAACGCCAGCTGGAGGCCCTTGCCGGCCAACGGCAGAAGGGCAATACGGGCCGATGACCCGCCGCTGGAGCGAGAACAGACCGCAGCAATATGCGCTAAGCGGTCGCCGCAGCTATTGTTGATTGGCCTACATATAACTAAAGTGACGCGCGATCCGGTATCGCCGCAGCCCGCGGCGATGGCATGAAGCGTCTCGGGCTTTTGGGGGAATCGAAGCGATGAATCGTTCGTTGAAACTGTCGATGCTGCTGGCGTTGGCGCTGGGCAGCAGCCAGGCGGCGGCGCTCGAACTGGGCCAGATCCAGGTCAAGTCCGCCCTCGGCCAGCCGCTGCTCGCGGAGATTCCGCTTACGCCGGACAGCCCCGCCGAGCTGCGCAACCTCACCGCGCGCCTGGCCTCGCCGGAAGACTTCGCCCGCGCCGGCTTGGCCGGTGTCCGGCCCGACCTGCCGCTGCAGTTCAGCATCGTCGACGTGGGCGGACGCAAGGTGATCCGCATCACCAGCGCGGTGGCGGTCAACGATCCCTACCTCGACCTGCTGGTGGAAGTGGACAACGAGTCGGGCCGCAGCCTGCGCGAGTTCCCGGTCCTGCTCGATCCGCCGGGTACCACGCCAACGGCGCCCAGCGTTCGTGCTCCGCGCGGCAACGCGCCCCGCGCCACCGCGCGTCCGGCCACGGCCGGTTCCACCGCCGCCCAGCCGGGCGCCGGTCGCGTCGCCGCGGGCGGCCAATACCAGGTCGAACGTGGCCAGACGCTGTCGGGCATCGCCCGCCAGGTCACCCCTGCCGGCGTGGATGCGAGCCAGATGATTCTGGCTCTCAAGCAGGCCAATCCGGACGCGTTCTACCAGGACAACATCAATGCGCTGAAGAGTGGTGCGGTGCTGCGCGTGCCGACCAGCCAGGAAGCGCAGGCCATGAACGTGGCCGCCGCGATGGCGGAGATCCGCCAGCAGAACGGCGACTGGCGCGCCCAGTCGACCGGCTCGACCACCACCGTGGCCGATGCGGCTGCACGTACGGAAGCCTCCAACACACCGGCCAGCACGTCGGCGGACCGGTTGGCGCTGGTGCCGGCAAAGCAGGGCGGCAAGGGCGCTGGCGCCCAGGGCGGCAAGGGTGATGCGGCCCTGCGCCAGGACCTGATGCGTACCCAGGAAACGCTGACCACCCTGCAGCAGCAGAGTGCGGACCTGAAGTCGCGCCTGAAGGACCTGCAGGACATCAACGACAAGAACACCCGCCTGCTCGCGCTCAAGGACAACGAGATCGCCGAGCTGCAGCACAAGCTCGCCGATGCCCGCAAGAAGGCCGGCCTGCCGGCCGCGGCTTCGACTGCCGTCACGGCTCCGGCCGCGGCGCTCGCCGAAACCTCCACCAAGCCGGCCGCCGCGGGTACGGCTATCGCCACGCCGGCCAAGCCCGGTAGCACCGGTTCCGTCGCCACGACAACCTCCGTGCCGTCCGCGCAAAGCGCGGCGGCGGCTCCGGCCGTCGCCCCGGTCGCCAAGCCGGCCAGCAAGCCGGTCAAGCCGGTGACCCGCAAGCCGGTCACCCCCGCGTCGGCGGAGCAGCCCTGGTTCATGCAGCCGTGGGTGTGGGCTGCTGCCGGTGGCGCCGTCCTGTTGCTGATCCTGCTTGCGCTGCTGGGTCGTCGCCGCAAGCCGGCAGGTCCGCGCGCCGTGTCCACGGCCCCCTCGCTGGCCGATCGCTTCGGCGCGGTGCCGGATACGTCCGCGCCCGTCAGCGCGGATCCGGACCAGGACGAGTTGCTCGACCAGCTGGCAGAACACCCGGACGACATCGGCCTGCACCTGGAACTGGTGAGCCTGTACTACTCCCGCCGGGACGTCGACCATTTCGAAGCCGCGGCCGAGGCGATGCACGCCCATATCGTCGACCCCGAGCAGGACGAGTGGCAGGACGTGGTCGCCATGGGCGAGGATCTGGTGCCGGGTCATCCGCTGTTTGCCGGGCAGGGCGCGCAGGACGCGTTCGATTCGCGCGAGGATGAGCGCCACCAGGTCATCGGTGAGGACATGGAGCCGTTCGACCTGGACAACTACGCCAGCCACGCCGAAGAAACCGCGATCCACGACGAGCCGGCCAGCGACGAGCGGCCCAAGGTCAGCGAGTACCACTTCGATTTCGACCTCACCCCGCCGCGCCCGGCCCCGGCCGAGACTCCCGCGCTGAATGTCGCCGACGAGGACGAGGACCTTACGGTCATGCGTAACGTCGAGCCGGCCCCGGTGGAAGACGCGACGCCCTCGACCTGGAACTTCGAAGAGCCGGTGAACGACACCACCGGCAGCGCGACCGCCGCCGAGCCGCAGGAAATGGGCCAGTTCAGCGACGACCCGATCGACACCAAGCTGGACCTGGCGCGTGCCTATATGGACATGGGCGACGCCGACGGCGCCCGCGCCATGCTCGAGGAAGTGATGAACGAGGGCACCCAGATGCAGAGGGATGCGGCGCAGCGCCTGATCGACTCGCTTTCCTGAAGCCGTCTCCATCGCTCGCAGGAAGGGCCGGCCATGCCGGCCCTTCTTGTATCCGGACTGCGTAAACTGGCTTCCCGTTTTCGTCCTCCGCATCCGGTCAGGTTGCGGTGGGCTGAAGCCCACCCTACGCTTCCAGGCTGTTTCGCAGGAACCACCGCATGCGCATCGCCCTGGGCGTCGAGTACGACGGCACCGATTTCCTCGGCTGGCAGCGCCTGTCCCACGGTTCGACCGTGCAGGGCGCGCTGGAGCAGGCGCTCTCGCGCGTGGCCGCGCAGCCGGTCACGGTGACCTGCGCCGGGCGCACCGACGCCGGCGTGCACGGGCGTTGCCAGGTAGTGCATTTCGATACCGAGGTCGAGCGCGACATGCGCAGCTGGGTGCTGGGTGCATGTTCCAATTTGCCCACCGCTGTAGCGGTGTTGTGGGCGCAGCCGGTACCCGAGGCCTTCCACGCGCGCTTTTCCGCACGCAGCCGGCGCTATCGCTACACCATCCTCAACCGCCCGGTGCGCGCTGCACTGGATGCCCGTTACGTCGCGTGGGAACGAACACCGCTGGATGCATCGGCCATGCATCAGGCCGGACAGGCGTTGCTGGGCGAGCACGATTTTTCGGCTTTCCGCGCGGTGTCCTGCCAGGCCGCGCACGCGCGACGCTGCGTGCTGGGCCTGGAAGTGCGGCGCGAGGGCGAGCAGGTGATCGTGCAGATCGAGGCCAACGCCTTCCTGCATCACATGGTGCGCAACATCGTCGGTTCCCTGCTGCCGGTAGGGCGTGGGCAACAACCGGTTGCATGGCTGGCGGAGCTGCTCGCAGGGCGCGATCGCGAAGTGGCAGGGCCGACCGCGCCATCCTCCGGGCTGACTTTCCTCGGCCCGCGTTACGAAACGCACTGGGGGCTGCCGGCGGAGGTGAGCGCATGATCCGCATCAAGTGCTGCGGCATGACCCGCGTCGAGGATGCCGTGCTGGCCGCCGAACTGGGCGCCGACGCGATCGGGCTGATCTTCACCCAACGCAGCCGCAGGCAGGTGGCTATCGGCCAGGCCCGCGCGATCGCCCGCGCGCTGCCGCCCATGGTCACGACCGTCGCGTTGTTCATGGACGAGGATGCCGTTTTCGTCGACGAGGTGATCGCCGCGGTGCAGCCGGCGCTACTGCAATTCCATGGCGCCGAGCGCGACGACTGGTGCGCGCAGTTCGGACGGCCCTACCTCAAGGCGATCGCGATGGGCGACGGAAGCGATGCGATGCAGCGGCTGCGTGCGTACCCGGGCGCGGCGGGGCTGGTGCTCGACGGGCACGGCCTGGGCGATGCGGGCGGCAGCGGCAAGGCGTTCGACTGGTCGCTGATGCCGCGAGGCCTGGCGCAACCGCTGATCCTCGCTGGCGGATTGCACCCCGGCAACGTGGCCGAAGCCATCCGCATCGCGCGGCCGTGGGGCGTGGACGTATCCAGTGGCATCGAATCGGCGCCGGGCATCAAGGATCCGGCGCGATTGGCGGCCTTCATCGCGGCGGCGCGCGCCGCGGATGCGGCTCGCGCCTGAGCATGGCGCCGACTCAGGCCATCGAGGAAACCGACGCCGGCGCCGTGCCGGACCGGGCGGCCCTGATGGCCCTCGATCGCCCGCTGGTGATACGCGGCCTGGCCCGCGACTGGCCGCTGGTCAGGCTGGCCCAGGGATCGGACACCGCCTTTGCCGAGGGGCTGGCCGCGCTGGACAACGGCGCACCGGTGGACACCTTGCTGATGCCGCCCGAGGCCGAAGGCGTGATCGGCTACAACGCGGCGCTGGATGGCTTCAACTACGAGCATTACCGCATACCGCTGACGCTCGGCTTGCAGCGGCTTGCCAGCTACAGCCGGGTCGATCATCCACCGGGCCTGGCGATCCAGAGCGCATCGATCGCCGCCTGCCTGCCTGGGTTCCTGGAACACCACGCACTGCCGCTGGTCGGCGCAGATGTCGAACCCCGATTGTGGATCGGCAACCGTGTCACCACGCCCACGCATTTCGACTCGCAACACAACATCGCCTGCGTGGCGTGCGGCCGGCGGCGCTTTACGCTGTTTCCGCCCGAGCAGTTGCCCAACCTGTACATCGGCCCGCTCGACTTCGCACCCACCAGCACGATGATCGGGATGGCGCGCCTGGACCGACCGGACGATCCGCGTTTCCCGCGTTTGAAGCTGGCGCTCGCCGCCGCCCAGGTGGCCGAGCTGCACCCCGGCGATGCCATCTACATGCCGCCGCTGTGGTGGCATCACGTCGAGTCGCTGGAGCGGCTCAACGCGCTGGTGAATTACTGGTGGCTTTCCGTGGACGAGGCGGGCTACACCACCGGCCATGCGCTGTCGGCGCTGTACCACGCCATCCTGGCCTTTCGTGCCTTGCCACCCACCGAGAGGGCTGGGTGGAAGAAACTACTGGAGCATTACGCGTTCGACGAGGGCGATCCGCTGGAGCACCTGCCGGGGGAGCGGCGTGGCGTATTGGGCGCGCGCACGCCGAAGGTGCTCGAGCGACTAAGGGAACTGGCAAAGCGGTATCTCTGAAGGCGGAGCGCCTCTGCCCTCCCACCCTGGGAGGGACCGCGCCGCTCGCACACAGCGAAGAGGCCTCAAGCGCGTTCGGTCAGTTCGTCACGTGCCCAGGCGGCCAATGCCTCCAGGCGTGCGTCGCCCGCGCGCGTGGTGGCGAGGATCCAGCGACCGCCGGTTTCGCGAAACCCCCAGGGCGCCAGCAATCGGCCACTGGCCAGGTCGTCGGCGACCAGCGGTTGCGGGGCGATGGCCACGCCCAGCCCAGCGGCGGCGGCCTCCAGCAGGAAATACAGATGCGGCAGGGCCTGCGTCTGCTGCATGGATTCCGGCGCCAGTCCCATCGCTCGCGCCCAGTCCGGCCAGGCCTGCGGGCGCGAGGCGGTGTATAGCAGCGGCTCGTCGCACAGCGCGGCGGGGGGTAGGGCGCGCAGGCG
Organism: Frateuria edaphi; assembly: GCF_021117405.1. NCBI lineage: Bacteria > Pseudomonadati > Pseudomonadota > Gammaproteobacteria > Lysobacterales > Rhodanobacteraceae > Frateuria > Frateuria edaphi. The sequence continues at coordinate 1,329,089 of NZ_CP088251.1, forward strand.
CTCGAGTTCGGGATGGCGGGGACTGAGCACGGGGCCGATGCGTTCGGGTGCCAGGTCGTACACCTGCCACGAGTCCGGCCAGGGTGGCGCTTCCAGCAACAGCGCGACGTCCACGCCAGCCAGGGACGTCGGTTCCTCCTGCGCGGCCAGGTGCAAGGTCAGTGCGGGCAGGTCGTGCCGCAGGCGTTCCAGCCGAGGGATCACCCAGCGCGCCAGCACGCTGCCCGAGCAACCCAGTACCAGGGCCGCGTCCGCTTGCTCACGCCGCAACCGGGCCCAGCTTTCGCGCAACTGGCCGAACGCGGCCTGGCAGCTTTCCTGCAGGCGCCGCCCTGCGGCGGTGGCCTGGATGCCGCGGCCCTGGCGCAGGAACAGGGGCTGGCCCAGCGCCTCTTCCAGCGAACGCACCTGCCGGCTCACGGCACCGTGGGTGACGTGCAGCTCTCGCGCCGCCAGGCTCATGCTGCCCAGGCGGGCGGCGGCCTCGAAGGCGCGCAGGGCATGCAGCGAGGGCAGGTCGCGGTCGGACATGTTGTGAGTCTAGCTCACACTGGGACACGATTTTTTCGCTTTTTCACAAGGCTGGCCGGCACTAAGGTGTGAGGCTTCCTGCGGCGACCCGCCGCTGCCGATGGAGCCGCCCATGCCCGCTACCCAGGATTTCCACCGCTGGCCGGACGAGCACGGCCGCTTTGGCGCCTATGGCGGCAGCTATGTCGCCGAGACGCTGATGGCGCCGCTGGCCGAACTGACCGAGGCCTACCAGCGGTTGCGCCGGGATCCGGATTTCCTGGCCGAGCTGGACCGCGACCTCAAGTATTACGTCGGCCGTCCGAGCCCGATCTACCACGCCGAGCGGCTATCGAAGCATCTCGGGGGCGCGCGGATCCTGCTGAAGCGCGAGGATCTGAACCACACCGGCGCGCACAAGATCAACAACACCATCGGCCAGGCCCTGGTGGCCCGGCGCATGGGCAAGCAGCGCGTGATCGCCGAGACCGGCGCGGGCCAGCACGGCGTCGCCAGTGCCACCGTGGCCGCCCGATTCGGCATGAAGTGCGTGGTCTACATGGGCGCGGTGGACATCGAGCGGCAGAAAATCAACGTCTACCGCATGAAACTGCTGGGCGCCGAAGTGGTGCCCGTGACCTCGGGATCGAAAACGCTCAAGGACGCGCTCAACGAAGCCATGCGCGATTGGGTCACCAACGTGGCCGACACCTTCTACATCATCGGTACCGTGGCCGGACCGCATCCGTATCCGCAGATGGTGCGCGACTTCAACGCCATCGTCGGGCGCGAGGCGCGCGAGCAGATGCTGGAGGGCTACGGCCGTCTGCCCGATGCGATCACGGCCTGCGTGGGCGGCGGTTCGAACGCGATCGGCCTGTTCCACGCCTTCCTCAACGATGCGGACGTGCGCATCGTCGGCGCCGAGGCGGCGGGCGAGGGCATGGACACGGGACATCACGCGGCGTCCCTGGCGGCCGGCCGGCCGGGCGTGCTGCACGGCAACCGCACTTATGTGCTGTGCGACGACAACGGCCAGATCACCGAGACGCACTCGGTCTCCGCCGGTCTGGACTACCCCGGCGTCGGCCCGGAACACGCTTTCCTCAAGGATGCCGGTCGCGCCGACTACGTCGGCGTCACCGACGATGAAGCGCTGGAGGCGTTCCACCTGCTCGCCCGTACCGAAGGCATCCTCGCTGCGCTCGAATCCAGCCACGCCGTGGCGCAGGCGATGAAGCTCGCACGCGAATACCCGAAGGACGCGCTGGTGCTGTGCAACCTCTCCGGCCGTGGCGACAAGGACGTGCATACCATTGCCGCGCGCGAGGGAGTGCAGGTATGAGTCGCATCGACCGTCGCTTCGCCGTGCTTAAAGCTGAAAGCCGCACCGGACTGATTCCCTTCGTTACCGCGGGCGATCCGTCGCCCGAACATGCCGTCGCCCTGATGCACGCGCTGGTTGCGGCGGGCGCGGACCTGATCGAGCTGGGCGTTCCATTTTCCGATCCCATGGCGGATGGTCCGGTCATCCAGCACGCCAGCGAGCGCGCCATCGGCAGCGGCGTCGGGCTGGGCGACGTGTTGCGCTGGGTCGCCGACTTCCGCCAGCGCGACGCGGACACGCCGGTCGTGCTGATGGGCTATCTCAACCCGATCGAAATGCACGGCTACGCGCGCTTTGCGCAGGATGCCGTGCAGGCGGGTGTCGACGGCGTGCTGGTCGTCGATTGCCCGCTGGAGGAGTCGGCCGTGCTGGAGCCGCTGCGCATCGCAGGCCTGCAGCAGATCCTGCTGGCCGCGCCCACTACCGCACCCGCGCGTATGGCGAAGTTGTGCGAGGCGGCCCGGGGCTTCCTGTATTATGTGTCGTTCGCCGGCATCACTGGCGCGGCACGGCTGAGCACGGCGGACATCGCCGCGCGCGTGGCCGAAGTGCGCGCCGGGGCGAAGGCGCCGGTGGCGGTCGGCTTCGGCGTCCGCGATTCGGCGACTGCGAAAGCGATCGCCGGGTTCGCCGACGCCGTGGTCATCGGCAGTGCGCTGGTCGAGCGCCTCGCCGGCGCCACGGAAGCGGATGAAATCGCCACGCGGGCGCGCGAGTTTCTCGCGCCGATCCGCGCAGCACTGGACGCGCCTTGACCCGCGCACGTTCCCTTTCGACGAGGGACGGGTGAGGACCGGGGCTCGCGGTGTGGCACAGCATTGTTGACGAGGTCCCCATGAACTGGCTCCAGAAAATCATGACCCCGCGTGCACGCACGCACAGCACTCCCGCCAACAAGGGCAAAGTGCCCGAGGGCGTGTGGGACAAGTGCGGCGGTTGCGGCACGGTGCTGTACCGGCCAGAGCTGGAGCGCAACCTGATGGTGTGTCCCAAGTGTGGCCACCATCATCCGATCGGCGCGCGCGAGCGCCTGCTCGCCCTGCTCGACGAGGGTTCGACGCAGGAGCTGTGGGCGAACCTGGAACCGACCGATCCGCTGAAATTCCGCGATTCGAAGAAGTACCGCGACCGTATCGTGGCCTCGCAGAAATCCACCGGCGAGAAGGACGCGATGATCACCATGAGCGGCCGCCTGAAGGGCCGCCCGCTGGTCGCCACTGCGTTCGAGTTTTCCTACATGGGCGGTTCGATGGGCTCGGTGGTGGGTGAGAAATTCACTCGCGCGGCCGAGCGCGCACTGGCCGAGAAGAGCGCACTGGTGTGCTTCTCCGCCACCGGCGGCGCGCGCATGCAGGAAGCGTTGTTCTCGCTGATGCAGATGGCCAAGACTTCCGCTGCGCTGGCGCGCATGCGCGACGCCGGCGTGCCCTACATCAGCGTGATGACCAATCCGACCACCGGCGGCGTTTCGGCCAGCCTGGCGATGCTCGGTGACATCAACATCGGCGAGCCGAAGGCACTGATCGGCTTCGCGGGTCCGCGTGTGATCGAGCAGACCGTACGCGAGACGCTGCCTGAAGGCTTCCAGCGTTCGGAGTTCCTGCTCGAACACGGCGCGATCGACCTCATCGTCGACCGGCGCGAGATGCGCGACAAACTGGCCGAGCTTTTCGGCCTGTTGATGAAGGCGCCGCGCGCGGCCTGATCGAACGCTGGGGAACACCGATCGATGCCGCCGAAAGGCGGCATCGTCGTTTGTGCAGGTCATGTTTTCCACAGCCGATGTGGATGCCCTCCGGTAAACCCTGTGGACAAACCGCAGAGGCGGCTTTGCCGTCAGTCACTTGGCACGCGCTGATCAGTTTTTACGCAGCGGCAACGTCGTCTTCGCGGGTTGTCCACAGCGCTTGTGGAGCCAGCTGGGGTAAGCCTGTGGATAGGTGGCCTATCTGCTTGATCGACAAGCGCAGGGCGACACGATGCGCAGGAAGTGACCAGCGCCTCCGCGCGCGCTGCGGGGCAGGCGGCATGACGCGGTCGGATGCTGCCGGCATACTGGCCTGCCACGCCCGAGGAGATCCCACGCATGAAACGGATGATGTTCGCCGCCGCGTTCGCCATCGTTGGCGCCGCTTCCTTCGCGCAGACGCCTGCGCTCCCGGCCACCAAGGCACCGGCCGGCGCCGAGGCCTACATCATCTCGCCCAAGGACGGTGCCACCGTCGGTCGCGAGGTCACGGTGCGCTTCGGCCTGAAGGGCATGGGCGTGGCGCCGGCCGGCGTGGGCAAGGAGCACACGGGGCACCACCACCTGCTGGTCGATGTGACCGACCTGCCGCTCGCGGGCCAGCCGATTCCCAACGACGAACACCACAGGCACTTTGGCGGTGGCCAGACGCAGACCACGCTCAAGCTTTCCCCGGGCACGCACACGCTGCAGCTGGAACTGGGCGACGCGAACCATGTGCCGTTCGCCCCGCCCGTGGTGTCCAAAAGGATTACCATCCACGTGAAGTGAGCGCACCGCCGGAGGTGCCGGATGAAGCCGCTGCCGTTCATGGCCGCCCTGGTTCTGGCCTTGCCGATCTCCGCATGGGCGAGCGTTGCCATGGAAGCGCAGCAGGCCACCGGGTCCGAAAAGGCCATCCAGTCAACGACGGCCGGTGCCAGCGCGCACCGCCCGCTGTTCATCGTTAGATACGTGCTGCTGCCTGCTCCAAAGGAGGCGCCACAGATCGTCATGGACGATCGGGGCGCCCAGCTCGTGCCGCCTGGAAGCAGCTTTCCCGCCGCGCCGCTGGGCCGGGCAGAGCGCGACCCCAACGTGGTGATCTGCTATGGCTGGTCCTGCGAGCGCAAACCCTGATCGTGTTGCCCGTGATTGCCGCGGCCGCGGCGCTGCGATCGGCTAAAATCCCGTGTTTGCCCTTCGCAGCCGCAGAATGCCCATGACCGTCCGCACCCGCTTCGCCCCCAGCCCCACCGGCTTCCTGCACATCGGCGGCGCCCGCACCGCGCTTTATTGCTGGCTCGAGTCGCGTCGTCGCGGCGGCGAGTTCCTGCTGCGCATCGAGGACACTGATCGCGAGCGCTCCACCGATGAAGCCGTGCAGGCGATCCTGGATGCCATGCAGTGGCTCGATCTGTCCGCCGACCAGGCACCGATCTACCAGACCCATCGCCTGGCGCGCTACAAGGAAGTGGCCGACCGCCTGCTCGCCGAAGGCAAGGCGTACTACGCCTACGAGAGCAAGGAAGAGATCGAGGCGATGCGCGAGGCGGCCATGGCCAAGGGCGAGAAGCCTCGCTACAACGGCTACTACCGCGATCGCAACGAGCCGCTGCGCGATGACCCCAACCGCGTCATCCGCTTCCGGAACCCGACCGAGGGTTCGGTCGTGTTCGAGGACAAGGTCAAGGGCCGCGTCGAGTGGGCCAACGCCGAGCTGGACGACCTGGTGATCTTCCGCTCCGACGGCTGGCCGACCTACAACTTCGCGGTGGTGGTCGACGACATCGACATGGGCATCACCGAGGTGATCCGCGGCGACGACCACGTCAACAACACGCCGCGCCAGATCAACATCTACCACGCGCTCGGCGCACCGGTGCCGGAATTCGCGCACCTGCCGATGATCCTGGACAAGGAGGGCAAGAAGCTCTCCAAGCGCACCAATTCGGTCAGCGTGATGGAGTACCGCGACGCGGGTTACCTGCCGCACGCGATCCTCAACTACCTGGTGCGGCTGGGCTGGTCGCACGGCGACCAGGAAATCTTCTCGCGCGAGGAAATGATCCGCCTGTTCGACATCTCCGACGTCAACAAGGCCGCCTCGCGCTTCGATACCGAGAAGCTCGCCTGGCTCAACCAGCACTACCTGAAGTCGGACGATCCCCGGGAGCTGGCGCCCGAGTTCGAGTGGCACCTGGCGCGCGCCGGCGTGGACATCTCCCGCGGCCCCGCGCCCGCCGACGTGGTCGTGGCGCTGCGCGACCGCGTGCACACGCTCAAGGAAATGGCCGAGCGCGCGAAGATCTGGTACGTGCCGATTGCCGAATGGGACGACAAGGCCGTCGCCAAGCACCTGAAGAACGACAGCGCCGTGGCCGTCCTCGAGCAGGCCAGGACGCTGCTCGCCGACATCGAATGGAAACCCGAGCCGATCCACCAGGCCATCGAGCGGATTGCAGCCAGCCTCGAACTGGGCATGGGCAAGATTGCCCAACCGCTGCGCGTGGCCATGACCGGCACCCAGGTCTCGCCTTCGATCGACCACACGATCTACCTGGCCGGCCGCGCCGAAGCGCTCAAGCGCATCGACGACGCGGTCGCCCGCGCGCAGGGCTGAGCCCAGGACCCCGCGGCATGGACGAACTCCTTGCCCGCGCCACGCAGGGTGTCGACCCCGACGCCCCCGATGCGTTCCTGCGCATCTTCCTCAACCTGATGGCGCTGGTCCCTTGGAGCGCGCTGATCTGGTGGAACCTCTTGTTTCTCGCCGTCGGTGCGCTGCTGGGCTGGTGGCGCGGCCGCACCGCCGAGGGTGTCGCCTGGGCGTTCGTGCTGGGCCCGATCGGCTGGCTGGTCGTCCTGCGCCGGCCGCGACGCCAGGTGCCGCCGCCGCTGCCGAAGTGATGATCGCTTTCAGGCGTTCCTGCCGGAAGCGCCGATGGCCGGGTTCCTGATGGGAACCCGCACAGGTAAGCCTGTTGGGTCCACGACCGGCCGGACCGCTGGAGTCTTGGCGTCGCGTACCCGGAACCACCTGCTGCAAAACGTGGCTGTCGGGCACGCGGTATCATCGCGGCATCAACCGGATGGGCCGATCGTGTCAGCCAAGCTCCACTCACACCACGTCGAAGACGCCGAGAGTTTCGTCGCGGCGGTCGAACAGGCCAGCGAGGAGCGCGGATTGCGGCTCACTCCCTTGCGCAGGGAAGTGTTGGCGCTTGTCGCCGCGGCGGGCAAACCGGTCAAGGCCTACGACCTGCTCGATCAGTTGCGCGAACGCCACGGGAACGCCGCGCCACCCACGGTCTATCGCGCGCTCGATTTCCTTCTCGAGCAGGGTTTCATCCACAAGCTCGAGTCGATCAATGCCTACGTCTCCTGCCACCATCCTGCCGAGGCGCATCAGGTGCCGTTCCTGATCTGCGACGGCTGCGCGAGTGCGCAGGAGGTCTGCGATGCTCGGGTGGCCGAGTTGATCGAGGCGCAGGCGCGGGCTTTCGGCTTCCGGCCGCAGGCCCAGACGCTGGAAGTCCACGGCCTCTGCAAGCAGTGCCGCAAGGGCTGACCAGGAAAGGCCCGGACCCGCGATTGCGCAATCGATCGAACCCCGCCATCGCGGGCGGGAGTGCCAAGACCGATTCGGGGACGCAAGCAAAAGTGCGGGGCGCGATACATCCTGTATCGCGCCCCGCTTTTCCCGGTGTTGGCGGGGAGGGAACAATGCCGCACCGGAAAACCGCTAACTCGATTGCAAGCCCGCATACCCGGGCTTCCGACCCCGTATGGCTTGCATTCAGCCATTCTAGAACGCGGCGGCGACAGCTTGGTTGACGATTCGTTACAGCGTCGTGGCGGTGGCTCGCGTTATAAAGTAACATTGTAGCCAGCTCCTACCGAAGCCGACGATGGCCCGACCGCCGACATCACGCGCATGGCAGACCGCCGACCGGTTCGGCGCGGTCGCGTCGTTCCTGTGCGCGATCCATTGCGCAGCCTTGCCGTTCGTGCTCGCGGTGTTGCCGCTGGTCGGGCTCGAGTTCCTGGCCGATCATCGGTTCGAGCGGGCTTTCGTCATGTTCGCCTGCGCGCTGGCGCTGCTGACCCTGGTCAACGGCTACCGCCGGCACCGCCGGCCCGGGTCGCTGATGCTGGCGTTTCCCGGCCTTTCGTTGCTGCTGCTGGGCGTCACCGTGGCCGAGCGGTATCCGGTCGCGCTGCACAGCGTGCTGGTCACCTGCGGCGGCGTGCTGCTCGCGAGCGCGCACTTCGTCAACCTGCGGCTCGATCGCCGGCCACCGCACGTGCACGACGCCGGTTGCGCGCATTGAGCGCCGGTGATTGTGTAACGCGCGGGGGCGTTCCTACGATGCCGCGATGAGCAGATCGCACGAACACGGCCCGCACGACCATTCGCACGAGCATCACGAGCACGACCATTCGAGCGCTCGCGGGCGCAAGCTTCTGGCGGCTTTCCTGCTGACCCTGCTGATGCTCGTGGCCGAGGCCGTTGGCGGTCTGTGGTCGGGTTCGCTCGCGTTGCTCGCCGACGCCGGGCACATGATGGTCGACGCGCTGGCGCTCGCACTGGCATTCATCGGCGCGCGGCTCGCGCTGCGTCCGGCCGATGCGCGCCGCAGCTACGGTTACGGGCGGCTGGAGGTATTGGCCGGTTTCGTCAACGCGTTGACGCAGTTCGTGCTCGTGGGGTTCATCGCCTATGAGGCGGTCACGCGCCTGCTGCATCCCGGAGCGATCCTTTCCGGGGTGATGCTGGTCGTGGCGGTGGTGGGCCTGCTGGTGAACCTGGTGGTGTTGCGCGTACTGCACGGCCACGCCCACGACGACGTCAACATGGCCGGGGCCAGCCTGCACGTGATGGGCGACCTGCTCGGCTCGTTCGGTGCCGTGCTGGCCGCGTTGGCGGTGCGTTTCATGGGCTGGAACTGGGCCGACCCGGTACTCTCGCTGCTGGTCTCCCTGCTGATCCTTGGCGGCGCCTGGCGATTGCTCCGCAAGTCGGCGCACATCCTGCTCGAGGGCGTGCCCGAAGACCTGGACGTGGGCGAGGTCGAGCAGGCCCTGCGCCAGGCCGACGCATCGATCCGCGACATCCACCACCTGCACGTGTGGCAGCTGGCCTCCGGCTCGCGCATGGCCACGCTGCATGCGCAGGTGCAGGACGGCGAAGGGGCCGGGGCGGTGGCGGCAATCCATCGGCTGTTGCGCAAGCAATTCGGGATCCTGCATGTGACGGTCCAGGTGGACGCGGGCCCGTGCACGGACCACGCGCGCGATTGCCTTGGGCACGGGCACCACTGAGCGCAGTCGGCGGGCGGCGAGGCCCTTCGGCGCTCTTGCGCTTTACCTCTTCGCTGCTACGATGGCTGGCCGTTCACGCATTACGAATCAAGGAGTTCCCATGGGTAAGGGCGATCGCAAGACCCGTCGCGGCAAGACCTACCGCGGCAGCTACGGCAACACCCGTGCGCACGATGCGCAGCCGGCCGTGGTTGGCGCCAAGGCCACCGTGACCAAGCCGGCCGCCGCCAAGAAGGCAGCGCCGAAGAAAAAGTCCGCCTGAGCTTTCCGCTCGCGGATCGAAGAGCCCCGCCATGAGCGGGGCTTTTTTTTGTCGTTCCGCGGCGATTAACCAGGGAAGACACGCGCTTCACCGTGCGCATGGAAACGTGCGGCTGGCAGGGGCGGGACCGGAGCAGGCATGAACGCAATCGAGCTTTTGAAGCAGGACCACGAGAACATGAGGGCGCTGCTGGATGAACTGGCCGGCACCACTACGCGCGGCGTGAAGAAGCGCAAGGAACTGGTGCAAAAGATCGAAGCCAACCTGCGTGTGCACAACGCCATCGAAGAGGAAATCTTCTACCCGGCGTTCAAGAAGGCAGGCGACGGCAAGGATGACGCGAAGATGTACTTCGAGGCGCTGGAGGAACATCGCGCCGCCGGCGACCTGGTGTTGCCGGACCTGCTCAAGACCGAGGTCGACAGCGAGAAATTCTCCGGTCGCGCCAAGGTGCTCAAGGAACTGTTCGAGCATCATGCCGACGAGGAAGAAAAGGAGATGTTCAAGCGCGCCAAGGCGCTGCTGGGCAAGAAGGCGCTGGACGAACTGGGCGAACAGATGGCGCAGCGAAAGATGGAATTGAAGAAGCGGCTGGAAGCGGCCTGAGGCGGCGGCCAACATGGCAAACATCGTCCAGCGCGAACACGAGACTGCCTTCGATCCGAGGCACAGCGCCCTGCTCATCATCGACATGCTCAACGACCTCGAATTCGAGGGTGGCGAGGAGCTGCTGGAGCAGGCCATGCCGGTGGCCACGGCGATCGGACACGTGCGCGACTGGTACCGCGCACACGACCTGCCGGTGATCTACGCCAACGACAACTTCGGGCGCTGGCACGCCGATCTGGCCAAGGTCATCGAGCACTGCAGGCGGGTCGGATCCCGTGGCGCCGAGCTCAGCGACGGGCTGTTGCCGGGCGTCGAAGACTATTTCGTTCTCAAGCCGCGGCATTCGGCGTTCTACGAAACGCCGCTGTGCACGCTGCTGGAAAAGCTCGATATCAAGGCGCTCGCCCTGGTCGGCATCGCCGGGGACGACTGCGTGCTGCGCACCGCGTTGGATGCGCAGATGCGCCAGTTCCCGTTGTGGGTGCCGGCAGACGGCATCGCCTCGCAGACCACCCTGCGCAACCAGCGTGCGCTGGCGTGCATGCAGGAGGTGGCCAAGGCCGACATCACCCGCATCGACGCGCGCCTGTCGGAATGGGACAACACTCAGCGGAGCCAGAAGATGAGCAGCCACGACCGCAAAGACGTGCAGCACCCCGATTGCAACAAGCCCCAGCGCCCGGAAACCGAGAACGAGCGCCAGGGCCGGAAGGCGCACGAGAGCGATCTCACCGACGAAGCGGTGGAGGAAACCTTCCCGGCCAGCGATCCGGTATCGCCGTTCATTCCGGCCAAGACGCCGGAGGACTGATCCGGCGACCCGGCCGGATCCTTTCCGCCAGGCGGAAAGGGTAGGCGAGCGCTACAGCCTGACGGGAGCGCCTGCGCTCCAAAGCGACTGCAGCAGATCGCCGCCGATCCAGTAGCACAGCTCCGCGGGCATGCGGGCTTTCCAGACGGCGAGGTCCGCCCGCTGCCCCACCGCCAGCGATCCCCGGTCGGCCAGGCCAAGCGCGCGAGCCGCATTGACCGTGACTCCGCGCAAGGCTTCTTCGGGCGTCATCCGGAACAGCGTGCAGGCCATGTTCGCAGCCAACCGCAACGAGAGCAGCGGTGAGGTGCCCGGGTTGCAGTCGGTGGCGATCGCCATCGGCACGCCGTGCGCACGCAGCAGGTCGATCGGCGGCAGATGCGTTTCGCGCAAGGCATAAAAGGCGCCCGGCAGCAGCACGGCCACGGTGCCAGCGGCGGCCATCGCGCGGACACCCGACTCGCTAAGGTGCTCCAGATGGTCGGCGGACAGGCCACGGTACTCCGCGACCAATGCCGCGCCGTCCTGGTCGGAGAGCTGTTCGGCATGAAGCTTCACCGGCAGGCCGAGCGCCCTGGCGCGCTCGAAGACGCGCTCGGTTTCCACGCGGGTGAAGCCGATGCCCTCGCAGAAGGCGTCGACCGCGTCGACCAGGTCTTCGGCGGCCAGCGCCGGCAACATCATGTCGCACACCAGTGCCATGTAATCCTCGCGCCGCTCGCGGTACTCCGATGGCAGCGCGTGCAGGCCGAGGAAGGTGCTGCGCACGCCGATGCCCAACGTTTCGCCGATGCGCCGCGCCACCCGCAGCATGCGGCGCTCGGTGTCGAGGTCGAGCCCATAACCGGACTTGATCTCCAGCGTGGTCACGCCGTCGCGCAGCAGCGCGCGTGCGCGCGGCAGGCTCTGGCGCAGCAGTTCGTCCTCGTCCGCCGCGCGGGTGGCGCCCACGGTCGAGGCGATGCCGCCGCCGGCGCGGGCGATCTCCTCGTAACTCGCGCCATTCAGGCGCAGATCGAATTCGTGCGCGCGGTCGCCGCCGAACACCAGGTGCGTGTGGCAGTCGATCAGGCCGGGCGTGACCAGCGCGCCGTCCAGCGTTTCGACCGAGGCGGCCAATGCATCCGCGGCACCGGGAAGTTCCGCGGCGGGACCGGACCACGCGATGCGGCCGTCCTTGATTGCCAGCGCGCCGCGTTCGACCAGGCCGAACGCACGTTCGCCCACGAAGGTGGCCAGCGTGGCGTCGATCAGCAGGTGATCCCAGCGCGGCGTGGTCATGGCTTCTCCTGCGGTGCGTCGGCGGGAGCCGCCGGTTCATCGAAGGCGCTGCTGCGCCCGACGTGTTCGACGGGCTCGGGCGGAATGTGACGGGCGGCTTGCTGCCGCTCGAACTCCTGCACCAGGCGCTCGGCGAAATCCTTGTAGACCGGCGTGGGGCTGAGCAGCGACGAAACGGCGCGGGCCAGCAGGCAGGCGGCCATCACCGGAATCACCATCGACTGATTGTCGGTCAGCTCCATTGCGATGACCGCCGAGGTGAGCGGCGCGCCGGTCACGCCTGAGAGGTACGCGCTCATGCCCAGCAATACCACCGCGGCGGCCGGCACCCCTGGCAGGAAGTGGGCGATGTTCTGACCGAGCCCGGCGCCCACCGCCAGCGCAGGCGAGAAGATGCCACCCGGAATCCCTGCCCAGTACGACACCACGTTGGCCCCGAGCTTGGCCAAACCGAAGCTCGCACCCGGCGTTACCGTCGCTTGCTGCACGATCGCGCGCGCCTGGTCGTAGCCGGTGCCGTACACCGAGCCGTGGAACAGCACGCCCAGAATCGCCAGCACGAGTCCGCAGCCGGTGGCGAAGGCGACCGGCCAGCGGGCGCGCAGCGCGCCGACGCGCGCCAGCGGGCCGCGCTTGCTGAGCAGGATCAGCCGCGCGAACAGGCCGCCGAGCAACCCGCAGACGACTCCGCACAACAGCACCGCCAGCCATGCGTGGCCCAGCGGCAGGTTGACCTCGACCTCGCCGAAGTACGCGTAGTTGCCCATGATTCCCAGCGACACCACGCCGCCGACGATTACCGCGGTAAGCAGCAATCCGCTGAAGCGGTGCTCGAAGGTGCCGGCAAGCTCTTCGATCGCGAACACCACGCCTGCGAGCGGTGTATTGAACGCCGCCGCGATGCCTGCGGCGCCGCCGGCAAGGATGAAGCGCGAGGCGGCCTTCGGGTCGCTGAAACCGAAGCGGCGCGCGAACGTGTAGAACAGTCCGGCGCCCACGTGCACGGTCGGCCCCTCGCGTCCGATCGAGGCACCGACGGCCAGCGCGATCAGCGTAAGCAACATCTTGCCTGCCGCGATCGGCAACGAAAGCATGTTCCTGCGGAACGATTCGTCTTCCACGTGAAGCGTTGCGATCGCCTGCGGGATGCCGCTGCCGCGGGTGGCTCGGAACCGTCCCGACGTGACCCACGACAACAGCCCGAAGACTACCGGCGTCAGGATCAGCGGGATCCACACGCCGTGGTCCAGGATGCGCAGGAACAACTGGTAGGCCCACGTGCTGGCCTTGGCGAACAGGATGGCGGCCAGTGCTACCAGCACCGCGCCGCTCCACAGGGCGATGCGCCGCTTCCATTGGTGCGGGGCGAAGAACTCGTGGCCGAGCAGGGCCTGCAGGCGGGGGTTGGAAGGTGGCATCGGGCCATTATCGCAGACTGCGGATGACGGTCCGCCGATCTGCACCCTCGCGGTCGCGCCCAAGGGCGCTCCTACAAGGGATTGGGGCGCCAGCGCATCTCGTACAGGTCGAAACGCCGGTCCTTGAGATTGGTCACTGCACCGGCGTTGCGGGCGCGGGCGAGGCTTTCCAGTCGCAGGTCGGCGAACAGCACCGTTTCGATGTTCGGCGTGGAGTCGGCGGCCACGCCGTCGCGCGCGAACGGGAAGTCGCTGGGCGTGAGGATGCAGCTCTGGCCGTACTGGATGTCGAAGTTGTTGACGCCCGGCAGGTTGCCCACGTTGCCCGAGAGCACGACGTAGCACTGGTTTTCGATCGCACGGGCCTGTGAGCAGTAGCGCACGCGCAGGTAGCCCTCGCGCACGTCGGTGCAGAAGGGCACGAACAGGATCAGCGCGCCCTGGTCGACCAGGTGACGCGCGACCTCGGGGAACTCCGAGTCGTAGCAGATCATCACGCCGATCGGTCCGCAGTCGGTCTGGATGGTCGCCGCGCTCTCGCCGCCGGTGATGTTCCAGACGTTGCGCTCGCTGGGAGTGGGATGGAGCTTCTCGCGCTCGTGCAGCGAGCCGTCGCGCAGGCACACGTAGCAGACGTTGTGGATGTCGCCGTTGGGCTGTTCGGTGGGGTGCGAGCCGGCGATGATGTTGATGTTGTAGCGCACCGCCAGGCGCCCGAAGAGTTCCTTCACCTGCGGCGTGTACTGGCTGAGCTTGCGGATCGTGTCGACCGGCGAGAGCTCCTCGTTCTCGATCGACAGCAACTGCAGCGTGATCAGCTCGGGGAACGTCACGAAATCGGCGTTGTAGTCGGCCGCGATGTCGGTGAAGTACTCCACCTGCGTGGCGAATTCCTCGAACGAGCGGATGCGCCGCTGGGAGTACTGCACCGATGCCACGCGCACCAGGTCGGGCAGGTGTTTGGGCGAGGGGATGGAGGGGATGTCGGGATGATCGAGCAGGCTCGGGTTGCGCCATGCCAGATGCGCCGCCCAGCCCAGTGATTCGTGGTCCGACGGCACGTAGCCGCGCAGCAGTCCAATCACCTCGAAGCCGTTGGCGAGCTGGAAGCTCAGCGTGGCGTCCCGCCGTCCGCCGGAGACCACCGCCTGCACGTAGGCTTCGGCGCTGCCGTAGCGGCCAATGTTCTTGGCCAGCCCGGGTATGCGTCCGCCGAACACGATGCCGCGCAGCTTCAGGTCCGTGCACAGCCGCTTGCGGGCGTGATAGAGCCGCTGGCCGATGCGCATGCCGCGGTAGTCGGGATGCACCACCACTTCCATGCCGTACAGCCAGTCGCCGTCGGCCTTGTGCCGCGAACCCATGCCGCCGCCGGTGATCTGTGCCCACGTGTGCGGCTTGAGCGCGGTGGCTTCGTCGATGCGGAAGGTGGCGCAGTAGCCGACCACTTGGCCGGCGTATTCGACGACGAACTGGCCCTCGGGAAAGTGCGTCTGCTGGGAGCGCAGCATCTCGGCCGAATGGCCCCATTCGGGCGAGTAGACCCGGCCGGTGAGGGCAACCAGCGCCGGCACGTCGTCGGGGCGCGCCTGGCGCAGCAGCAGCTTGGCGGTTTGCTCGGGCGTCTTCTTGGGCATGGCGCCAGTATGCGAAACGGTGTGTCGTGGAACCGTTGCCGGGGCGGCAGGCTCACGGGCGCTACACTTGGACGTCTACCAGGGAGACGTCCATGACCCCATCCAACCGCATCCGCCGTTGCCATGCCGGCTACCTGTGGCAGGGCGATGGCTGGACCCGCGACGGCATCTTCGGCATCGACGCCGATGGCGTGCTGCAGGCGGTGGAGGATGGCCCCGCCGAGACGCTGGGAAGCTGGGTGCTCCCTGGCATGCCCAACCTGCATTCGCACGCGTTCCAGCGCGCCATGGCCGGGCTGGCCGAGCGGCGAGGGAAAGCGGACGACAGCTTCTGGAGCTGGCGCGAGACCATGTACGCGTTCGCCGCCGCCGTCGGCCCGGACGAATTGAAGGCGATCGCCGCGCAGCTCTACGTGGAAATGCTCAAGGCCGGCTATACCCAGGTCTGCGAGTTCCACTACCTGCATCACCGGCCCGATGGCACGTCCTACGCGCCGGCCGAGGCCATGTCGCTGGCGCTCGTCGAGGCGGCGCGCGAGGCCGGCATCGGGCTGACCCTGCTGCCCGTGCTGTACATGCGCGGCGGTTTCGATGGCCGGCCGCTGGGCGCGCGGCAGCGCCGTTTCGGCCATGAGGTCGATGCCTATCTGCGCCTGCTCGAGGCGCTGCGCGCGCAGCAGGCCCCGGACCTTCGGGTGGGGATCGCGTTGCACTCGCTGCGCGCGGTACCGGAAGAGGCGTTGCAGGCCGTGTTCGACAGCGGCCTGGCGCAGGACACACCGATCCACATCCACATCGCCGAGCAGCTCGGCGAAGTGCAGGATTGCCTGTCGATCCGTGGCGCGCGCCCGGTCGAATGGCTGCTCGACCATGCGCAGGTCGACGCGCGCTGGTGCCTGGTGCACGCCACGCACCTGAGCGAAAAGGAAACCGACCGCCTGGCGCGCAGCGGTGCGGTCGCCGGGCTATGCCCGACCACCGAGGCCAACCTGGGCGACGGCCTGTTTCCGCTGGCCGACTACATGGACGCGGGCGGCACGTTGGGCATCGGCTCGGATTCGCACATTTCGGTGTCGCCGGTGGAGGAACTTCGCTGGCTCGAATACGGCCAGCGCCTGGCCACGCGCCACCGCAACATCGCCGCGCGCCGTGAAGGCGCCAGCGTCGGCCAGACCCTGTGGCGTGCGGCGCTGACGGGCGGCGCGCAGGCCTCGGGGCTGCCGGTCGGCGCGTTGTTGCCGGACCATCGCGCCGACCTGCTGGTGCTCGACGACGGCTCGCCGCTGCTCGCCGCGCGCGACGAGCCAGCACTGCTCGACAGCTTCATCTTCGCCGGCAATACGCCGCTGGTCCGCGACGTGATGAGCGGCGGGCGCTGGGTGGTGCGGGACTTCCGTCACTACGACGAGGCGCGCATCGCGCAGCGCTACCGAGACACCGTCCAGCGGCTCAGGCAGCAGCCCCCAGGCTGAACGGACGCCACGGAGTACGCCGGCGGCGTGTCATCGCGGCATCGGGCAGGGCGTTTCGGGAATCACCTTCCTGGCTGGGGAAACGTCCCATGCGCCGTACGTCGATGTTCGCTTTCACCTTGCTTCTGGTGGGCAGCCTGTCCCTGGCAGGCTGCGTAGTCGTGCCGGCCCACCGCGCCGGCGTGTGGGTGCCGGGCCACTGGGCCTCGCACCATGTCTGGGTCGAAGGCCACTGGCGCCATCGCTGATCGCGCGCGGCCGGGTGGACGGCCCGCCTGCCAAGGTGACTCGCGCGGCTCGCGCGGAGGACAATGGCGGCCCCCGCCCGCCCACGGCCCGCCAAAGGCAGCCGATGAATGACTACCCCGTGCCGGCCACCGGCACCCACGACGGATCGCTGATCCGCCATGGCACCCCGCTGTTCCGCCAGGCCAACCTGGCGTTGTTCGCCGCCGGCATCGCCACCTTCGGATTGCTGTACTGCGTCCAGCCGCTGATGCCCGAGTTCAGCAAGGACTACGGTGTGAGCGCGGCCACGAGCGCACTGTCGCTGTCGCTGACCACGGGCGTGCTGGCCTTCGCGATGCTGTTCGCCGGTGCGGTGTCCGATGCCTATGGGCGCAAGTCGGTGATGACCGTGTCGCTGATCGCCTCGGCGCTGCTGGTGCTGCTTAGCGCGATCGTGCCCGGCTGGACCAGCCTGCTGGTCCTGCGCACGCTGCTGGGTATCTCCCTGAGCGGGCTGCCCGCCGTGGCGATGACCTGGCTCAGCGAGGAGATGCATCCCGATTCCATCGGGCTGGGGATGGGCCTCTACATCAGTGGCAACGCGATCGGCGGCATGGGCGGACGGCTGGTCACCGGCGTGCTGGCGGATTTCTTCGACTGGCGCGTGGGCGTGATGGTGGTGGCCGGCATCGGCCTGGCGTCCGGCCTGATGTTCTGGCGGCTGCTGCCACCCTCGCATCATTTCGAGCGCCAGCCGCTGCGCCCGCGCACGTTGCTGGCGCGCTTCGCCGGCGTGTTCCGCGATGCCGGCCTGCCGTGGATGTTCGTCGAGGGCTTCCTGCTGCTGGGTGCCTTCGTCACCGTCTACAACTACATCGGTTACCGGTTGCTCTCGCCGCCGTACAACCTGAGCCAGGCGGTGGTCGGGCTGATCTTCAGCGTGTACCTCATCGGCACGTTCAGCTCGGCCTGGATGGGTCATCTGGCCGGCAGGCTTGGCCGCCGGCGCGTGCTGTGGACGACCTTCGCACTGATGCTGGCGGGTGTCGGGCTGACCACGTTCCGGCCACTCATCCTGGTGATCGCCGGCGTCGTGGCGGTGACCTTCGGCTTCTTCGGCGGGCACTCCATCGTCAGTAGCTGGGTCGGCCGTCGCGCAGGCAACGCCAAGGCGCAGGCCTCCTCGCTGTACCTGTTCGCGTACTACATGGGCTCCAGCCTGGCCGGCGCGGGTGGGGGTCTGTTCTATGCGGCGCGGGGATGGAATGGCGTTGCCGCCTTCATCGGCGCGATGGTGCTCGCCGGGCTGCTGATCGCATGGCGGTTGTACTTCCTGCGGCCGTTGCCGGGGCCGCCGTCGCCCGGGACGGAGCCACCGTTGCCCTGAGCCGGCGATGGTCGTCCAGACGAGCCGGTTCGATCCTTTGCAGGAGCGCCCTGTGCGCGATTGCGGGGCGCTCGCCCCTGACGGTCGCGCATAGGGCGCTGTTACCAAGGACTTCGCGTTCTTGTCAGCGCGCGGCGGGTTCGAGCATGGCGTTGACCGCGCCGTAGTCCCCGTCGCTCGGCTGCGGCGGGAGGCCGAGCAGGTGCACCATCAGCGGATAGACGTCCACGTTGGGAAAGGCTGGAACCGTGGCGCCGTCGCGGAAGGCCGGTCCGTGCGCCACGAACAGCGCCCGCATCTGCGGCGCTGCGTTGTCGTAACCGTGTTCGCCCACGCTGATGTGGCCCTTGTGCGAAGCCAGCCAGTCGGCCGTGGTGATGCGCCAGCCGACATTGGCCAGGCACAGCAACTGCGGCACCCGCGGGTTGTGGCCATAGGCCAGGCGCGCCGGCACGCGCGTCTTGTCCCAGCACTGCATGTGCGGGTGAGGGCGTTCCATGCGTGCTTCGATCGCGGCGAAGTCGTGCCCGGGTTTGGGATTGAAGCCGGCCAGCACGCCCAGGCTCACCACCTGCACGTCATCGAGATCCAGTTCGCGCTCGATCAGCACGCTGTGGTCCAGCGGCACCGACGCCATGCCGTGGTCGGCCAGCACGATCAGGTTGATGCGGTCGAACAGCCCGCGCTGCTTGAGGCCCTGCACCAGTCGCGCCAGCGCCTGATCGGTTTCGCGCAAGGCCTGGTCCACCTGCGGCGAGTCTGGGCCGTGGTAGTGGCCGGCGTGGTCGACGTCATCGAAATAAAGGGTGAGGAAACTCGGCCGCCGGGCGGCTGGAAGATCCAGCCAGGCCAATACCTGGTCGACGCGCTGGTTCGGCGTCACCGAGCCGTCGTAGGGCTTCCAGTGGTCGGGGTGGCGGCCGTGGATGTCCGCTTCCGTTCCCGGCCAGAACATCGTCGCGGTGAGCAGGCCGTGGCGGTCGGCGGTCTCCCAGAGCGGCGTGCCTTCGGCCCACCAGCGTCCATCGCTCACCGCCTTGCGGTTGTGCAGCGAGAACTTGCCCAGCTGTGCGTCGTACATCGTGTTGTTGACGATACCGTGGTGGTCCGGGCGCAGTCCGGTCACGATCGTGTAGTGGTTCGGGAAGGTCAGGGACGGGAAGGACGGCTGCATCGCCGTGTGCACGCCATCGCGCGCGAGCATCGCCACGGTGGGGCTCAGGCCCCGGTCGAGATAGTCGGCGCGATAGCCGTCGATGGAGATCAACAGCAGGGGCGTCGGCTTGGCGGCGCCGGCGGGCGGCGTAGTGGCGCAACCAGCGCTGAACACCAGCACCAGCCAGCACGACAGGCGAAACAGGTTTTTCATAGGTGGGCTCGTACGATGAAACAACTCCCCATCATCGCATCGCCTCCATGTCGCTCAAAACCCGTGCGTTCTTACGCTTGTGGCCAGCCGCCTTCGCATTGGCGGCGCCTGCAGCGGCGTGTGCCTGGCAATCGCAACCGGCGCCGCAGCGCCCGGTGATCGTCGTCGTCCAGTCGCCCGTCAACACGCGCTTCCAGCAAACCGTGCGGGAAAACCAGGTGCGCGACCAGTTGCAGAAGAACCAGGTCGAAGAGCAGCTGCGGCAGAACCGCGTGGATACCCTGCGCCGGCCCCAGGCCGCCAACACACTCCACGCCGCACGCCTTGACCAGGCCGACCAGGGACAGCGAGAACTTTACCGCGCACGCCAGCAGGACCTGCTGGATCGCTACCAGAGTGCGGTCGCGCCGCCGGTGGTGCATTCGGGCAAGGCGCCGGCGTCATCGCGCAGCGGCGACTGACGGTACGTCGCGCCGCTGGTAATCGGTTGGATCTTCGCGGACGCGCGCGTCCTGCAGCGATCAGGTCACCAGCCCGAACAGGTCGCCGCGCGCGACGCCTTCTTCCATCGCCAGCAGGAAACGCTTCGTCGGCAGGCCACCGCCGAAGCCGGTGAGGCTGCCGTTGGCGCCGATGACGCGGTGGCAGGGCAGCACGATCGGCAGGGGATTGCGGCCGTTGGCGGCACCGACCGCGCGCATCGCTTGCGGCTGGCCGATGCGGCGCGCCAGTTCGCCGTAGCTGATGGTCGCGCCGTAGGGGATGCGCGCCAGTTCCTGCCACACCGTCAGCTGGAATGGCGTGCCGAGCGGGTGCAACGGCAACTCGAACACCTGTCGCGCGCCAGCGAAGTACTCCTCCAGCTGCACGCGCGCGAAGGCCAGCGCCGGCGGCGAGTGCGTCCACGAGGGCGCCGGCTCGCGCTGGTGACGGCCGGTTTCGAACCAGACCTCGCGCAGGCCCTGCTCGTCGGCGACCATGCGCAGGCGGCCGATCGGGGTGGAAAGGTTGTCGTACCAGACCGGGCTCATGGATGCTGTTCGTTACGTTGTGGGCCCTTCGACTCCAGCCCCGCGGGCTTGTGCTCAGGGCGAACGGAGGCGGGTGAATCCGTTCTCGGTGCGAGCAGATGTCGTTTGCGCTGAGCGTGGCGAAGTCGAAGGTCGTGACGCGGACTCATGCGCGCCTCCTGGACGGTAGCGCCTGATCCGCCACGCCGCGCCACAGGTGCATCACCGCGTAGGCGCGCCAGGGCCGCCACGCCTCCGCCATGGCCGAGAGCGCGCGTGTGCTCAGTTCGCCGCCATCCCCGGCAGCGGCGCGGCGCAGGATCAGGTCGGCCGCCGGAAAGGCGTCCGGATGGCTCAGCGCGCGCATCGCCATGTAATGCGCCGTCCACTCGCCGATGCCCGGTAGCGCGGTCCAGCGCGCCACGAACTCCTCCAGCGACTGCTCCGCGCGGAAGTCCGCGCGGCCGTCCAGCAGCGCGCGGGCGATGCCTCGGATGGTTTCGGCGCGTGCGTTGATCACGCCCACCTCGCGCAAGTCGGCATCGACCAGCCGTTCCGGCGTGGGAAACAACCGCGCCAGGCCGGGCAGTACGGGCGTCGGCAGCGGATCGCCCCAGCGATCGACGATGCGCGCGGCAAGCGTGCGTGCCGCGGCGACGCTGACCTGCTGGCCGAGCACCGCGCGCACGGCGATCTCGAAACCATCCCACCCGCCGGGCAGGCGCAGTCCCGGGCGCCGGCGCAGCAGCGGCGCGAGCACGCCGCCGGCACCGAGCGTGGCGGCAATCGCGCCGGGCTCCGCATCGAGGTCGAACATGCGTCGCAGCCGTGTCACCAGTCCCAGCATCCGCTCCGGCTGCGGACAGTGCAGTTCCATCTTGAGCGCATGCTCGCCACCCGGCCAGGCCGACAGGCGCAACCAGCCCGGTGCTTCGGCGGGACCGAACACGCGCGCGTAGGCATGCGCATCCACCTGCTCGATCCCGGGCAGGGCGCGTGTACGCAGGAAGTCCAGCACGCCGTCGAAGTCGTATGGAGGCCGGTAGCCCAACCGCAGCACCAGCGCACCACCATTTCCAGGCGCCCGTGGCTGGCGGCGGAGCTCGCGCGGCGCGATGCGGTTGGCCTGGGCAAATGCCGCGTTGAAACGGCGCAGGCTGCCGAATCCCGACGCCAGCGCTACCTCGGTCACCGGCAACGCGGTTTCGGTCAGCAACTGCTTGGCGAACAGCAGCCGGCGCGTGGTGTGCACGTTGAGCGGCGGTGCGCCCAGGTGTTCGACGAACAACCGGCGCAGCTGTCGCCCGCCCACGCCCACGCGCGCCGCCAGGTTCTCCAGCGAGGCTTCGGCCAGCACGCCCGCGTCGATCATCTTCAATGCGCGCGCGACCACGTCCTCGCCGCGATGCCATGCCGGATTGCCAGGGGCAAGTTCCGGCCGGCAGCGCAGGCACGGACGAAAGCCATCGGCCTCGGCCGCGGCGGCATTGGCGTAGTAGCGCACGTTCGATCGTTTGGGCGAGGGGGCCGGGCAGACCGGCCGGCAGTAGATGCGCGTGCTGGTGACGGCGGTGAAGAACAATCCGTCGAAGCGGGCATCGCGGCTCAGGCGCGCCTGCTCGCAGACGTGATCGGGAAGGGCATCTCGTGGCGTGGACATGCAGCGCAGGCTAGCACTGCGACTTGCGCGGAACTCGCCGTTTTCGGACATCGATGTGTCCTGTTGCCTTGCTAGGGATCGCAGCGTTGCAGCCAGAAACTTCCGCCGTTGGGCGGGTTGTCGCCAAGGAAGCGATGCAGCTCGCGCGGGTGGATCTCGCGTGCGATCGCGCAGCCATAGACCACGCGGAAGCAACGGTTGAAATCGAGGAAGGCCTGCAGCAGATATTGCTCGTTCCACGAGAAGCCCATCTCGATCCATTCCTTCGGATAGTCGGCGGGAATGAAGATGTCGTGGAAATGGACGTATACCCCGGGCTTCAGCCTGGGCAGCACCTGCAGGATGATGCGGTTGACGTCGCTGCCGGTCTTGGACACGTGCGAGGAGTCGACGAACAGGATGTCGCCGGCATCGAGCGAGGTGAGCATGGCGATCGGCAGATCCTGGGCGCGCCGATCGAGCAGGGTGATCTCGCCTGCGTAGTGCGCCTGGCGCAGGAACGGCCGCGGGTAGGGTTCCACGCAGGTGATCGCGGCGTTCCCGCCCAGGAAGCGCTTGTTGACGTCCATCATCAGCAGCGTCGAATACCCCGAGCCGATCTCGACGATGCGCTTGGGCCGTACCATCTTGAGCATGCAGAACAGCACGCGGGGATCCTGCCGCTCGAACTGGCCGTTGAAGTCGTAGAAGCGATCGAGCTGATCGTCAGGCGGTCCCTCGTTGGCGTAGTCGTAGCCTTCCATCAACGCGGGAAAAACTTCCGTCAGGAGGCGCCGATGGCCGGCCGGATCGAGGTCCAGTCCCGCCGGTTGCGCCACTTCGCCCCAGAGCCTGTCCTCGTCCGCGAGCGTCTGCCGCACGTCCACGACCGGGGAATAGAAGTGGCCATCCGGAAACGCGGGCCCAGCCATGTGCGCCGACGGGGCGCCACTTCCCGCCGCTGGATTGCCGCCCGTGGCACCGCCGATGCCGGTCATCGGAACGCGCTCCCGGATATGGAAGGGCGCTGGCGTGCCGGGCTTGTGCTGCCTGTCGAGCCGGTCGCACCCGGAACGGCCGCGGGCGCGCGCGAACGGCGCACGCGGTGATCTATCGTGGCAAGCGGCCTGACGAGGATTGCCGTGCGCATGAATTCTCCGCTGACGGGCGAAAGACCATCTGCCCATCGGAAGAACATGCGCCCTCGCGCGTCATCGTCCGATAAACGCGCGGCATGCGATCAAGGCGCCAGGCGTGGCCACCGCCAGGCGTACCCGATCACCGCGAGCTGCATGGCAATCTCCACCAGGCTCATGAATACGTAGAAGGTCCACGCACCCGGCAGCGTCACAACCACGATCGCGGTCAGCGCAACGCCGACAAGCAGGTTGAGCCAGCGCGCCGCCTGCGGCGGCAGTACCAGCGACAGGAAGATCATCACCGCCGGGATGGCCAGGAGGACGGAGACGGCCAGCAACGAACCCTGGCTCGTGGGCCCCAGCGGGCCCATGCCCTCGAGGATGTCCCTGAGGTTGCCCGGGCGATACAGGCCCCAGAAGTCCCCGTAGACATAACAGAACATGATCGCCGTCCACAGCGCGGACAGCTTGAAACGCACGTGGATCTTCAGGTCATGCAGCGGCGTCGTGGCCATCGCTTATCTCCGTATCGGCGACCGGATCGGCTGGCCCGTCCGGGATCATGGTCAGGTTGGCGGGGCGGTCGCCAGCTTCGCGGGAAGGCGTACGCCAACAACCAGCAACCACAGGCAGATGCCGATCTCGCCCAGGGATGCCGGCAGCATGATGTAGTCCGCCACTGCCGAAGCCGGATAGCCAGGCAACAACAGCGTGGCGAGGAAATCGGCGAGGTAGCCCAGGCCGCCCAGCATCAGCAGCACGCCCAGCAGCCGGGGCAGGAAACCGCATTTGCACACCAGGTAACCGAAGGGCAGCAACCACAGGCCCCAGAAGATCTCCAGCACCAGCAGGCCCTGCCGGTATGCGTCGAGCTGGAGCATGACCTGGGCCTGCAGTTGTCCGCTGCCGAGCGACCGCAGGGAAACGGCGGGGTCGAGCAGCGACAGCACCGACAGGTGATGCGACGCGTTGGCAAACGCGATCGGTACGCTGGGGACGGCAAACGCGACCATCAAAACGGCGGCGGTCCTGCCGGTGGCACCGAGCAGCCGGTACAGCGCCAGCGGCAGCATCAGGAAGGCGACGGTGCAGGCCAGCTCGGCCAGGATGCCGAGCCGGAACAGCGTCTCCGATTGAACGAGCCGCGCCACGGTCGCGGTCGCATCGCCGTGTGCTGCAAGCTGCGAAGGCACGTAGCCCAGGTAGAAGATGCCGGTGACTACCGTGACCAGGTAGAGCAGGCCGGCAACCCTCGCGTCCTTTTTCATCCGAACCTCCGTGTTCCCATGCATGGCCCGCGGGCGGGGCAGGTCAGGAGCCCTTCGAGCAGTCGTCGTCGTCGCCGTCGATGATCGTGGCGAACGGCTGGAACGCGGCAAGCGAGCTGGCCAGGCCCTTCTGGGCAACGCGGATCTGCTGGATGTCCATGCAGATCTTCGATGTTTCCTGGTCGATTCGCTGGGTGGCAGCGTCGAGCCTGGCGTCGGCCTGTTCGCTGTCGCCGCCGGTCACGTGCGTCGCGGCATTCTTCAGCGACTGGACCGCGACCGCCGCGCCCGCCTTGCCGGTGGCCACGCCGTGCTCGCGCACGGCGCGGGCGCTCCGGTAGTACTGCTTGAGCAGTTCCTGCTGCTTGGCATCCACCGCCACGTCGTGGCCGTCGATCACCAGCCGGCCGGTGGCGCCGAGGAAGGCCTCGGTGCCACCGGTACCGTGAAGCGCGACATTGTCGCCATTCACCACGATGCCGCCGTTGGCGATCGTGGTCGTGTCGGGTCCGTTGCTGCAGCCGGCCAGCAGGAGGCCGGCCGCGAGGGCGAGAACGAAGCTGGACTTTCTAGAGAACATTCCTTGACCTCCGAAGCACTGGATCATTTTTCGTCGCGACCGCAGTCGTCGACGTCTTTCTGCGTCATGGTCGCGTAGGGGCGGAACTCCGGCATGACGGCGGCCAGCTTCTGTTGCGAGCCGAGCAGTCCCGGCAGTCGCTGGCACAGCTTCATGGCGGCGATCTTGATCTGCTCGGCCCGCGGCTTGATGCCGGCCTCGATCTCCTTGTCGCTCTTTCCGGTGAGCGCGCCCCAGATCGCTTCCTTGGCAGCATGGGTGCCGAGATTGGCTCCTTGTTCGCCGATGTCCATGCCGGCCTCGGCGATCCCGACGACTTGCTGGCGGTAGTCCAGCAGCAGGGTGTGTTGCTCGGGCGTGGCCTTCACCGTCTTGCCGTCGATCAGCAGGTCGCCCTGGGGCGTGATCGCGGCCTTGGGGAGCGAGCCGCTGTCACGATGCTCGCCATGGCCGACATGGATGTGGTCAATGTCGATGTCCTTGGTGGCCAGCTCCCGCTTGGCTTGTTCCATGGCCTTGTGGATTTCCGAGGAGATCATCGCCGGCGAGGTCTGCTTGTCGACTTCCGTGATCGCTTGCTGGGCATCGGACTGTCCGGAATGGTTGCAGCCGGCGATGGGTAGCAATAGGACCAATGCAAGGGTACCGGCGATCGCGTGGGTCTTCATGGGAGTTCTTCCGTTGAGATGGAGCGGCCTGGAATGCCGGGCGATGGAAGCGTTGCGTTTGCGATCAACCTTCGTCGCGCTGGCGGCGGAACCAGATGGCTGCCGCGATGAGCGCAGCACCCGCCGCCACACCGATCCACAGGTTGACCGAGCCAAGCAGCTGGTAGGTGTTGCCGAGGTTCATGAAATCCAGGTTGTTGTTGCCGGTATGGATCACGCCGTCGCTGGCGATCAGGCTGGCACCGGGGAAGGCGCTGAACAGGGCGCGGGCCACGATGTTCTGCCAGAACCAGCCGGCCGACAGATTGAACAGGCCCATGATGCCGAACCAGGTGACCAGCAGGCCGGTGGCGACCGGCAGGGCGATGGCCCACAGGAACGGCTTGGTACGGGCCCAGGCCGAGCACGCCATCAGCCAGCCGACCGAGGGCAGGGCCCACAGCAGGTACAGCGGGATCTGGCCGATCATGTTGAGCGTGACGCGCACCGGATGGGCGAGCATCAGCAGCTGCCACACGTTGATGCCGTGGAAGGACAGCGTCGTTGCCACGATCAACAGCTGCAGAATGCCTGCGGCAATGCCCGCCAGCGTAGCGATCACCGGGGCCACGAGCGTGGCGCTGACGACCTTGGACAACACCGTCTCGGTATCCGATAGCGGCAGCGACTTCCAGAACAGGATGCTGCGATCGCGCCGTTCGTCGTAGATGGCGCCCAGGCAGTAGAAGAACACCACGAAACCCAGCACCACGAGGATGAGCGCCATGGAGGAGTACATGGCCATGTCCAGCGCCATGCCGACCTGGCTCATGTCGCCCGCGTCCATCTGCGAGATGACGCTCTGAAGGTTGCCCCCGGCAAAGTGTTGCCTCGCTGCCCCAAGCTCGCCGATGTGGATGCCGTGGCGGGCGCCGATCACTTCGGCGGTGATGATGCCCATGATGTTGAGCAGCAGGAAGATGCCGCCGGTGACCAGCGGTGCCCAGAAGAAGCCGCCGCGGTGTTCCCAGAACTCGCGCTTGACGAGCCAGTACATGTTGTTGCCGACAAGGGTTTTCATGCGTAGGTCCCTTTCATGGTGGCGACGAAGAGGTCGCTGACGGAAGGCCGGCGGATTTCGCCCAGCCCCTCCAGCGTCGTGCGGTCGGCGCCGTCGAACAGGAAGATGCTCTTGCCGAAGACCTGGCGTTCGTCGATCGGCTGCAGTGCGCGTGCGGCGGCGGCCTGGTCGGCGTTGACCATCACTTCGGCGAAGCGGTCGCTCACGGCCTCCATGTCGGTATCCAGCACGATCTTGCCGTCGCGGATGAACATCAGGTCGGTGAGGATGTGTTCGATCTCCTCCACCTGGTGGGTGGTGACGATGATCGTCTTGTTCTCGTCGAAGTAATCCTCCAGCAGGCTCTGGTAGAACTGCTTGCGGTAGAGGATGTCCAGGCCGAGCGTGGGTTCGTCCAGCACCAGCAGGCGCGCGTCGATGGCCATCACCAGGGCGAGGTGCAGCTGCACGATCATGCCCTTGGACATCTGCCGCACGCGCTGGTCGGGCATGAGCTTGGTGCGCTTCAGGAAGCCCTCGCACTTGGCGCGGTCGAAGCGCGGGTGGACGTGGGCGACGAAGTCGATCGCCTCGCGCACGCGGATCCAGCGCGGCAGCACCGCCACGTCGGCGATGAAGCAGACCTGTTCCATCAGCTTGTCGCGCTGGGTGCGTGGATCGTAGCCCAGCACGTTGAGCTCGCCGTCGAAGGAGGTCAGGCCCAGGATCGCCTTGAGCGCGGTGGTCTTGCCGGCGCCGTTGGGGCCGATCAGCCCGACGATGCGGCCGGACTGGATCTCGAAATTCACGCTGTCCAGCGCGGTCGTGTTCTTGTAGCGCTTGCTCAGGTTTCGCGCGGTGACGATGGCGCTCATGGCTTGAGTTCCGTGGTGGCCGGCGCATCGCGCATCAGCGTTTTGAGATCGAGCCCCAGGCGCTGAAGGCGCGCAAACAGGGTCGGCCATTCCTCGCGCAGAAAGCGCTCGCGCTCGGATTTCAACAAGGCCTCGCGGGCCCCTTCGATGACGAACATGCCCAGCCCTCTCCTTTTTTCGACCAGTTGATCGTCGACCAGCTCCTGGTACGCCTTGGATACGGTCAGCGGATTGATCTGGAAATCCGCCGCCACCTGGCGCACCGACGGCAGCGGATCGCCTTCGTTCAAGGCGCCATCCAGGATCATCGCCACCACGCGTTCGCGGAGCTGGCGGTAGATCGGGACGCTGTCGTTCCAGGTGATGGTCATACGTTATTCCTTGCTGGCACGGGCAAGCTGGGTGCCAAACGAATAGTAGGGCATGGCCAACTGCGCCCCGAGCAGGGTGGCACCCGCTTCGGCGTGCGTGTCCAGGACCGGCGCCAGCGTGGCGCTGGTGATGTCGGAGCCTTCCATCAAGGCGGCCGCACGCAGGTCGCTCGCGCTCGGGCTGACTTCGACCGGGGCGAGATTGACCACGCGGATACCGTTGATTTCGGAAACCGGCGCGGTGCGCACGGGGTTGTTCAAAGTGGCCAGGCTCGTCGCGGTAATCAGCGTGGCGGCGGCCAGGGCGATCAGGTTCTGCGCTTTCATGGCGGGTCTCCTTAGTGACCTCGTGGACCGGTGTTGTAGTGAACTATAACACTATCCTCGAAAGCGTCAACAGGCAATCGGCCATGACTGATGGCCTATGCCTGGAATTCCCTTGTTTTCAGCCTGTTAGGTAGCTCTGGAGCAGCGGCGCGGCCGCGCGTCGCGTTGCTCCATCGCCTCGCAGGGGGGGGGCGAGGGCGGGCTGAAGCCCGCCCTACGGTCACTTCGCGGCCGAATACACCTGTTTGCCGCCAACCCAGGTGCCCAAAACCCGGGTTTTCCAGATGTCCTGCGGGTTGATCGAAAAGACATCCCGATCCACCAGGATGAAGTCCGCATACTTGCCCGGTTCCAGCGAACCCTGGGTCTTCTCCGCATGGCCGGCATAGGCCGCACTGAGGGTGAAGGCGCGCAGCGCTTCGACCAGGCTCAGTTTCTGATCGGGATACCAGCCGCCGGGCGGCTGGTTCTGGTGGTCCTGCCGGGTCACCGCCGCATGCAGGCCGAAGAACGGGTTGGGCGATTCGACCGGGAAGTCGGAGCCGAAGGCGACCACCGTGCCCTGCTTGAGGAAACGCCGCCAGGCGTAGGCGCCCTCGATGCGCTCGTGGCCCACGCGGTCCTCGGCCATGTTCATGTCGGAGGTGGCGTGCGTGGGCTGCATCGAAGCGATGAGTTTCAACGGCACGAAGCGCGGGATGTCCTTGAGCGAGACGATCTGCGCGTGCTCGACGCGGTTGCGGAAGGCCCTGGCATCGGGGTGGACCTTGTAGGCGGTGGCGAAGCTGTCCAGCACTTCGCGGTTGGCTGCATCGCCGATCGCGTGGATGTTGACCTGGTAGCCCTTCGCGAAGGCCTTCTCGATCTTCGACGCCATCGTGCCCGGACTCATGAAGAGCAACCCGTGGTTGTGCGGATCATCGAAGTAGGGCTTGAGCATCGCCGCGCCACGGCTGCCCAATGCACCGTCGGCAAACAGCTTGACCGAATGCACGGTGAGGTAGCCATCGCCGTAGCCGTCCAGCGGAGCGCCTGCGGTGATCGTGTCGAAGGCGTCGCCGGTGTCGCGGATCATCGCGTAGATGCGCGCGGTCAGCTTGTGCTCGTCGGCGTAGCGCTTGTAGAGACGGTAGTTGGGCAGGTCGATGCCGGCGTCGTCCACCCCGGTCAGGCCTACGCGCGCCATCTCCGCCAGCGCGGTGTCCAGTGCGACGGCGCGCTCCCTGTCGGTGGGCTCGGGCACGACCGCACCGACCAGTGCGGTGGCGCCGTCGACGAACACTCCGGTGGGGTTGCCCTGTGCATCGCGTTCGATGCGGCCGCCCGGCGGATCCTTGGTGTCGCGGGTAATGCCGGCCAGCTTCATGGCGGCGGTATTGGCCCAGGCGGCGTGGCCATCCACACGGCTGAGCCATACCGGGCGGTCCGAAACCACCGCGTCCAGTTCCCTGGCAGTGGGGAATCGGCCGAGCTTCCAGATCACCTGGTTCCAGCCGCCGCCGATAATCCAGCGAGCATCCGGATGGGCCTTGGCGTAATCCTTGATGCGCGCGAGTGCCTCGTCGATCGACTGCGTGCCGGTCAGGTCGGCCTGGATGAGCGCATAACCCAGTTCGAGCACGTGTCCGTGCGCATCGATCAGGCCCGGCAGCAGCGTCTTGCCGTGGCCGTCGATCACCGTTGCATCGTCGGCGCGCTTGGCCAGCGCCGCATCGGTGCCGGTGGCCACGACCTTCCCGTCGTCCACCAGCAGCGCGTCGAATCGCTGCAGCTTGCCGTGGCTGTCCAGGGTGTAGCCCTTGACGTTGTGCACGTACAGATCGGCGGCCTGCAGCGCCGGCGCGGTGGCCAGCAAGGCGAGCAGGGAGAGACGCAGAGTGCGGTTCATGCGCGCGGATTCCTGTGCGGGAAAGCCGCAGTGTGTCGGGCCGCGCCCGGTTTTTCCACCACAGGGATGCGCAACGGCAAAAGCAAGCCGTCGCCCAGAGCGCAGGCGCGAAGCGCCGAAGTCGAAGGGCTCATGCGAGCTGCTTCGGCTTCGTCCTGCGACCTACGCCCGGCACGAACGGCTGGTGGCCCCGCGTGAGGTCACGCCGCTTTGGGCAGCAGCGTCCCGATGGCTTCCTTCGCCGCGGCCAGTGCCTGGCTCTTGTGCTCGGCACTGACCGCCACGCCTTCGGCGCGCACGAACTCGACGTCCGTGATGCCCAGGAACCCGAGCACCGCGCGCAGGTACTTCTCCTGGAAGTCCATCGCTGCGGCAACCGTACCTTCGCCGTAGAAACCGCCGCGGCTGGACGCGACGATCACCCGCTTGCCGCCGGCCAGGCCCTCCGGACCGTTGGCGGTGTAGCGGAAGGTCTTGCCGGCTACCGCGATGCGGTCGATCCAGGCCTTCAGTTGGCTGGGAATGCCGAAGTTGTACATCGGGGCGCCGAGCACGATGACATCGGCGGCAAGGAACTCGTCCATCACCTCGTTGCCCAGCAGCGCGCCCGGATCGCTGGCGTCAGCCACCGGCGCCCAGTGCGGCAATGGCTGCGCGGCGAGGTCGCGGTAGCGCACGGAGGCATCCGGACGCGTGCGCTTGACCTCGGCCACGATGTCCGCGGTGAGTTCGCGCGAGACCGAATGCTGGCCCAGGGCGCTCGAATCGATGTGCAGCAATTTCATAACGTGACTCCAGTCGAAGGCCGGCGAGCCGGCGACGGAATACACGATACTTTCGCGACAATAGTCTGATAAGTCGGCTAATATCGAACTTATCGTTTCTATAAGGAAACAGCTGGCATGACCCTCGACGGCACGCTGCAGGACCTCAACGACCTCTATTTCTTCGCCATGGTGGTCGAGCACAACGGCTTCTCGGCGGCGGGCCGTGCGTTGGGCATTCCCAAATCGCGGTTGAGCAAGCGGGTGTCGCAGTTGGAGGAGCGCCTGGGGGTGCGACTTCTGCAGCGGACCACTCGTCGTTTCGTGGTTACCGAGGTAGGCGAGCGCTTCTATGCCCATTGCCGCGCGGTGCTGGAAGAAGCCCGCGCGGCGCAGGAAGCGGTCGACGAATTGCGCGCCGAGCCACGCGGCGTCGTGCGGCTGAGTTGCCCGGTCTCGCTGGCGCAGACGGTGGTGGCGCACGTGCTGCCGGACTTCCTGGCGCAGTACCCCAAGGTGCAGGTGCGCGTGCTTTCCAGCAACCGTCGCGTGGACGTGGTGGGCGAGGGTTACGACATCGCCATCCGCGTGCGCAGCAAGCTTGATGCCGATGCCAACATGGTGATGCGCACCTTCGGCCTGTCCCGCGTGCTGGCAGTGGCCAGCCCGGAGATGCTCGACCGCCTGGGGCGGCCCAGGGCGCCGGCAGAACTGTCCACGTTGCCGGCATTGACCATGCTCGAGCACGAGGGCGCCCAGGTGTGGGAATTGATCGACGCGCAGGGCGAGCGCGTCTCGGTGGAGATGAATGCCCGCCTGGTCACCGGTGAGTTCGCGCTGTTGCTGGAAGCCGCGCGCCGTGGGCTGGGCGTGGCGCTGCTGCCGGAGTTCGTTTGTGCGCCGGCGGTGACCCGCGGCGAGCTCGAAGTGGTGCTGCCTGACTGGAGCGCGCCGGAAGGGACCATGCACTTCGTCTATCCCAGCCGCCGTGGCATGCTGCCCGGCGTGCGTGCGCTGGTGGATTTCCTTGCCGAGCGCCTGCCCGAGGCGACCCGCCTCAAGCACGAGCAATGCCGACAACGCCCGCTCGATCCGCTCGACCGGCCGCGCACATGAGCCGTGCTAGGCTTGCCGTTTGGCCTTCCAGACATCCGCGCGCATGAACATCGACACCAAGCTCCCCAAGGTCGGCACCACCATCTTCAGCGTGATGAGCCAGCTTGCGCTCGATCACCGGGCGGTGAACCTGGGCCAGGGCTTTCCCGATTTCGAGCCGCCGCAGTCGCTGCGTGAAGCTCTCGCCCGTGCGATGGCCGAGGGCAAGAACCAGTACGCCCCCGGGATCGGCACTGCCGCGTTGCGCGAACAGATCGCGATCAAGACGCAGCGGTTGTATGGGCGGCGCGTGGACTCGGCCACCGAGATCACGGTGACGTCCGGCGCAACCGAGGCACTTTTTTGCGCGATCGCAGCGACCGTGCGTTCGGGCGAGGAGGTGATCGTGTTCGATCCAGCCTACGACTCCTACGAGCCGGCGATCGAACTGCAGGGCGCACGCGCGGTGCACATCCCGCTGACCGTGCCGAGCTTCGCGATCGACTGGCAGCGCGTGCGCGATGCGATCACCCCGAAGACACGGATGATCCTGATCAACAGCCCGCACAACCCCTCGGGCGCGGTGCTTTCGGCGGACGACCTGGAGATCCTGGCCGGGCTCACCCGCGACACCGACATCGTCGTGCTGTCCGACGAGGTCTACGAGCACATCGTGTATGACGGCTGTCGGCACGAAAGCGTGTTGCGGCATCCGGAGCTGGCCGAGCGCAGCATCGTGGTGTCCAGCTTCGGCAAGACCTACCACTGCACCGGCTGGAAGGTTGGCTACGCGATCGCACCGGCCGCGCTCTCGGCCGAGTTCCGAAAGGTGCACCAGTACCTGACCTTCTGCACCTTCCACCCGGCGCAGGCGGCCTTTGCCGAAATCATGGCGAATGATCCGGCGCACTATCTCGAACTGCCGGATTTCTACCAGGCCAAGCGTGATCGCTTCCGCGCGCTGCTGGCGCCCTCCCGCCTGAAGCTCCTCGACGTGCCGGGCGGTTATTTCCAGCTGGTCGACTACTCGGCCATCCGCGACGAGGACGACCTCGCATTCGCGCGCTGGCTGGTGGAGCAGGGCGGCGTGGCGGGCATCCCGCTGACGCCGTTCTACGAGAAACCGCCCGGCACGCGACTGCTGCGCCTGTGCTTCGCCAAGAGCGATGCCACCATGACCGCCGCCGCGGAGCGTCTATGTCGCCTGTGAGCATGCAGTCGCTGACGGTCAGCCTGGTCCAGGGCGCCACCCGCTGGCACGACGCGCCGGCCAATCGCGAGTACTACGGCGCGCTGGTGCGCCAGGCCCGGGGCAGCGACCTGGTCGTGTTGCCGGAGACGTTCCTGTCCGGGTTCAGCAACGACACCCGGGTCAGCGCCGGCACCATGGACGGGGAGGGTGTGGCCTGGCTGCGCGATCTGGCGTGCGAGGTGGGCGCAGTGATCTGCGGCAGCCTGGCCATCATCGAGGACGGCACGGTCTACAACCGCCTGTTCTGGATGCGCCCGGACGGCAGCCACGCGCAGTACGACAAGCGCCACCTGTTCCGCATGGCCGGCGAGCACACCCGCTACGGCGGTGGTCGCGAGCGGCTGGTGGTCGAGTTGAACGGTTGGCGCATCCTGCCGCAGGTCTGCTACGACCTGCGCTTCCCCGTGTGGCTGCGCAACCGCCGCCTGGAGAGCGCGGCCGGCGGCATGGACTACGACCTGGCATTGTTCGTCGCCAACTGGCCGGCGCCGCGTCGGCAGCCCTGGCGCACGCTGCTGCGCGCGCGTGCGATCGAAAACCTGGCGTGCGTGGTGGGCGTCAACCGCGTCGGTGTGGACGGCAACGATTTGCCGTACGCCGGGGATAGCGCGGTGATCGACCCGGTCGGGGAGGCGCTGATCGAACTGGGCACGCAGGAGCAGGTCGCCAAGGTGCGCCTGGATCCGGCCCCTTTGCTGGCACATCGCGAACGCTTTCCCGCATGGATGGACGCCGACGAGTTCACGTTGGGGCCGATGTGATCCCATCCCTCGGTGCGCGGGCCGTAGCGTGAGGGCGTGCCCACGCGATGCATGATCGCACGTGCGGCAGGCTCCATCACGACGAAGCCGCCCATGGGGCGGCTTCTGTTGCTGCGGCGATCGGCATCGGCCCGTCGGGTGGGCTGAAGCCCACAAGACGGCCTAAGACAGAATGGCCAGGACCGCCTCCGGCGGGCGGCCGATGGCGGCCTTGCCACCGGCCACGACGATCGGGCGCTCGATGAGTTTCGGGTGCGCGGCCATCGCCTGCAGGAGGGCTTGGTCGCCCGTCGCAGGGTCGTCCAGGCCCAGCTCCCTGTACTCCGCCTCGCCGGTGCGAAGCAGCTGGCGCGGCGTCATCTCCAGCAGGTGCAGCAGTTTCCTGAGCTCATCCACGCTGGGCGGGGTGTCGAGGTAGTTGACCACTTCCGGCTCGATGCCGCGCGCTTGCAGCAACTCGAGCGTTCCGCGCGACTTGGAACAGCGGCTGTTGTGGTAAATGCGCACGGCCATCGCGGCGAGACCTCAGCGGTTTCCGTGGCGGTTGCCGCCGCGGCCGCCCTGGGGCCGCCCACCACCGCCGCCGCCTTGCGGGCGGTTGCCGCGGTTTTGCGGCCTGCCGCCCTGGCCGGGGCTTCCACCCGGGCGGGGACCGCGATTGCCGCCACCGCCACCGCCACCGCCGAAGCCGGAGTAGGGGCCAGCGTTGCGTGCTTCACCACCGCGGCCACCCGCCGGCTTGCCGCTGCGTCGATTGCCGCCTGCCGCATTGCCGCCTGCCGCGTTGCCGGCAGCCCGATGGCCGCTCGGCGCCTGCCCACGGCCGCCGCCTTCGCGGCTTTCGCCCGCGAACCAGGTGCGCACCGACGGTAGTTCCTGGCCGGGTGCGACACCGCGCTTGCTCTTGCGACGGCCAGGGGCCGCCGGGCGCTCCGGCCTGGCGACGTTGCCGTTGACTTCCTTGCCCGGTCGGCGGCGCTGCTGCTTGCCCCGTGCCGGTTCCTCGCGGATGCGGTCGAACGCGCGCAGCTCGCGGGCCTCGTCGTGGTAGGCGCCGCTCCAGCCCGTCGGTGCGCCGCGCTCGGGACGGTATTCAGTGACGCTGCGGCTGGCGCGGCGCTGGTGCAGGACCGGGCTCAGCGTCAGTGCTGGCTGAGCAGGGCCCAGGCCGACGGACTTGCGCAGGTCCTTGATGGCGTCTTCGGAAAGCGATTCGCTTTCGCCGCGCCGCAGCGTGCGAGGCAGCTCCACGGCGCCGTAGCGGATGCGCTTGAGGCGGCTGACAAGGAAGCCCTGTGAATCCCACAGGCGGCGCACCTCGCGGTTGCGGCCTTCGCGGATGACCACGCGGAACCAGCTGTGGCTGCCGCCGCGGCTGATGATGGCGATCTCGTCGAAGCGGGCGGGGCCGTCCTCCAGCTCCACGCCCGACTTGAGCTTCTCGATCACCTCGTCGGGCACCTCGCCGTGCACGCGGCAGAGGTACTCGCGACCAAGTCCGCTCCTGGGATGCATCAGCGCGTTGGCCAGCTCGCCGTCGGTGGTGAGCAGCAGCAGGCCGGTGGTGTTGATGTCCAGGCGGCCCACGGCCACCCAGCGCGCGCCCTTCAGGCGCGGCAGCTTTTCGAACACAGTGGGACGGCCTTCGGGATCCTCGCGGGTGGTCACCACGCCCTCAGGCTTGTGGTAGAGCAGCACCTCGGTCTCGTCGCGGTTGTCGGTGGCGACGACGAACTGCTTGCCGTCGAGCACGACGCGGTCGCCGGCGTGCACGCTGGCGCCGATGCCGGCGGGCGCGCCGTTGAGTTCCACCTCGCCGGCCTGGATGCGCTGTTCCAGCATGCGGCGCGAGCCCAGGCCCGCGTTGGCCAGCACCTTGTGCAGGCGTTCTTCCAGGGCGGGGGTGTCGGCCTCTTCGCGGGGTTCGCGCTTGAGGGTCAAAACGGATTTCTGCGGCGCAGTCATGCGCGGTACTCCTCGGTGTCCTGCTCGGCGGCGTCTTCGTCGACGTCCGCAGGGGCTGCTGCCTCGTCGGCAGTGGCGGATGGGGTGGGCGCCTCGTCATCGGACGCGGCGGCGGTGGTTTCGGTGGCGTCGGCCGGTTCGGTCTCGGCCTCTGCGAGCGCGGGTGTTTCGCCGGCTGGCACTTCGTCCTGGCCGGACCCGGCAGTGGTGTCGTCAATGTCCCCGGGTGCCTCGTCCTGCACGGCCGCGGCATCTTCCTCGTCCGGGTCGATCGGCAGGTCCTTGATCACCCGCGGCGGCAGCGGTTCCTGGTCGAGGCGAAGCTGCGGGTCTTCCATGTCGCGGATTTCGGACAGCGGCGGCAGCTCGTCCAGCGACTTGAGGCTGAAGTAATCCAGGAAGGCGCGGGTGGTGCCGAACAGCGCCGGCTTGCCGGGCACGTCGCGGTGGCCGACCACGCGGATCCACTCGCGCTCTTCCAGCGTCTTGACGATGTTGGAAGAGACCACCACGCCACGGATCTGTTCGATCTCCGGACGGGTGATCGGCTGGCGGTAGGCGATCAGCGCCAGCGTTTCGAGCAGGGCGCGCGAATAGCGGCTGGGTTTCTCGGTCCACATGCGCGACACCCAGGGGTGCACGTCCTGGCGAACCTGGTAGCGGAAGCCGGAGGCGACCTCCCTCAGTTCCACGCCGCGCCCGGCGCAGTCCTCGCCCAGCGACTCCAGCGCCCGCGCGATCGCCTCGCGGTCGACCTGGTCCTCGTCGACGAACAGCTCGCCCAGCTGCGCCACGGTGAGCGGCTGGCTGGCGGCGAGCAGGGCCGCTTCGATAATCGGTTTGAGTTGCTCGATCTGCATGGCCTTCAGGTCAGAGATGCGAAGGGGGCCGCGCCGTCAGTCGGCGGCGGCGGAAACCGGCATGTCGTCCGGCAGTTCGTCGTTTTCTTCGGCCAGCGCGGTCTTTGCCTTGACGTAGATCGGCGCCAGCGGCTCTTCCTGCACGATCTCGACGAGCATTTCCTTGGCCAGTTCAAGCATGGCCAGGAAAGTCACCACTACGCCCAGGCGGCCTTCGTTGATGTCGAACAGGCTTTCGAAGCGGTGGAACGTGCTGTCTTCCAGCCGGCTCAGCAGTTCGCCCATCCGCTGGCGCACGCTCAACGCCTCGCGCTTGATCGCGTGATGGCCGAACAGCTCGGCGCGGTGCATCACGTCCTTGAGCGCCAGCAGCATTTCCTTCAGGTCCAGCGGCGGCGGCAGCTTCACCACGTTGCGCTCGCCCACGTCGGCCTGCACCACTACCGTGTCGCGTTCCAGCCGGGGCAGGGTGTCGATGTCCTCGGCGGCCTTCTTGAAGCGCTCGTATTCCTGCAGGCGGCGCACCAGTTCGGCGCGCGGGTCGTCCTCGATGCCCTCCTCGGCGGGCGGGCGGGGCAGCAGCAGGCGCGACTTGATCTCGCCCAGGATCGCGGCCATCAGCAGGTACTCGGCGGCCAGCTCCAGCCGCATCGAGTCCCGCATCATGTCGATGTATTCCATGTATTGCCGCGTAATTTCGGCAATCGGAATGTCCAGGATGTCCAGGTTCTGCCGGCGGATCAGGTACAGCAGCAGGTCCAGCGGGCCCTCGAACGCTTCGAGAAAAACTTCCAAGGCGTCCGGCGGGATGTACAGGTCCTGCGGCATCTGCAGCATGGGTTCGCCACGCACGACCGCCAGCGGCATTTCCTGCTGCTGGGGGATCGACGCGAAGGCGTCCTGCGACGGTGCGGCCGGCTGCTGCGGTTCTGTGCTCATCAATGCATGTCGTGAGGCCGCTCACGCGGCCGGCAATGCGTTCAAAACCTGTCGTCCTGGCGGGCGGTGCCCTGTGGACGGGTATCCCCTCGTGACCGCGGCTTCGGGCCGGCGATCGGTCAAGCTGGCTCGCCGGTTCCGGCGCAGCCGTCGCCGCGTGTCGCTTGACGAAGCCGCACCACGGCGGTTCGGTCAGGCGGGCTCGGGCGACCACCAAGGCGTCCACGCCGGGCATCGGGCCCTGGAACGAACGCAAGACAGGATGGCGACACGGCGCCACGGACGGTTTCAATCGGTCTGCCGGGACTCGGATGCGTGCCGCGATGGCCGGTATCGACCGGCACGGCGCACGCTGGAACCGGGCATGGGGACAGGTTAGCGGTAGCGTTGCGGCAAGTCCAGTGCGCAAGTGCTCGCGCATGGGGCAGCATGTGACACGGTGCGTCGTGCAGAAGCCGGGCGCGGCAGTTCCAGTGCGGTGTCGGGCGGGCAGGGGATGACGTCGCACCGATCCATCGATGGCATGGCGTTTGCTTTATCGTGCCCATGAGATGCCGTTTTCCCGCTGCGCGAACGGTCCGCTGAACACTGGCGGCTCACAGGCAGCAACCAGGTGTCGATGGGACGCAGGATGCGTCGTAGGATCGCAAGGACGTCACAGAGCGCGGGTGCGTTTTGCTTGGGGAGTTAGATGACGATCGAAGACAACGTGGCGGATGAATCGGGCCCCAAGTTCCTGCGGCCCGCGCGCATGCGCATCGAAACCACCGTGCTCATGAGCCACGGGGTGCAGTCGCATCCGACCGAACTGGTCGACATCTCCGCCACGGGCGCGCTGCTGCGCCGACCGCTGGGCTGGCAGGGCGAGCTGGGGCAGAACTGGGTGCTCGACATGATCTTCGGCCGCGACCTGCACATCCACCTGGAGGCAGTGGTCGCGCGCATCTCCGACCGCCACATCGGCTTTGCCTACTCGCGCATCCCGGAAGACAAGCAGGTGCCGTTGTGGAACCTGCTGGGTGGTTACGCGGACATCCTGGAGCATTGGCGGGGGGAGTGATCCGGCCGCGCGCTTTTCCGTAGGAACCCGCAAGCGGGCTCCCACGAAGACCCGGACGCTCAGGCGGGAGTTTTCTTTGGCTCGTTGCGCAGCTCGCGGCGAAGGATCTTGCCCACGTTCGACTTCGGCAGCGCATCGCGGAATTCGATCTGGCGCGGGCGCTTGTAGCCGGTCAGGTTGTCGTGGCAGAACTGCTTGAGGACTTCGGCCGTCAGCGCAGGGTCCTTGCGCACCACGAAAAGCTTCACCACCTCGCCCGAGTGCTCGTCCGGCACGCCCACGGCGGCTACCTCGGCCACGCCGGGGTGTTGCATCACCACGTCCTCGACCTCGTTCGGATACACGTTGAAGCCGGACACCAGGATCATGTCCTTCTTGCGGTCGACGATGTAGACGTAGCCGTTCTCGTCCATCCGGGCGATGTCGCCGGTGTGCAGCCAGCCATCGGCGCCCAGCACCTTCGCGGTCTCGTCCGGACGCTGCCAATAGCCCTGCATCACCTGCGGGCCACGCACCATGAGCTCGCCCACTTCGCCGATCGACAAAGGCTGGTTTTCCTCCGACCAGATCGCCACGTCGGTGGACGGCACGGGCAGGCCGATCGATCCGTTGTAGTCCCGAAGGTCCAGCGGGTTGATGCACACCGCCGGCGAGGTTTCGGTCAGGCCATAGGCCTCGGCCAGGGTGCAACCGGTGGTTTTCTTCCATCGCTCGGCCACCGCGCGTTGCACGGCCATGCCGCCGCCCAGGGTCAGGTGCAGGCGCGAGAAGTCCAGCTCGGCGAAGCCGGGCGTGTTGAGCAGGCCGTTGAACAGCGTGTTGACGCCGGTCAGCGCGGTGAAGCCGGACTTCTTCAGTTCCTTGACGAAGCCGGGCATGTCGCGCGGGTTGGTGATCAGCCAGTTCAGGCCGCCCAGGCGCATGAAAACCAGGCCGTTCGCCGTCAGCGAGAAGATGTGGTACAGCGGCAGGGCGGTGATGATCACCTCCTCGCCGGGCTTGGCCAGGTCGCCGATCCAGGCGCTGGCCTGCAGCATGTTGGCGACCATGTTGCCGTGGCTGAGCATCGCGCCCTTGGCCACGCCCGTAGTGCCGCCGGTGTACTGCAGGAAAGCGAGGTCGTCGTGGCCCAGCTCGACCTTGGGCATGGGATGCGAGGCGCCCTGCGCCAGTGCGTCGCGGAAGCGCACCGCCTTCGGCAACGAGTAGGCGGGCACCATCTTCTTCACGTGCTTGAGCACGAAGTTGACCAGCGCCCCCTTGGGGAAACCCAGCAGGTCGCCGATGCCGGTGGTGATCACGTGTTCGACGTGGGTTTCGTCGATGACCTCCTGCAACGTGGAGGCGAAGTTGTCCAGCACCAAGATCGCCTTGGCGCCGGAATCTTCCAATTGGTGCCTGAGTTCGCGCGCGGTGTAGAGCGGGTTGGTGTTGACCACCACCAGGCCCGCGCGCAGCGCGCCGAACAGCGCGATCGGGTACTGCAGCACGTTGGGCAGCATGATGGCGAGCCGGTCGCCCTTCTCAAGGCCCAGCACGCCGGTGAGGTAACCGGCGAACTGGCGGCTCAAGCTCTCGATCTCGCCGTAGCTCAGCCGCTTGCCGAAACTGGAGAAGGCCGGCTTGTCGCGGAACTTGCCGAAGGCTTCTTCCACCACCTCCGCCACCGATGCATAGGCGTTGACGTCGATCTCGGCGGGCACGTCATGCGGATAGTGGGCAAGCCACGGACGCTCGTTGCTCATGTACTGTTCCTGTTCCCCGTTCGGCCTTGCGGCCAAGGCATTGGAGCATACGCCCGCGCACGGCGGCAAGCCGCGCCGCGGCGAGGATCGGAGGGTTCATGCGAGTACGAAAAATACTGCCTTCCCTTGGGCTCGCGCTGGTGTTCGTGGCCTTGGCCGGCTGTCGGCATACGCCGGACGAAACGCGCGTGCGCGAGGCCATCGCATCCGTCGAGCAGGCGGCCGAACAGGCCGATGCCGGTGGCGTTGTCGAGCCGCTCAGCGAGGACTTCGACGGTAACGGCGGCCGGCTTGAGCGCAAGGACATCGCGAACCTGGTCCGCCTGGCGCACCTGCGTGGCGAGCGCATCGGGGCGACGCTTGGACCGATCTCGGTGGAGCAGCGCGGCGAGCGGCTGATGGCGGATTTCACTGTCACCCTCACCCAGGGCAGTCGTCTGCTGCCGGACGCGGCCGGGGTGTACCACGTGGAAACGGCGTGGCGCAGGGAAGGTGGCGAGTGGCGCTGCTACAGCGCGACGTGGGAGCGGCAGCTTTAGTGCACTCGCCGGGTGGGTTTCAGCCCACCTTTCCCCCGCGAGGCGGTGGGATGAAGCACGAAAAAAAAGGCCGCCCGGGGGCGGCCTTTTCGCTGCAACTGCGGCGGGGCTCAGGCGGTCTTGCGGCCGGCGAGCTGACGCAGCACGTACTGCAGGATGCCGCCGTGACGGAAGAAGTCGCGCTCCTTCGGCGTGAGCAGCATGACGTGCACGGCGAACTCCTTTTTCGTGCCGTCAGCCGCCGTTGCGATCACCTTCGCCTCCTTCGACTCACCGCCTTCCAGGCCCAGGATTTCGATCGACTCCTTGCCGGTCAGTCCCAGCGACTGCGCGTTCTCGCCGTGCTTGAACTGCAGCGGCAACACGCCCATGCCGACCAGGTTCGAGCGGTGGATACGCTCGAAGCTCTCGGCGATCACCGCCTTGATGCCCAGCAGCAGCGTGCCCTTGGCCGCCCAGTCGCGGGAGGAGCCGGTGCCGTATTCCTTGCCGGCGATGACCACCAGCGGCGTGCCTTCGGCCTTGTACTTCATGGACGCGTCGTAGATGGACATCTCTTCGCCCGAGGGGACGTGCACGGTATAGCCGCCCTCGACGCCGTCCAGCATCAGGTTCTTGATGCGGATGTTGGCGAAGGTGCCGCGCACCATCACGTCGTCGTTGCCGCGGCGCGAACCGTACGAGTTGAAGTCCTTGGGCTCCACGCCCTTGGAGATCAGATAACGGCCAGCCGGGCTGTCCTTCTTGATCGAGCCGGCCGGCGAGATGTGGTCGGTGGTGATCGAGTCGCCGAACAGGCCCAGCACGCGCGCGCCATGCAGGTCGTCGACCTTGGACAGCTCCATCGTCATGCCGTCGAAGTAGGGCGGGTTCTTGATGTAGGTCGAGTCCTCCCAGCCGTACAGCGCGCCCTCGGCCGACGGAATCCGGTTCCAGCGGCTGTCGCCCTTGAACACGTCGGCGTAGTTCTTCTCGAACATCTGCGGGTTGATGGCGCCGGCGATGGCGTCGGAGATTTCCTGGTTGGTCGGCCAGATGTCCTTCAGGTAGACCGGCTGGCCGTCGTCGCCCAGGCCGATGGCGTCCTTGGTCAGGTCGATGTCCAGCGTGCCGGCCAGCGCGTAGGCGACCACCAGCGGCGGCGAGGCCAGATAGTTCATCTTCACTTCGGCGTGGACGCGGCCTTCGAAGTTGCGGTTGCCCGAGAGCACCGAGGCGACGGCCAGGTCACCCGCGCCGATGCCCTGGCTGATTTCGGCCGGAAGCGGGCCCGAGTTGCCGATGCAGGTCGTGCAGCCGTAGCCGACGATGTAGAAGCCAACCTTCTCCAGCTCCTTCAGCAGGCCGGTCTTTTCGAGGTAGTCGCTGACCACCAGCGAACCCGGGCCGATCGAGGTCTTCACCCACGGCTTGGCCTTCAGGCCCTTGGCGGCCGCCTTCTTGGCGACCAGGCCGGCGCCGAGCATCACCGCCGGGTTGGAGGTGTTGGTGCAAGAGGTGATCGCGGCGATCACCACCGAGCCGTCCTTGAGCGTGAAATTCTCGCCGTCCTTGGTCACGCCGACGCTGCCACTACCGGACTTGCGGCTGGCGGTGAGCGGGCCAACCACGTCGTGGAAGCTCTGCTTCACGCCTTCGAGCAGCACGCGATCCTGCGGGCGCTTGGGGCCGGCCATGGA
Source organism: Frateuria edaphi (assembly GCF_021117405.1). NCBI lineage: Bacteria > Pseudomonadati > Pseudomonadota > Gammaproteobacteria > Lysobacterales > Rhodanobacteraceae > Frateuria > Frateuria edaphi. The sequence goes on from NZ_CP088251.1 coordinate 1,371,974, forward strand.
CGGGCGCACGTCGGCGAGGTTGAGCTCGAGCGTCGTAGTGAACTCGGGCGTGACGCTGTTCTCGTCGTGCCACATGCCCTGCGCGCGGGCATAGGCCTCGACCAGCTTGATCTGCTCTTCGCTGCGGCCGGAAAGGCGCAGGTAGTTGATCGCTTCCTGGTCGACCGGGAAGATGCCGCAGGTCGCGCCGTATTCCGGGGCCATGTTGCCGATCGTGGCGCGGTCGGCCAGCGGCAGGTGCTTGAGGCCATCGCCGAAGAACTCGACGAACTTGCCCACCACGCCGAGCTTGCGCAGCATCTGGGTGACGGTCAGCACCAGGTCGGTGGCGGTCACGCCTTCGGGCAGCTTGCCGGTCAGCTTGAAGCCGACAACCTGCGGGATCAGCATCGAGGAGGGCTGGCCCAGCATGGCCGCCTCGGCCTCGATGCCACCCACGCCCCAACCCAGCACGCCCACGCCGTTGATCATGGTGGTGTGCGAGTCGGTGCCGAACACGGTGTCCGGATAGGCCCACGGCTGCCCATCCTTCTCGGCGGTGAACACCACGCGGGCCAGGTGCTCCAGGTTGACCTGGTGGACGATGCCGGTGCGCGGCGGCACGACCTTGAAGTTGTTGAATGCCTTCTGGCCCCAGCGCAGGAACGCGTAGCGCTCCTGGTTGCGCTCGAACTCGATCTCTACGTTCTTCTCCAGCGCCGATTCCGAACCGTACACGTCGACCTGCACCGAATGGTCGATGACCAGTTCGGCGGGCGCCAGCGGGTTGATCTGGGTGGCATCGCCGCCGAGCTTGACCACCGCATCGCGCATCGCCGCCAAGTCGACCACGCAGGGCACGCCGGTGAAGTCCTGCAGCACAACGCGCGCGGGCATGAAGGAGATTTCGGTATCGGGCTCGGCCTTGGCCTGCCAGTTGGCGACCGCCTCGATTTCCTTCGTGGTGACGTTGATGCCGTCTTCGTGCCGCAGCAGGTTCTCAAGCAGGATCTTCAGCGAGTACGGCAGCCGCTTGAGGTCGAAGCGCTCGCCGAACTTGGCGAGGTTGGCGTACGCATAGCGCTTGCCGTTGACCTCGAGGGTGTCGCGGATGGAAAACGAGTCTTTCATGACGAAACTCCTGGCTTGAGCTTTGAAGCGGCTGGGGAGAGCTGGCATTGCGGCGGCCAAGCGCGCGCAAAGGCCCGTGATTATCGCAAATACCGCGTCCACGCGTCCTCGCGGCGCCTGGGATCGGGCGGGCTTGGCTGGCAGGCATGCTCGCGGCGCGGGCGAGCGGGGCGGCTAGAATGGCCCGGATACGCCGACCATCCCGCCGTTGGCCGCCAAGCATGCGACGGCCCGCCCCTCCGCACAAACGCTTTTGGTGACATGCAGCATTCGATGATTTCGACGGCGCTCTCGGCGGTATCGCTGCGCGACCTGGCGCTGGTGCAGGCGGTGCATCGCCATGGCAGCTTCAACAGCGCGGCGCGGGCGATGCACATCAGCCCGTCGGGGCTTTCGCACCAGGTGCAGAAGGTCGAGCAGGCGCTGGGTGCGCCGCTGTTCGAGCGCGGCGGCCGGCGCATCGTGCCGACCGCCGGCGGGCAGCGGCTGCTGGAGCGGATCAGCGCGGTGCTGGATGCGGCCGAGCTCCTGCAGCAGGCCGCCCGCGCCGGCACGGTTGCCTTCGGCGGCGAGCTGCGCCTGGGCGTGCCGGCCTCGCTCGGTCCCTATCTGCTGCCGCACCTGGTCGAGCCGTTTCCGTTGCACTTTCCGGCCGCCAGGTTGAGCTTGTCCGAGGGCAAACCGCGTGGCCTGCTGCGGCGCCTGCACGAGGGGGAACTCGATGCGGTGCTGGCACCGCCGGCGACCGCCGCGAGTGGCATCGCCACGCGGCCGTTATTCGCCGAGCCGTGGCAGGTGCTGTTCCGGGCGGACCATCCGCTGGCCGGCCGCGCCAACGTGACGCTGGACGAGCTGGATGAGGCCGAGGCTACGCTGATGGCCGAGAGCCATCCGGACGGCATCGACGGCCAGGGCGGCCATGGCGGTCACGTGCAGGACGTCAGCCTGGAAAGCCTGGCGGCGCTGGTCGGGCTGCGTGGCGGCTACGCGCTCGTGCCGGCGTTGGCGCGCGAGCGGCTGGCCTCGAAGCCCGAGCTGACCGTGGTGCCGTTGGAAGGCGCCGTGCCGGGCCGACAGATCGCGTTGTACTGGCGGGAGGCGTCGCCCTGGCACGCGGACATCCAGGCGTTCGCCGAGTTGCTGCAGGAGGTGGCGAGCAGGCGGCCAGGATTGGTGGTGGGGCCGGTGGGCTGAAGCCCACCGCACCGCGCTCAGCCGTTGTCCAGCGTCACGCCCGTCAGCAACCCGCGCGCCAGCATGCTGCACTGGCGGCGGTTGAGGACGATCTGCCACTGCCGCCCGCCGACCTGGCGCCACAGCACGGCCGAACGCACGGCGGCCAGCAGGTTGGCGCGCACCTTTTCCACGACCGCCGGCTGCTGCAGGAACTGCGGGTTCCCGCTGACCATCACGCGCGGGCTCAGCGTGGACAGGGTCGATGCGTAGAGGTCGGCCAGGCGCCGGACGACCTGCGGGGAGTCCTGGCCGAAATGCGCCACCTGGCGCTGGGCGGCGACCACGCCTTCCTGCAGTTTCGCGGTCAGCTCGGGCCGGCGGGCCAGGCTGCGTTCCAGCCGCATGACGGTCACCGCCATCCGGGTCAGTCCCATGTCGCGGCTGCTGTCGTCGAGCTGGCCGATCAGGTTGCGCAGGCCCAGCCGCACGCCTCCCACGCCACCGTAGACGGCCGCCACCGACGGCGCGTCGATGCGGAACACGCTGGCCACGCTCGACTCCATCGCCCCTTCGTCGCACCGCCCTTGGTTGGCCAGTTGCTGCGCCAGGCCCGCCGCCTGGAACAGGCCGGCCAGCGCGAGCACGCGCGGTTCGTTCATGGCGAGGATATCGAGCACGTCAGGGTCCTGCGGGAGGAAGGGAAAGGCCGCCAAACGGCGCATCGGTGGCCGCGATCACGGCGCCGCCCAGGCAGGCTTCGCCGTCGTAGAACACCACCGACTGGCCCGGGGTGACCGCCCGCTGGGGTTCGTCGAAGCGCACCTCCAGCCCGTCGGGCAACCATTGGACCTCGCATGCCTGGTCCGCTTGCCGGTAACGGGTCTTGGCGGTGCAGCGGAAGGCGGTTGCCGGAGCCGCGCCGGCTACCCAGGTCGGCGCTTCGGCAAGCAGGCGCTTCGACTGCAGCCAGTGGTTTTCGCCGCCCTGCGCCACGTAGAGCATGTTCGCTCCCACGTCCTTGCCGACCACGTACCACGGCTCGCCACCCATGCCCTGGCGCCCGCCGATGCCCAGCCCGTTGCGCTGGCCCAGCGTGTAATACATGGTGCCCTGGTGCTCGCCGACCAAGGTCCCTTCCGGGGTGCGCATTTCGCCGGGCCGCGCCGGGATGTACTGCGCCAGGAAGCTGCGGAAGTCGCGCTCGCCGATGAAGCAGATGCCGGTCGAATCCTTCTTGGCATGCGTCGGCAGGGCGGCGGCTCGGGCCAGTTCGCGCACCAGCGATTTCTCGATCTCGCCGACCGGGAACAGCGTGGCGGACAACTGCCGCTGGCCCAGCGCGTGCAGGAAGTAGGTCTGGTCCTTGCCCGCGTCCACCGCACGCAGCAGGCGGTAGCGTCCGTCGCGCTCGTCGACGCGCGCGTAATGGCCGGTGGCGATCTTTTCAGCGCCCAGCGCCCGCGCCTCGTCCAGGAAGGTCTTGAACTTGATCTCGCGGTTGCACAGCACGTCCGGGTTGGGCGTGCGCCCGGCGCGGTACTCGGTGAGGAAGTGGGCGAAGACGCCGTCCCAGTACTCAGCCGCGAAGTTGCGCGCGTGGAAGGGGATTCCCAGGCGCCCGCATACCGCCAGGGCGTCCTTGCGGTCGGCGTCGGCGGTGCAGGGGCCGTCGCGGTCGTCCTCTTCCCAGTTCTGCATGAACAGGCCTTCGACCTCGTGGCCGGCCTGCTTGAGCAGCAGCGCGGCGACCGACGAGTCGACCCCGCCGGACACGCCCAGCATCACCTTCATGGCAGGGCAGGCTCCGCAAGCAGACTGGACAGTACGTCCAGCGGCAGGCGCCGGCCCGCCAGCCAGGCATCGATGCTGAGCAGCACCATGGGACTGCGCAGGCGCCCGCCCAGCGCGGCGATCTCGGCGCGGGTCAGCCACACTGCGCGGCAGATACCCTCGTCTAGTGCGCGATGCGGGTCGTGCGCCAGCGCGCGCGCCGCGAAGCTGAAGCGGACCACGCCCTCGCCATGCTCGGTACTGCGCCATTGGTGCACGCCCAGGAAATGCTCGACCTCGATCGTCCAGCCGGTTTCCTCCAGCGTTTCGCGCACCGCAGCCTGCAGGAGGCTTTCCCGGTCGTCCAGGTGGCCAGCCGGTTGGTTGTAGACGAGGCGGCCGTCGACCTCCTCCTCGACCATCAGGTAACGCTCGCCACGCGCGACCACGCAGGCGACGGTGACGCGGGGGCGCCAGACGGAAGGATCGGTGGAAGTGACGGACATCGGGGACGGGAGGGGTGGAAATGCGCCATTGTGCCATCACCTAAACGAGGCGCGTCCTGCACGGCGGCGCGACGGGGCTGCATCCGTCGCGGCGTATACTCCGTACCAGCAACAAAGTCCCCACGAGCAATGGCCCACGAACCCGAACACGACCCCGGCAGCGGACACGGCCTGGCCGTCGAGACCAGCCGCCCGGAACTGGCACGGCCGCCACTTTTTCAAGTTGTGCTGCTGAATGACGATTTCACTCCCATGGACTTCGTGGTCGAAGTGCTCCGTGGCTTCTTTGCCATGGACCAGGAACGCGCGGTGCAGGTGATGCTGCACGTGCATACCCGTGGCAAGGGTGTGTGCGGGGTCTTTACCCGCGAGGTGGCGGAGACGAAAGTGACACAAGTGAACGAGTACTCACGGACTCATCAGCATCCCTTGTTGTGCACTATGGAAAAGCTATGAGCAGCCCCATCTTGTAGCCATCGCGGCATAGCCGCCCAAGCCAATCCCAAGCGGAGAAGGTCCGGATGTTCAGCAAGGATCTCGAAGTCACCATCGGCCACTGCTACAAGCAGGCCCGCGAGCAGCGCCACGAGTTCATGACCGTGGAGCACCTGTTGCTCGCCCTCACTGAAAACCAGTCCGCGCTGGGGGCCTTGCGTGCCTGCGGCGTGGACCTGCCGCGGCTGTCGGCCGAACTGGAGCGGATCATCGCCGAGACCGTGCCGGTGCTGCCGCACGGGGACGAGCGCGACACCCAGCCGACGCTCGGCTTCCAGCGCGTACTGCAACGCGCGGTCTACCACGTGCAGTCCTCCGGCCGCAAAGAGGTCACCGGCGCCAACGTGCTGGTGGCGATCTTCGGCGAAAAGGATTCCCACGCCGTCTACTTCCTGCACCAGCAGGAGATCACGCGGCTGGACGTCGTCAACTACATCTCGCACGGCATAGCCAAGATCGGCGACGAGCCGAGCACCGGCATGCCCGGTAGCGAGCGCGAGGGCGAGGAAGGTGCGGACAGCAAGGGCAACCCGCTCAGCGAGTACGCGACCAACCTCAACGACCTGGCGATGGAAGGCAAGATCGACCCGTTGATCGGCCGCCAGGACGAGATCGAGCGCACCATTCAGGTGCTCTGCCGCCGTCGCAAGAACAACCCGCTCTACGTCGGCGAGGCCGGCGTGGGCAAGACCGCGCTGGCCGAGGGCCTGGCCAAGCGCATCGTCGAGGGCGAGGTGCCCGAGGTGCTGGAAAGCGCCGTTATCTGGTCGCTGGACCTCGGTGCGCTGGTCGCCGGCACCAAGTATCGCGGCGACTTCGAGAAGCGCCTGAAAGCGGTGATCGGCCAGCTCAAGAAGCAGCCCGGCGCGATCCTGTTCATCGATGAGATCCACACCATCATCGGGGCCGGCTCGGCGTCGGGCGGCACCATGGATGCGTCCAACCTGATCAAGCCGATGCTGGCTTCGGGCGAGCTGCGCTGCATCGGTTCGACCACTTTCCAGGAATTCCGCGGGATCTTCGAGAAGGACCGCGCTTTGGCCCGTCGCTTCCAGAAGATCGACGTGGTCGAACCCACCGTGGCCGACAGCATCGAGATCCTCAAGGGGCTGAAGAGCCGCTTCGAGGAACATCACAACGTCGCCTATACCAATGAGGCGCTGAAAGCCGCGGTGGATCTGTCGGTCAAGCACATCCCCGACCGGCTGCTGCCGGACAAGGCCATCGACGTCATCGACGAGGCCGGCGCACGCCAGCGCCTGCTGCCCGAGGACCAGCGCACCGGCACCATCGACGTGCCTGAGGTGGAATACATCGTCGCCAAGATGGCGCGCATTCCGGCCAAGCAGGTTTCGGCGTCGGACCGGGACGTGCTCCGGAACCTCGAGCGCAACCTCAAGATGGTGGTGTTCGGGCAGGACCAGGCGATCGAGGCGCTGGCCGCGTCGATCAAGATGGCCCGCTCGGGCCTGGCCGATCCGACCAAGCCGATCGGCAGCTTCCTGCTCGCCGGTCCGACCGGTGTCGGCAAGACCGAGGTGACCAAGCAGCTGGCGCTGCAGCTGGGCATCGAGATGATCCGCTTCGACATGTCCGAGTACATGGAGGCGCATTCGGTCTCGCGCCTGGTCGGCGCGCCTCCGGGCTATGTCGGCTTCGACCAGGGCGGCCTGCTTACCGAGGCGGTGACCAAGCATCCGCACGCCGTGCTGTTGCTCGACGAGATCGAGAAGGCGCACCCGGACGTGTTCAACATCCTGCTGCAGGTGATGGACCGCGGCGTGCTGACCGATACCAACGGGCGCGAGGCGAACTTCAAGAACGTGATCCTCGTGATGACCACGAATGCCGGCGCGCAGCAGGCGTCACGGCGGAGCATCGGCTTCGTCAAGCAGGACCACGCGACCGACTCGCTGGAGACGATCCGCAAGATGTTCACGCCGGAGTTCCGCAATCGCCTGGATGCGGTCATCCAGTTCCATGCACTGGACTTCGAGCACATCCTGCGCGTGGTCGACAAATTCCTGATCGAGCTCGAAGCGCAGCTTGCCGACAAGCACGTCGTCCTGGACGTCGACGCCGATGCACGCCGCTGGCTGGCCGAGCACGGCTTCGACCCGCAGATGGGCGCGCGTCCGATGGCCCGCGTCATCCAGGAGAAGGTCAAGCGGGCGCTGGCGGACGAACTGCTGTTCGGCAAGCTGTCCGATGGCGGCAAGGTCCTGCTGAGCGTGCGCGAGGGCGAGCTGCACGTGGAGACCGAAGCGGCCGAGAAGATGCCGGTGGTGGTGGAGTAGCAGGGCGCCGAATGGCGTTGCAGGAGCGCTCTCGTGCGCGACCGCATGTATATCGCGGTCGCGCACAGATGCACCTCTGAAGGCGGCCTCCTTCGGAATTACGGGCACGAAAAAAGGCCGCGCATTGCGCGGCCTTTTTCGTTTGTCCGTGGAAGCTTACTTCATGCGGTAAGTGATCCGCCCCTTGGTCAGGTCATAGGGAGTCATCTCGACCTTGACCTTGTCGCCCGTGAGGATGCGGATGTAGTGCTTGCGCATGCGGCCGGAAATGTGGGCGGTAATCACGTGCCCGTTCTCCAGCTGCACACGGAACATGGTGTTGGGCAGGGTCTCCTGGACCGTGCCTTCCATTTCGATGACGTCGTCTTTGGCCATGCGTTCCGGTGTATGGGGCCCGGCCGTGGCGGCCGCGTAAGCGGGCAAGTATGCCACCTCCGGGCCGCCCGATCAAAGTTGCAGTCAGGCGGCATCCCCGAAGTACTCGTCCAGCTTGCGCCGGATCTCCTGCTCCACCATGCCCTTGAGTGGCGACAGCATCAGGCCGAGCTCGGCGGTGACGTGGACCGACTGCGGCGCCACCGCGATCGCGCCGCTCACGCCCGAACGGGAAAACCTCAGCGTGTCGCCTTCCCACTGGCTCTGCATGTCGAACTTTTCGCGCATCCGCGTGGCGACCTTTTCGACCACGGCGCGGGCCTGGTCCAGGGGCAGGTTGTGCGGACGGCGGATGTCGATCTTGGGCATGGCTGGGCTCCGTGTTGAAGCGTCCATCTTACGCGGCGAACGCGAAGCACACGCCATGCATCTGCTAGAGTCCCGGGCATCTCCGGATCGGTCTTCAGATGCGCATCGAGTTCCCCAATTCGGCTCGCGAGGAGTTTCGCTGGGCGCAGGTCGCTTTGCGCATCGGCAGCGCGCCGGACAACGACCTGGTGGTCTCCGCGCAGCAAGGCGCGGCGCACCACCTGCGTATCCTGCAGGATCGCCGCGGCTGGGTGCTCGAAGTCCTGTCGGGCGCCGGCCGGGTCTACGTCAACGCGCGCCCCGTGCGCGAACGCGCGCTGTTGCGCGCAGGCGACATCCTGAGCCTGGGCGACTGCCGCATGTTGCTGTGCGCCGACGAGACACCCGCCAGGCGCGCGCCGGTGGCGCTTTCCGAGCAGGGCCGTTGTACCGCGGCGCTGCGTGCGGTGGCCGGGCCGTTGTCCGGGCGCGTGTTCCCGCTGCACGAGCGGCTGGAACTCGGGCCCCAGGGCGACCAGCCGCTGGAGCTGCCGCAGGCGACCACCGCGACGCTCGCGCTGTTCTGGAAAGAGGGCGAACTGCGCGTGGCCGCCAGCGCGACGCCGTCACGCTATCCGCTGCGGCTCAACGGGGCCGCGGTGGAACAGGCCGCGCTGCATCCGGGCGACCAGCTGGGCATCGCCATGCACCGCTTCCTGGTGGACGCGCCCGGCTTGCTGCCCTCGCCGGTGGGGACGCCGCCGGAGCCGCCGGCCGCGCACCTCCCCGAGGACCAGGCCGGGCCGCGGGGCGAGGTGTGGTGGCTGATCGCCACGGCCGCGGTGCTGGCGCTCCTGATCGCGCTGATCCTGCTGGTGCGGTTCTAGCGGCGAAATCTCCTACAGGAAGCCTTGCGCCTGGACTCAGCCTTCGGCCATCCGCTTCAGTTCTTCCAGCCGATCGGCGTCGCGCACCGAAAGGTCCGTCCGCCAGCGCAGGATCCGCGGGAAGCGCACCGCCACGCCTGACTTGTGCCGCGTGGACCGCTGGATCGCCTCGTACGCCAGTTCGAACACATGCTCCGGTTCGACCGAACGCACCGGACCGAAGCGTTCGAGGGTATGCGCCCGGATCCACGCATCCAGTCGTGCGATTTCGGCATCGTCCAGCCCGGAGTAGGCCTTGGCCACCGGCACCAGATGGCCCCGGTCCCACACGCCGAAGGTGTAGTCGGTGAACAGGCCCGCCCGTCGCCCGTGGCCGGATTGGGCGTAGATCAGCACCGCATCCAGCGTGTAGGGATCGACCTTCCACTTCCACCAGTCGCCCCGCTTGCGGCCGACGCGATAGGGCGAGTCCAGGCGTTTGAGCATCAAGCCCTCGGTGCGCCGCTCGCGCGATTGCTCGCGCAGTTGAGCCAAGGTGGCCCAGTCGTCGGTGTGGGCGGCGGGCGAGAGCAGCAGCGTCGGCGGCATGCCATCCAGCAGCGCGGCGAGACGCTCGCGCCGCAGGTGCAGCGGCGTCTCGCGCAGGTCGGCGCCATCCAGTTCCAGCAGGTCGTAGGCCATGAAGCGCACCGGCGTCTCGGCCAGCAGCTTCGCGCCGGGCTTGAGCTTGCCGATGCGCTTCTGCAGAGCGGTGAACGGTCGCGGCGCCGCCGCCTCGCCATCCCAGGCGAGGATCTCCCCGTCGAGCACGCAGCCGGAGGGCAGGGCGCAGGCGGCCTGTTCGATTTCAGGGAAGCGTCCGTCCAGCCGCTCCTCGCCGCGCGACCACAGCCTCGCCTCGTCGGCGCGGCGCATGAGCTGGGCGCGGATGCCGTCCCATTTCCATTCGGCCAGCCAGTCGCCGCGTTCGCCCAAGCTCTCCGCCGGCGATTCCAGGGGCGAGGCGAGGAAGAAGGGATAAGGTCGGTGCTCGCGATGGGCGTCGTCCTCCGCGGGTTGCGCCAGGGCCGCCAGCGAGCTGGTGCTCGGCCTCCAGTCGCCGCTCAGGCGATGGGCGATCAGGTCGGTGGGAAGCTGCGACCACAACGCCAGCGCCTGCACAACCAGGCGCTGCGACACGCCCACCCGCAGCGCGCCGGTGATCAGCTTGTTGAGCAGGAAGACTTCGTCCGGCGGCAGGGTTTTCCACCACGCCTGCAGTTGCGCCACGCGACCGGGCGGATCGAGCCGGCTCAAGGCCGGCAGGCGCTGCTCCATCCACGTGTGCAGCCGGGCATCGTCGGATGGCCGGCCGGACGGCAGCAGCAGGGCGATGGCTTCGGCCAGGTCGCCCACGTGCGCGTAACTCTCGTCGATGAGCCAGTCGGGGTAGCCCGTGGCCTCGCGGGTAGCCAGGCGCAATTCGGTGACGCTGGCCAGCCGGCGCAGCTTGCCGCCGCCGAGCACGTACACCGCCCAAGCCGCGTCGGCGGGGGGCGCGTCGTGCAGGTAGTCAGCGATGGCGTCGCGCTTGGCGGTGGTCGAGCCGGTGCGGTCGAGCGCGGCATAGAGCTGGACGAAGCGGCGCATCGCTCAGGCTCCCAGCGCCGCCAGCGGGAGCGCATCGTGGCCCTGCTCGCGCAGGTAACGCACCAGCGCATCGCCATCGCCATGGGTCACATAGATGCGCGCGGCGCCACTGTCACGCACGCTGCGCACCAGGCCGTTCCAGTCGGCGTGATCGGAGACCACGAAGCCGCGCTCGTAGCCGCGCCGGCGCCGGTTGCCGCGCACCTGCATCCAGCCGGAGGCGAAGGCGGTCGAGGCGTTGGGGAAGCGCCGCATCCACGGCGAACCGGCGGCCGACGGAGGCGCCAGGATCAGCTCCCCCGCCAGCGCCGCGCCACGTGCGTTCTCCTCCAGCGGCTGCGTGGGCGGCATCGCCACGCCCGCCTCGCGATAGAGCTGCGTCAGCCGCAACAGGGCGCCATGAAGGTGGATCACGCGATCGACCCGCGGCGCGAGTTCGGCCAGCAGCCGTTGCGCCTTGCCTAGCGCATAGCAGAACAGCACGGCCGACACCTTGCGGCGGGCACAGTCGTCCCACCACGCGAGCAGTTCGTCGATTACCTGTGCCATCGGCGGCCAACGGTAGACGGGCAGGGCGAAGGTCGATTCGGTGACGAAGGTGTCGCAGGGAACGGGCTCGAACGGTGCACAGGTGGGGTCAGGCTCGCGCTTGTAGTCGCCCGAGACCACCACGACGCGGCCGGCATGCTCCATCCGCACCTGCGCCGCGCCCAGCATGTGGCCAGAGGGATGCAACGACACCTTCACCTCGCCGAGCGTGAACGGCTCGCCGTAATCGTAGGCGTCGATCACAGCCGGCTCGCCCAGCCGCTCGCGCATCAGCCCGAGGCCGGCGCGCGCGACGTGGTAGCGCGCGTTGCCTTGGCGCGCATGGTCGCCATGCGCGTGCGTCACCACGGCCTGCGCGACCGGTTCGGCCGGGTCGATATGGAAGCCGCCGGCGGGGCAGTAGAGGCCTTCGGGACGGGGCTGGAGCAACGGATCGGGCATGAGGCGATGCTCGTGGCCGGGGCGTCAAGTTGGCGGCAACAGCTCGTCGCGCGATGGGACGCCATGACGCATCCCCGGCCCTCAACCCCGCCCTCGACGCGCGAGAGGGAGCGATTCCGCGGATCAGGCGACGAACTGCAGCCTTGCCAGCTCGGCGTAGAGCCCACCTTCGGCCAGCAGGCTTTCGTGCGTGCCCTGGGCGACGATGCGTCCGCCGTCCATCACCACGATGCGGTCGGCGCGCTGCACGGTCGCCAGGCGGTGGGCGATGACCAGCGTGGTGCGGCCTTTTTCCAGGCGTTCGAGGGCCTGCTGGATGGCGGCTTCCGATTGCGCGTCTAGCGCCGAAGTGGCCTCGTCGAGAAGCAGCAGCGGGGCGTCGCGCAGGATGGCGCGGGCGATGGCGATGCGCTGGCGTTGGCCACCGGACAGGCGCACGCCGCGTTCCCCCAGTTCGGCGTCGTAACCCTCGCCGAGTGCGCTGACGAATTCGTGGGCCTCGGCGGCGTGGGCCGCCTCCCGTACCTCATCGTCGCTCGCCGCCTGGCGGCCGAAACGGATGTTGTCGGCGGCGCTGCCGGCGAAGATCACCGTTTCCTGCGGCACCAGCGCGATGGTGCCGCGCAGTTCGGACAGCGCGACCGCGCGCAGGTCCATGCCATCCAGCCGGATCGCGCCGGTCTGCGGGTCGTAGAAGCGCAGCAGCAGGGCGAACACGGTGCTCTTGCCGGCGCCGGAGGGGCCGACCAGTGCCACGGTCTCGCCGGGGCGGATGTCCAGGGTGAAGTCATGCAGCGCCGGCGCATCCGGCCGCGTGGGATAGTGGAATCCGACGTGCTCGAAGCGCAGCGCGCCGCTGACCGGGCGGGGCAGCGCGAGCGGCTGCGGCGGGTCGGCGATGTGCGCCTGTTCGCCGAACAGTTCGCCGATGCGCTCCATCGCGCCGGCGGCACGCAGCACGTCGCCCCATACCTCGGACAGCCCGGCCACCGAGCCGGCGGCGAACACCGCGTACAGCACGAACTGGCCGAGGATGCCGGCATTGAGCCTGCCGCCCAGCACGTCGCGCGCGCCGACCCAGAGCACCAGCGTGATTGCGCCGAAGAACAGCACGATCACCGCCGCGGTGAGCAGCGCGCGCATGCCGATGCGCCGGCGCGCACTTTCCAGAGCGCGGTCGATGGCGTCGCCGTAGCGGCGGCTCTCGATGCCCTCGCGGGCGTAGGCCTTGACCGCCGGTGCGGCGTTGAGTGTTTCGTTGGCGATCGCCGCGGCGTCCGCCAGGCGGTCCTGGCTGGCGCGCGAAAGTTTCTGCACGCGGCGGCCGAAGATCAGGATCGGCAACATCACCGCCGGGATCACCAGCGCGGTGAGGCCGGCCAGTCGCGGACTGGTCCAGACCATCATGGCGCTGGCGCCCAGCAGCATCACCGCGCTGCGAAGCGCCACGGAGATGCCCGAGCCGATCAACGCCTGCACCACCTCGGTGTCGGTACCCAGCCGCGAGATCAGCTCGCCCACGCGCGAGCGCTCGAAGAAGCCGACGTCCAGCCGGATCACATGCGCGTACAGCTTGGCCCGCAGCGCGGCCAGCGAGCGCTCGCCAAGCAGCGTGATGCAGAAATAGCGCGCGGCGGTGGCGAAGGCGAGCACCAGCGCCACGCCGAACAGGCCGAGGAAGGTGCGATTGATCGTGTCGCTGCTGGCATGGCCGAAACCGGCGTCGATCATGTGCCGCACCGCCATCGGCAACACCAGCGTGGAGCCGGAAGACAGCCCCAGGAACACCAGCCAGCCGATCGCCAGCGCCTTGTGCGGCTTGAGGAACGGCCACAGCTGGCGCAGGGCGCCGACGCGGGCGGTGGGCTTGCCGGGGGGCGTGGTGTCGCTCATCGAGGCGCCTGCAGGAGTGGAGCCTGGTGAGGTGGGGGCGGGTGGGACCTACCCCAAGCCTGCCGGCGGATGGACCCTCCCCCGCGTTGCCGGGGAGGGTCAGCGGTCAGGCGGCGTTGCGGCCCATGCGGGCGATCCAGCGGTACAGGACCACGACGCAGGCCACGAACGCAATGCCGCCGATCCAGATCGCCGGAGTCGCGAAGCTGTCGCCGACCAGCGCCAGCGGCGCGTCGTGGTTAGCGAAGCCAAGCTCGTCTGAGAACGCCACGAGCGCGGCCACGATCACACCGAGCAGGCTTTCGCCGACGATCAGCCCTGACGCCAGCAGCACGCCGAGCTGCTTGGTCGCGTCCGCGTTGGGACCCCGGTCCGCGCGCTTGTCGAACCAGGCGCCGACGAGCGAGCCGACCACGACCATCAACGTGGTCGAGGTCGGCAGGTAGATGCCCAGGCCCACGGCCAGGGGCGGCAGGCGCGCGGACTTCGTGGTGCGCACCAGCACCTCGTCGACGACGATGAGCGCGACGCCGATCATCGCGCCGATAATGATCAGGCTCCAGTCGATGTTGCCGGTGATCACGCCCTGGGCGAGCGCCGAAATCAAACCGGCCTGCGGCGCCGGCAGCGCGCGCGCCGGATCGACGCCCGGCGCGCCGAGGAAACCGTACGCCTGGTTGAGCAGGTCCAGCACCGGCGGAATCACCACCGCGCCGGCGATCACGCCGATGACCAGCGCCCACTGCTGCAGCGACGGCGTGGCATCGACCAGCTGGCCGGTCTTCAGGTCCTGCAGGTTGTTGTTGGCGATCGAGGCCACCGCGAACACGATCGCGGTGATGAACAGCGCGAAGGCGACCAGCGCCTTGCCGGCCTCGGCCGGCATCATTGCCTTGACGCCCAGCACCAGCAGCAGCGCGGCGATGATCACCACCAGGATGCCGATGCCCGACAGCGGGCTGTTGGACGAACCGATCAGGCCGGCCATGTAGCCGCATACGGCCGAGACCAGGAAGCTCAGGATCAGCACGAACAGCACGCCGCCGATCACCAGCAATGCCGTGTGCGAGCCCAGGCCGCTGACGTTGGCGAAATGCCCCAGCAGCCAGGCCACCGGCACCATGCAGACCAGCGTGACCAGGCCCACCACGCCGATCGGGATGTCGTGCTCGGTGCGCGGGAGGGTGGCCAGGTTGCCCGCCTTGCGCACGCGCGAGGCGGCCATGGCGCCGGCCAGGCCGCTGATCACCGGCTTGACCAGCTTGGCCAGCGTCCAGATCGCCGCCACGCCGATGGTGCCGGCGCCGACGAAGCGCACGTAGTGGCTCCAGGTCGCCTGCGCGGCATCCGCGACCGAACCGGTTTCCGGATGGATCAACAGGAAGTGCGGTACCGCCCAGCCCCAGCCGATCAGCGCGCCGACCAGCATCGCGAGGCCGACCCAAAGCCCGACCAGGTGGCCGACGGCGAAAAGCGCGAACGACAGGCTGAAGTCGAAACCGGTGGCCGCGCCGCGGTCGCCGACGCGGAAGTAGTCGGAGACGGCGGCGGCGAACACCTTCGTCTGCACGATCACGTAGAACACCGCCGAGACGATGGAACCGACGATCACCGCCTTGAGGCCGGCGCCACCGGATTCGACCGACTCGGCCGCCTCCTGCGAATTGCTCGAGCCGACCTTGAGCACCTCCGCGCAGGCGACGCCCTCGGGGTAGGGCAGGTCCGAATCGGTGACCAGCGCGCGGCGTAGCGGGATCGTGTACATCACGCCCAGGATGCCGCCGGTGGCGCAGATGCCGAAGGACATCCAGAACGGGAAACCATTCCACCAGCCGATGATGATCAGGCCCGGCAGCACGAAGATGATCGAGGAGAGCGTGCCGGCGGCCGAGGCCACCGTCTGAACGATGTTGTTCTCCTGCATCGTGGAGTTCTTCATCGCCCTCAGGATCGCCATCGAGATCACCGCCGCGGGGATCGAGGTGGCGAAGGTGAGGCCGGCCTTCAGGCCGAAGAACACGTTGGCCGCGGTGAACACCACGGTGATCACGATGCCGATGATCAGGCCGCGTAGGGTGAATTCGGTGCGCTTGGCGCCTTGGGCTTGGGCAGTCACGTGGCGGTTCCGTTCTGGTTTGGTTCCCCTGCGCGCCGGCGGCGCGCCCCTCGCGACCGCTCCCCGGCAGTCGCTGCGGGGAGCATAGCGTGGATGGACGCGATCCAGCCCGTTCCGGCCCTTCCGCATGTCTGCCGCAGCGCATCCGGGTGGATGCGCTCCTGCGGGGAGCTGGCATGGGTTGAGTGGGCGCACCGGTCCAAGCCCGGGCTCCTACGACGGCGGCACTGGTCGTACGCGGGCCTGGCCGCGGGTGAGGTCGATGATGCGCGCGCATGCCTCGTCGAGGCAGTCCGCCGGCAACGCCAGTTCCAGCGTGGCGCCTTCGGCGTCGAAGCTCTCGTGTTCGATCCGCGCCTGCCAGCCGGGACAGCGCGCCTTGAGCAGCGCCAGCTCGGCGAACGGACAGTGCACGGTCAACCGCGCCATCGCCACCAGCGGCATGCGTTCGGCCAGACGCAGGCATTCGGCGGCGGTGCCGCCGTACGCACGCACCAGGCCGCCGGCGCCGAGCTTGATGCCGCCGTACCAGCGGGTGACCACCACCATCACGCGATCCACGCCGGCGCCTTCGATCGCCTGCAGCATGGGCCGGCCGGCGGTGCCGCCGGGTTCGCCGTCGTCGTTGAAGCGGTAGTCCTGGCCGATGCGGTAGGCCCAGCAATTGTGCGTGGCGGCAGGGTCGGCGACCTCATGCAGGAACGCCATCGCCTGCTCGACCGACGGCACCGGCGCGGCCTGTGCGAGGAAGCGGCTCTTGCGGATGTCCTGCACATGCCGGCAGGGCGCGACGAGGACGTGCAGGGTCTCGGACATGCGGGGCGGGGGATAACGAAACGCCGGCACGGTAGCACGCGTGTCCGGGCACCCGCTTCAGTCGCCGATCGCAGGGCCCGGATCGGGATGGTGGAAGTCGTGCGGCGACAAATCCCGCGTCAGCCGGAACACGCCTTCGTGGATGCGCCGCGGCAGCACCACGTCCAGCACGGTGCTCTGGTGCGGCCCCAGCATGGCGAACAGATCCTCGCCCGGCGCGCTGGCGGCCAGGGCGTGGTGCACCAGCCCCGCCAGATCCAGGGGCTGGACGCGCGCGCCATACGGACGGTGGCTAGCCACGGCCGGTCGCAGCGTGCGGCGGGGCTGGCGCGGGTCGGGCACGCGCGCGTCGCCGGCGAGCAGCGCGTGGTTGAGGAACAGCGTGACGGTGCACGGATCGGCCGAGTTGGCCTGGCGGTCGCTCAGGAATCCGACTGGCAGCTGGTCCAGACTCGCCTCGGGGCCCGCGGTGAGCAGGAACCCGGCGCCGGTCAGCGGCTCGCCGGTGTCGTCGGCCAGGCGCAGGATCAGCATGCTGCGCGGGTCGTGGATGTGCACGCGCGGCGCGAACGGGCCGGCGGGCTCCAGCTCCACCTTGTTCGCGTCGCGGGCGGCGTTCTCGGCGTCGAAGGCGTCGCACAGGTCGGCGTAGGCCCTCGCGTCGTTGACCGCCAGGCAGCGCACGATGGCCTCGACCGTCGTCGGCGCCCCGGCGGTGAGGATGCCCTGTTCGTCGCCCGAGTGCGCGGCGCCGGCGACCAGCTTGAACGCGCAGCGCGGGCCGCGCAGCAGGCTGAGCGAGAGCGCGTCGGCCGCCGCGCCGCGCCGTCCGTCGGCTACCGCAAGCACCGCGTGGCGGGCATTGAGATTGGCCGAGGCGATGCGTACTACGCCGTCGGACCCGTTCTCGCCGGTGTAGCTGTTCAAGTGGTCGTACAGCGAGCGGTCGGGGCGGTCGCCGGTCAGCACGAACAGGAACTGGCCCTTCGCGGAAGGATCGGCGCCATGGATATGGTCCAGGTTGAGCGCCAGCGAGGCGGCACTGCCCAGCTCCAGCCAATCGAGGATCCGTTGGCCCGGTTCCACGCCATTGAACCAGGCCTTGAGCCGGCCCAGGGTGCTTTTGCCGAGCCTGGCCAGTGCCGAGCCGAAGTTGGCCGGCGCGAGCATCACCAGGTGGCTGAGCCGGATGGTGCTGTAGCTTCCCGGCCTGTCGCGCTGCGCACGCAACCACTCGCGCACCACCGGGCCGCCGGTGGAATGGGTGATGCAGGCAAAGCTTCCGGTCGACAGGTGCAGGTCGCGCAGCGCGTGGTCGAACGCACGGACCAGGTCGCCCATGGTCACCGCGTCGTCGAAGCTCACGTATTCGGACAGCCGGATGTCGTGGATCGTCAGCGCCAGTCCGGCGGCGCGGGCGGCGTCCTGCACGCGCCGGGGCATCGCACCGTAGATGGCGGTGCTGGTCACGCTCCAGCCATGGACGAAGACGAGCGTCGTCATGCGAGGGTCCTTCGTGGGTAGCGGGAGCGTAGCAGGGCGAGGTCGCCGTCCCTCCAGCACGGCATTGTGCGCGACAGCCCGCGAGGTCGCGCACGGGGTGCGCACCTGCACCACCTCCCGCTCATCTTTGCGTCCGCATAATGCCGGACTCGACCGTGGAGAGGCCGCCGATGACCGTGCACCTGCTGATCGCTTTGTTCGCCTTCGCCTGGCTGGCCGGCCGGCGGGGTTGGCGGCGGCTGCGGCTCACCGGCATCGTATTGGCGCTGGCCTTCCTGGTCGCGGCCGGCTGCGGCGCGCTGCCCAAGGTGCTGCTGCGGGTATGGCAATCGCCGTACGCGCAGCGGCCGGCGCTGGACTGGGCGCCATCCAATGCGATCGTGCTGCTCACCGCCGGGGCGACCTACCCGCCGGGCGGCCCGCTGGAGCCGGGGCACACCGCCTACTCGCGCATCGCGGAGGCGGTCGTGCTCTATCGCGATTGCCGCGCGTCCGGCGCGCGCTGCACCCTGCTGGTCAGCGGTGGCGATGCGGAGAACACCGGCGAGCCGCTTGCGCGCACCTACAAGCGCACGCTGATGCAACTGGGCGTGCCGCGCGAGGACATGGTGCTGGAAAAACGCAGCCTCACCACCTGGGGCAACGCGTTGTACGCGCGGGGCATGCTGCGGCAGATCGGCGCCGACCGGGTCTGGTTGGTGACCTCGGCGCATCACCTGCGGCGGGCGGTGTTCGCGTTCGAGCACTTCGGCATCAAGGTGACGCCGGTGCGGGCGGACTACCTGCGCGGGGTGTGGTCGCTGATGCCCAGCGCGTACAACCTTTACGTCACCAACGCGGCCCTGCACGAGTACGTGGGCATGGCGGTCTATCACTGGTACGCGTGGCGCGGGCGGACCGACGTGCCGCCGGAAAACGAGGGGCCGGCGGAGGACTGACCTACGCTGGTCGACGCATCACCAGCAACCGCACTTCGCTCATGTCCTCGATGGCATAGCGCACGCCCTCGCGGCCGAAGCCCGAGAGCTTGATGCCGCCGTAAGGCATGTTGTCCACGCGGAAGCTCGGGATGTCGTTGACGATCACGCCGCCCTGTTCCAGCTCGTCCCACGCCCGCATCGCGTGTTCCAGCCGATCGGTGAAGATGCCCGCCTGCAGGCCGTAGTCCGAGTCGTTGACCAGCCCGATGGCCTCGTCCAGCGTGTCGAACGGGGCGAGCAGGGCGAACGGCCCGAAGGCTTCCTGCCGATTGGCCCTGGCGTCGCGCGGCACGCCTTCCATCAGGGTCGCCTCGAGCATGTTGCCCTGGCGCTTCCCACCGCAGAGCAGCTTCGCGCCGGCGCGGCGGGCCTCCTCGATCCAGTCGTGCAGGCGTTCGGCGGCGGCCTCGTCGATCATCGGACCGATGAAGACGTCCTTCTTCTTCGGATCGCCCGCCTTGAGCTTCTTCGTGGCGGCGACGAGTTTCCTTTTCAGCGCGTCGTAGAGCGAAGCGTGCGCGTAGATCCGCTGCACGCCGATGCAGCTCTGGCCGGACTGGTAGAACGCGCCGAACACCAGCCGCTGCACGATGGCGTCGAGCTTGTCGCCCTGGTCGGCGTCGACGATGCAGGCGGCATTGCCGCCCAGTTCCAGCACCACCTTCTTGCGCCCGGCATGGGCTTTCAAGTCCCAGCCGATCTGCCCGCCGGTGAAGGAAAGCAGCTTGAAGCGCTCGTCCTCGACCAGCGGCGAGGCCTCATGGCCGCCGATGGGCAGGATCGAGAAGGCGCCCTTGGGCAGGTCGGTCTCGGCCAGCACCTGGCCGATGATCAGCGCGCCGATCGGTGTCTTTTCGGACGGCTTCAACACGAACGGGCAGCCGGCGGCGATCGCCGGCGCGACCTTGTGCGCGACCAGGTTGAGCGGAAAGTTGAACGGCGTGATGAAAGACACCGGACCGATCGGGACGCGTTTCGTGTACCCGTGATAGCCGTCCAGCCGCGGCGCGAGTTCCAGGTTGAGCGTCTGTCCGTCGAGGCGTACGGCTTCGGCGGCGGCGATGCGGAAGGTCTCGATCAGACGAGTGACTTCTCCGGCAGCGTCCTTGATCGGCTTGCCCGCCTCCACGCACAGCGCCAGCGCCAGTTCGTCGCGGCGCTGCTCGAAGCGTGCGACGCAATGTTCGAGCACGGCCTGACGCGCCCAGGGCTTGAAAGCGCGCATGGGCGCCGTCGCCTTCGCCGCCGCGGCGATGGCTTTTTCGATCGCACGGGCGTCGGGCACGGCCACGCGCGTGGCGACCTTGCCGCTGTACTTGTCGCGCACCTCGAGGTCGGCGTTGGGGTGTTGCGGGCGGTTCGCGAGGTAGTAGGGGTAGGTCTTCTCGAGCATGGACGTCTCCTGGATGGAGAAGAACAGGTTGCCGCCGCAGGCGTTGCCGATGCGTGAGCCGGCATCGCACCTAGAGTTTGGGCGTATCCGGGGCCAGGACGCGGGCCGTCAGTTCACCCTCGGCGAGCCGCGCACGAACGACCGCACCCGCCGGCGCATCCTTTGCCGCCCGCAACACGTGGCCTTCGGCGTCGAACACGATGGCGTAGCCACGTTCGAGCGTCGCCAGCGGACTGACCGCCTGCAGTGCGCGCGCGGACTGGCGCAGGGTCAGGCGGGCGCGCTCCAGGCGGTGGCCCATGCACTGCTGCAACGAGCGCTCGCGCTCGGCCAGGCGTCGCTGCAGCAACTGCAGCCGCTGGCGCGGATGCTGCGCCAGCAGCCGCGCGTGCAGGCGCTCGAGCCGCATGCCACGGGTGCGAACCTGCTCGCGCAGCGCCGCGTTCAGTCGACGATGCAATTGCACGAGCCGCTCGCGGTCGCGCGCCAATCGCGCCTGCGGACGTTGGGCCTGAAGGCGGGCGTACAGGTGGTCGAGGCGCTGGGTCTGCGCCTGCAGGCGACGGCTCTGCAGCAACCGGAGGCGCTGGCCGAGCTGGCCCAGATGCCGGCGCAGGGCCAGCGCGTCGGGCACCAGCAGTTCGGCGGCCGCCGAGGGCGTGGCCGCGCGAAGGTCCGCGACGAAGTCGGCGATGGAGAAGTCGATCTCGTGTCCGACCGCGCTCACCACCGGGACTGCGCTGGCATGCACGGCGCGGGCGACGGCCTCGTCGCTGAAGGCCATCAGGTCTTCCAGCGAACCGCCGCCGCGGGTCAGCAGCAGCACGTCGTGGCGACCGGAAACCGAGGCCTTGCGCAGCATCGCCACGATCGCCGGTGGCGCTTCGCGGCCCTGCACCGGCACCGGCAACACCTCGACCTCGACCAGCGGCCAGCGCCGGCGCAGCACGCTCAGCACGTCGCGGATCGCCGCACCGGTGGCCGAGGTGATCACGCCGATGCGCCGGGCGAACCGGGGCAGGGGACGCTTGCGGGACGGCTCGAACAGCCCTTCGGCATCGAGACGCGCCTTGAGCAGATCGAACTCGCGCCGGAGCGCGCCTTCGCCGGCCAGCTCCATGTGTTCGGCCACCAGCTGGAACTCGCCGCGCGGTTCGTACAGGCCGACCCGCGCCCGCACCAGCACGTGCATGCCGTCGGCCGGCTTGAAGCGCAGCCAGCTGCTCTTGGGCTTGAACATCGCCGCGCGCACCTGGGCGCCGGCGTCCTTCAGGGTGAAGTACAGGTGCCCCGAGGCCGGACGCGACACGTTGCACAGCTCGCCCTCGATCCACACCAGCGGCAGCGCGTCCTCCAGCAGCCCGCGCACGAGCCGGTTGAGCGTGCTCGGGGTGAGGATGTTGCGTGGCGGAGCCGCGGCGTGGTCGGGAGTGTGCATGGACCGTCGAGCCTAGCACGAAGCGCTTGCCGAACATGCGCTTGGGCGATGGTTTGAAGGCGTTCCATCAGGTTCCTGCGCGGTTCCCAGGCGCGGGAGAAGCGGGGCTACTTGCGGCGGCGCAGCCGCCACAGGCGGATCGCCAGGTTGAACGCGAACCAGACGGAAAAGGTGGCGATCGGCCAGCTCAGCGCCTTGGGCCAGGCGATGGCCACCACCGCAAGCACGGTCAGCACGATGATGCCGACCAGCAGCGGGCCGCGCTCGGTATCGCCGAGCACCCGGCGGTCGGTCAGCACCGCGCCGACGGTATTGGCGATACGCAGCGCGCCGGCCGCGGCGCGGCTGGTGCTGCCGCCCGGACGCTTGGGGCGCGGCGGGCGCTGGGTGGTGCTCTCCACCCTTGCGATGTGCGGACGGCGCCGGCGCGGCGCCAGCACGATTTCGGTGGCGTTGGTCAGGTCCCGCTCGTACTGCTCGGCCAGTTGTCGGGCGAAGCCGGTGTCCTCCACCGCCACATCGATCTCGCGGTTGCCCAGCCAGCTGGCGATGTTGAGGTTGGACGAACCCACGCGCGCCCACTGGTCGTCGGCCACCGCGGTCTTGGCGTGCAGCATCGAGCCGTTCCACTCGAACACGCGGATGCCGGCCTTGAGCAAGGGCCGGTAGCCAGACCGGGACATGCCGGCGACCAGCGGGATGTCGCTGGTGCCCGGCACCAGCAGCCGCACGTCCACGCCATCGCGCGCGGCCGAGGCGAGTGCCTGCACATAAGGCGCCATGCCGACGAAGTAGGCGTCGGTGATCCACAGCGTGCGCCGCGCCATCGCGGCGACCTGCTGGTCGAGCCGGTACATGCCGGCGGTGGATGGCTGCGTGGCGATCACGCGCAGGGCGGTTTCGCCGGCGGCCTTGTCCTCCGGGGGCGGCAGCGTGAGGGGTTTGCCCATGCTCACCCAGCTTTGCGCGAACGCCAGCTCCAACTCGCCCACGGCCGGGCCGCGCAGCACCACGCCGGTGTCCCGCCACGGCGGCACGCCTCGCTTGGCGTTGCCCAGCCAGCGCGCGCTGATGCACACGCCGGAGAGGAAGCCCAGGTGACCGTCGACCACCAGCAGCTTGCGGTGGTCGCGGGTGATCCACCCGAACGGCTTGCCCAGCTGCGGCGGGTTGAAGACGCGTACTTCGCCGCCGGCCCGGCGCAGCGGTTGCCAGAACGCGTATCCGGACTGGCCCAGGCAGCCGAGCCAGTCGCAGACCACCGCGACCATCACGCCGGCCCGCGCGCGCTCGACCAGCGCATCGCGGAAGGCGCGGCCCACCACGTCGTCGCTGATCAGATAGTTTTCCAGCAGGACGCGCTGGCGGGCACCGCGGATCGCGGCCAGCCAGGCGTCGAAATGCGCCTGGGCGTCGATCAGCAGTTCGGCCGCATTGCCGCCGATCAGCGGCGCGCCGGCGGCGCGGCTCAGTGCCTGTTCGGCCAGGAATCGGCTGGGCGCGGAGGGAATCAGCGGGATCGTCGCCATGGCAGTGAGTGTAGGGCAAGGTCCGTCCCCGGGACGTCGCGGGACGGATGCGCGGCTCGCCCGGCATCTGCCATGATCCGCGCATGCCGCCCGCGCCGCGCCTCGACGACACTGCCGCCTGCGCACAGCTCATTGCCGACCGGCTGGGAGCGCATCTTTGCGTCGCCGCGCCGCTGGGGTTGGGCAAGCCCCATGGCCTGCTCAACGCGCTGTACCGGTTGACCGTCGCCGATCCGGCCCGCTCGCTGACGCTCTACACCGCGCTTTCGTTGACCCGGCCGCGGCCGAAACCGGGGCTGGAGCAACGCTTCCTCGCGCCATTCCTCGAGCGCCATTTCGGCGCTGACTACGAGGATCCCGAATACGCCCTCGCCGAGCAGCGCCACGCGCTGCCCACCAACGTGGCCGTGCACGAGTTCTACCTGCAGTCCGGCGCGCTGCTGCACGCGCCGCGGGCGCAGCGCGACTACATCAGCCAGAACTACACCCACGTGGCGCGCGACCTGGCCGCGCAGGACGTCAACCTGCTGGTGCAACTGGTAGCGCGCCGGGAAACGCCGGAGGGCGTGCGCTACAGCCTTTCCTGCAACCCGGACCTGACGCTCGACTTCCTCGCCCAATGCGCGCGCGCCGGCAAGCCGCGGCCGCTGTGCGTGGCGGTGGTGCATCCGGACCTGCCTTACCTCAGCGGGCACGCGGAGGTCGCGGCGGATTTCTTCGACATGGAACTGGCCCCGCCACGGTCGCCGCGGCTGTTCGCCTTGCCGCGCACGCCGGTGGGCGTGGCCGAGTACGCGATCGGCCTCAACGCGAGTGCGCTGGTCACGGACGGCGGCTGCCTGCAGATCGGCATCGGTGCGCTGTCGGACGCACTGGTCCGCAGCCTGCTGCTGCGCCAGCGGGACAACGCCGCCTGGCGCGATGGCCTGCGCGCGCTCGACGGCGAGAGTCCCACCCTGGCGCTGGCCCGGCGCATCGGCGGCCTGGAGCCGTTTGAGGCCGGCGTGTACGGCGCCAGCGAAATGGTGATGGACGGTTTCATGCACCTGGCGCGCGGCGGCATCCTCAAGCGCCGCAGCTGGGACAACCTCGCACTGGAGAAGGCCGCCGCGGCGGGGCGGCTCAATCCGGCTACGCCGGGCGGGCACTACCTGCGCGGCGCGTTCTTCCTCGGCAGCCGCGAGCTGTACGAATGGCTGGATGCCACCGAGGCGGCCGATCCGGACGCGATCGACATGTGTCCGGTCTCCAACGTCAACCAGCTCTATGGCGACCACCAGCCGCTCGCGGCGCTGCAACGCCGCGGCGCGCGCTTCTTCAACACCTGCATGATGGCCACGCTGCTCGGCGCCGCCGTGTCGGACGCGCTGGAGGATGGCCAGGTGGTCAGCGGCGTCGGCGGCCAGTACAACTTCGTGGCCATGGCGCACGAACTGGACGACGGGCGCTCGATCCTGCTGCTGCGCGCGACCCGCCGCGAGGGCGGCGAGGTGCGCACCAACATTCGCTGGGATTACGGCCACACCACCATCCCGCGCCACCTGCGCGACATCGTGGTGACCGAGTACGGCGCCGCCGACCTGCGCGGCAAGAGCGACAGCGAGTGCATCGAGGCGATGCTGTCGATCTGCGACGCGCGCTTCCTCGATGCGCTGGCGGCCGAGGCCAAGGCGAACGGCAAGCTCGCGCCGGGGTTCCGCATTCCCGAGGCGTGGCGCCGGCACCGGCCGGAATGCCTGGAGCAGGCGCTCGCGCCGCTCAGGCGCGCGGCCTTGCTGCCCCTGTTTCCGTTCGGCAGCGACTTCACCGATGTCGAGCAACAGCTGGTGCCGGCGCTGGGCTGGCTGAAGGAGCGCGGCGCGAACTGGCGTGGACGCCTTGCCCTGGCGAAAGCCTTCTTACGTCCGGGCGAACCGGTGGCTGGCGAAGACGCGGCGCTCGAACGAATGCAGCTGGCACAGCCAGAGGGCATGGGCGAGCGCCTGCAGCGACGGCTCGTCCTGGCCGCCCTGCGCCAAACCCGCGTCTCGTAAGAGCACACACGTAGCTTCTACAGAAGGTCGGACGCCTACAGCGGCGGCTTCACCACCATCAGGTAGAACACCGCCACGAACGCGAAGAAGGCCGGGATCCCCAGCGCCACCCAGAGCCGGAAGGCACGCCAGTAGGCCAGCGGTAGCGGCACGTCGCGTGCGGCCGCATCGATCGCCAGGTCGCGCATGCGCACCTGCAACGCCACCACCGGCAGCCAGCACGCCACCGCCAGCGCATACAGCAGCGTCGACCAGCCGACCCAGCCGCTGCGCCAGGGAATCCCTGCCCAGTGCACCATCCAGAATCCGCTCGCGGGCTGGAATACGACCGTGGTCGCGGTGAACAGCCAGTCGGCGATCACCACGTAGCGCGCCACCACCGCCACCACGCGCACGTCGCGATGCAGGCTGGCCACCAGCAGATAGAACGCCGTGCCGATGCCGGTGCCGAACAGCAGCGTGGACGACAGCACGTGCAGCCATTTGACGATCAGGTAGTCCATCAGCGCCGCTCGGCGGCGTACAGCGCGCCGATCAGCGCCAGCATCGGCAGGTTCTTCAGGATCGGTCCGAAGGGATGCAGCCAGAACGCCGGCAGGGCGACGGTGATGATGGCCGTGTAGGAAAGGATGAGCGCGACCTGCGCCAGGTACGCCAGGCGCAGCGGGCGGCCGCGCAGCGCCAGCGTGGCGATGCCAAGCGCAAGGTCGAGCAGCGCGCCGCCATAAAGTGCGGCCGAGGCCATCGGGCCATGCAACCCGACGTGCGCGAGCAGAGCCATGCTGGCCGTTACCGGGTACAAGCCCAGCGAAAGCACGGCTGTCACCAGCCACACCAGCGCGACGGCGACCCGGCCCGCGAGTGACCAGATGCGCCAGGCCAGCAGCACGCGCATGTCCGCCGCCTCGGCACGCGAAAGGAACAGCCGCGGTGGCCGTGGCGGATGGCCCAGCCATTGCGTGGCGGGTGCGGCATCGGCCGTGTTGCCCCGATCGAGCATCGCCAGTGCCTCGCGATCTACCCAATGCCCGCCCAGGCGCCCGAAGCGCGCCAGCCAGGCGGTGGGGATGCCGAGCACGCGCAGCCGTCCGCCACCGAGTGCATGGCGCAGCACCGACAGATAGCGCGCCAGCGAGAGCGGCTGTGGCCCCACCGCGGCCAGGCCGGGCGGGCGGGCGTCAGCCTCCAGCAGGCGCACCACCAGGGCCGCGATGTCATCGACATGGATCGGCTGGATGCGTTGGCGCCCGCTGCCGGGCAACACCGCCAGCGGCAACCAGGAAAGCAGCATCAGCATCCGGCTGCTGGCGCCGGTCGGGCCAAACACGAGCGAAGGCTGCAGCACCGTGCCGGTGGGCACCATCGCGTGAAGCGCGGCGTCGCCGGCGCGCTTGCTGCGATGGAAGCGGCTGGTGGCGTGCTCGTCGGCGCCCAGCGCGGAAATCTGCACGGCGCGCGTAATGCCCATTGCGCGACAGGCGGCAAACAGAGCGCGCGGCGTCTGCGTGTGGATGCGCCGGAACGTCTGCGCGCCATGCTCGGCAAAAATGCCTACGGCGTTGACCACCGCATCGATGTCCCGGAGACGCGGCAGCCAGTCGGTCTGATGGGTGTCGTGCGCGAAGTCCACTTCGACATGGCCTACACCCGCACCACCGCTACCCTGCCTGTGCCGGATGCCGCGCACGGTGCAATGGCCGGCCGCCTGCAGAGCGTCGCACACGGCCCGCCCGATCAATCCATCGGCACCCAGCACCAGCACGCGAAGGCGCGTCCTGTCCCCTCCGGAAGCCCCCATCATGCCCATGCCGCCCGCGCGTCTGAACCCCTCATGGATCGCCCGCACCAACCTCAGCGGCACCGTCGCCGCGGTGCTGTCGAGCGTGGTGGTGGCCGCGTGTAGTGCGTGCGAAGCGCGTGCGCCGCTGGCCGGTGTGAACGCGGCCAGCCAATGGTTCTGGGGGCGGCGGGCGAAGCGGCACGTCGGCCCGAGCTGGCGCTACACGGCGGTGGGCTACGTGGTCCACCATTTCAGCTCGCTGCTCTGGGCCGGCATCTACGAGGCGTGGTGCCTGCGCCGGCCGGCACCGGCTCGCGTATCGGCCGCTCGCGCCGCAACGGTGGCGATGGCCGCCTGTGCGGTCGACTACACGATCACGCCGCCAAGGTTCCGGCCCGGCTTCGAACGGCACATCAGCCGCACGTCGATCGCCGCGGTCTACGTGGCCTTCGGCGTTGGCCTGTTCGCTGGTGCCGCGGCGCGACGGCGACACGTTCGTTGAGGTCGTTTGCCTTGCATGGCGCCCGGCGCCCCGGCTGCGCTCCCTGGAGGGAGAGGAAGCCAACGCCAGTGGTATTCTTGTGCATTGCCGCAGCCAGCGCGGCGCAACACCCATTCGATCTATGAGCGATTCCGTTTCCCAGCAGCCGCGTCCGGCAGGTCCCGCAGTGCGCCGGTCGAGCGTGGGTGTGCGCGTGGGCAAGGTGATGGTCGGTGGCGGCGCGCCGGTCGTGGTGCAGTCGATGACCAATACCGATACCGAGGATCCGGCCAGCACCGCCAGGCAGATTGCCGAACTGGCGCGCGCGGGTTCGGAGGTCGTGCGCATCACGGTGAACACGCCGGCCGCGGCGGCCGCGGTGCCGCGCATCGCCGAACGGTTGGCGATGATGGGCGTGGACGTGCCGATCGTCGGCGACTTCCACTACAACGGCCACCAACTGCTCGAAGCCGAGCCGGCCTGTGCCGAAGTACTGGCGAAGTACCGCATCAATCCCGGCAACGTCGGCTTCGGCAAGAAGAAGGACAGCCAGTTCGCCTCGATCATCGAGAAGGCGATCCAGTACGGCAAGCCGGTGCGCATCGGTGCCAACTGGGGTTCGCTGGACCAGGGCATGGTCGCCACGCTGATGGACGAGAACGCCCAACGTGCGCAGCCGTTGGATGCCGGCGTGGTCGCACGCGAGGCGCTGATCCGCTCGGCGCTCGATTCGGCCGCGCGCGCCGAACAGCTCGGCCTGCCGCGCGAGCGCATCATCCTTTCCTGCAAGGTTTCGGGCGTGCAGGAGCTGATCGCGGTCTACCGCGACCTGGCAGCCCGCTGCGACTACGCGCTGCACCTGGGCCTGACCGAAGCCGGCATGGGTTCCAAGGGCATCACTGCTTCCGCCGCAGCGTTGGCGGTGCTGCTGCAGGAAGGCATTGGCGACACCATCCGCATCTCGCTCACGCCCGAGCCCGGCGGCTCGCGCACGCAGGAAGTGATCGTCGCGCAGGAACTGCTGCAGACCATGGGCCTGCGTGCCTTTACGCCGCTGGTCACCGCCTGCCCGGGCTGCGGCCGAACCACCAGCGAGTTCTTCCAGGAACTGGCCAAGACCGTGCAGACCCACGTGCGCGCCAAGATGCCCGAATGGCGCGTGATGTATGACGGCGTGGAGAACCTCACCCTCGCGGTGATGGGCTGCGTGGTGAATGGGCCGGGCGAGTCCAAGCACGCCAACATCGGCATCTCGCTGCCCGGTAACGGCGAGGCGCCCTCGGCGCCGGTGTTCATCGACGGCGAAAAGGCGATGACCCTGCGCGGCGACCACATCGCCGAGGAATTCGTCGGCATCCTGGACGACTACGTGGCTCGCAAATACACCGTCCGGACCGCCTGACGCGTCCGCGCCCGGCAGCCGCCGGGTTGCCGGGATGTGCGCTGCATCACGCGTTTCATATCCGGCCGTACAGCCGGGGGACAGGCTGTCGACAGTTCTCCTCGTGGCACGGAAGAATGCGCTCGTGCCGTCCTGGTGCCTGGAGTCCGGCGTGTCCATCAGCCCGCAGTTCCGAATCGCGTTCCTGTATGTGGCGCTGGCTTCCCTGTGGATCTGGCTCTCCGACCGTGCGCTCGCGTCGCTGGCCCTGAATCCATCGCAAGTCGTCTGGGCGCAGAGCGTCAAGGGCTGGTTCTTCGTCATGCTGACCGGCGTGATGCTGTACTGGCTGATAGGCCGGGACCTCCGTCGCCTGGCCGCGATCAACCGCCGCCTGGTGCAGGGCCACGAGCAGACCTTGCGCGTGCTCGTGTCGGCGATGGACATCCGCCACAAGGAAACCCGCGACCACTCCGACCGCGTGATGCGCATGGCGATGGGGCTGGCGCGGCTGGCCGGCATGCATGGCGAGGCGTTGCTGGCGGTCAAGTTCGGCGCGCTGTTGCACGACATCGGCAAGCTCGCGATTCCCGACGCCATCCTGATCAAGCCGGGGAAGCTCGACGACGCCGAGATGGCGCACATGCGTCGGCATCCGGAGATCGGCCGCGAGCTGATGGAGCAGGTCGACTTCCTGCGCAGCGCCATCGACATTCCCTATGCGCATCACGAACGCTGGGACGGCGGCGGCTATCCGCGAGGCCTGCGGGGCGAGGAGATACCACTGGCCGCGCGCGTGTTCAGCATCGTGGACGTGTGGGATGCGCTGAGCTTTCCGCGCGTCTACAAGCCGGCGTGGCCGGAGGAGGACGTGCTCGACTATCTGCGCCAGGCCGCCGGCAGCCAGCTCGACCCGCAACTGGTCGAGTTGTTCCTCGCCAACTACCCTGCCATCAAGGCATTGGGCATGGCGGGCCCGCCGCCGGAACTGGCGCAGGCCTAGAGGTAATCGCTCGCGGGCCGCGCGGCGACCTTGCGCCAGCGCGTCGGATCGAACGGCTGCGCGACGAGCGCGCGCACCTGTGCCAGGAACGCTTCGCGCGGCATCTCGCGGGCGCCGAGCCCAAGCAGATGCGGATTGCTGACCTGCGCATCAAGCAACGGAAAGCCCCACTCGCGCAATAACGATGCGAGCGCGACCAGTGCCAGCTTCGACCCGCCGCTCCGTGCGCTGAACATCGACTCGCCGCAGAACAGCCGCCCCACGCTCACGCCGTACACGCCGCCGACCAGCGCATCGCCCTCCCATACTTCGACGCTGTGCGCGTGGCCTTGCGTGT
The DNA here is from genome assembly GCF_021117405.1 of Frateuria edaphi. Taxonomy (NCBI): domain Bacteria; kingdom Pseudomonadati; phylum Pseudomonadota; class Gammaproteobacteria; order Lysobacterales; family Rhodanobacteraceae; genus Frateuria; species Frateuria edaphi. Next base: position 1,402,240 of record NZ_CP088251.1, read on the forward strand.
GCAGCGACGCGTAGGCGTCGATGATGGCCTGGCCGATCCAGGTGCCATGCTGGTCCGGCCGCGGCGCAGCGCAGGCGCGCATTACGCGCACGAACGCCTCGTCCACGGTGATCCGCCAGTCCTTCCCGGCAAGTGCACGGCGCAGGCTGCGGTTGGCATGGAACGTCGCGGTATCGAACACGCAGCGCGGGTCGGGGGACCACCACAGGATCGGCTCGCCCGGATTGAACCAGGGAAAGATGCCGCGCTCGTAAGCCGCCAGCAGCCGGCGCGGCGAGAGGTCCCCGCCGAAGGCGAGCAGCCCGTTGGGTTCGGCCAGCGCATGGCGCGGATCGGGGAAGCGCTCGGGCGACGCCGGATCGAGCAGCGGCAGGCGGATCACCGGCACCCTCCGGCGTAGGGCGCGTGCGTGGCCAGCTCGGCGGCGTAGTCGTCCATGGCCTGGGCCTCGTGGATGAGCGCCTCGCGTACCGCACGGCGAAATTGCGGATGGGCCAGATAGTGGCGCGAATGCGTACGTACCGGCACGAAGCCGCGCGCGAGCTTGTGTTCGCCCTGTGCGCCCGGTTCGAAGCATTCGAGGCCGCGGGCGATCGCATGCTCGATGCCGCGGTAGTAGCAAAGCTCGAAATGCAGCCCGGGCACTTCCACGCGGGCGCCCCAGTAACGACCGTAGAGTGCCGTGTCGCTTTGCAGGAACAGTGCCATGGCCTCGATGCGTTCGCCGTCCATCGCGCAGGCAACCTGCACGGCGTCGCCCAGGTCGCCCAGGGCCTCGAAGAACCCGCGCGTCAATGCGGCGTGGTTCCCCTTGGCGTCGAAGGTGCCGGCATACAGCGCATGGATCTGGCGCCAGGCGTCCTTGTCCAGGCTCGCGCCATCGCGCATGCGGATGTCCAGGCTGGAGGCCTGTACCTGGGCACGTTCATGCCGGATGTTCTTGCGTTTCTTGGCCTTGAGCGTCGCGAGAAAGTCGTCGAAGCCGCGGTAGCCGTGGTTGTGCCAGTGGAACTGCACGTCCGAACGCGACAGCCAGTCGCCGCCGAAAGCGTCGAGCTCCGCATCCTCCAGAAAATTGGCGTGCACCGACGAAAGGCCCAGGCGTTCGGTTTCCGCGCGCATCGCTTCTGCCAGCGCCTGGCGAAGGTGCGGAGCGCGCGCATCCCGGCCGGCGAGCAGACGCGGACCCGGTACGGGCGAGTACGGCACGGCGTTGAGCAGCTTCGGGTAGTAATCGCCGCCGGCACGCTCCCACGCGCCGGCCCAGCTCCAGTCGAACACGAACTCGCCGTGCGAATTGCCTTTCAGGTACAGCGGAGCGGCGGCGACCAGGCGGTCGTCCTCGTACAGGCCCAGGTGGTGTGCCTGCCAGCCCCAGTCCGGGCGAATGCATCCGGTGCGTTCGAGCCTGTGCAGGAAGGCGTGCGAGACGAACGGATTGGCGTTCGCCCGTAGCGCATCCCAGGTCGCCGCGGGTAGCTCGGCGATGGCAGGGTGGAAGCGGGCGGTGAGCATCGACTTGGGGGCGGCGAGCTTGGCGAGATGCAAGTGGTAAGACTAGCGAACTTGTCCACCCGACCCAAACGCGAGGCGGCACGGCAGATGATTTGACGACGCCATGTTGCACCGCGCCATAATGCACGCTCACCGGAAGAGGATGCGCGCCGTGGGCAGGGTCTGGAACTTCAGTGCGGGGCCGGCGGCATTGCCGCAGGCGGTGCTCGAGCAGGCGCAGCGCGAACTGCTGGACTGGCAGGGCAGCGGTGCCTCGGTGATGGAACAGTCCCACCGTGGCAAGCGTTTCATCGCCATGGCCGAACAGGCCGAGGCGGACCTGCGCGAATTGCTCGAGGTGCCGGACGACTACGCGGTGCTGTTCCTGCAGGGCGGCGCAACGCAGCACTTCGCGCAGATCCCGATGAACCTGGCCGGCCCAAACGATACGGCCGACTACGTCCTGAGCGGGCACTGGAGCGAGAAGGCCGCCGGCGAGGCTGCGCCTTACCTGCGCGTAAACGTGGCCGCCAGCAGCAAGGTCGATGGCTACCTGCACCTGGCGCCTCGCCGCGAATGGCAACTGGACCCGCAGGCTGCCTATGTGCACTACACGCCCAACGAGACCATCCACGGCGTCGAATTCCACGACGTGCCTGAAGTCGGCGACGTGCCGCTGGTGGCGGACATGTCGTCCAATATCCTGTCGGGGCCGCTGGACGTGCGCCGATTCGGACTGATCTACGCCGGCGCGCAGAAGAACATCGGCCCGTCCGGCCTGGTGCTGATGATCGTCTGCCGCGACCTGCTGGCGCGACCGGGCCGACCGATGGCGCGGATTTTCCGTTACGCCGAGCATGCCGCGGCCGGTTCCATGCTCAACACGCCCAATACCTTTGGCTGGTACCTGGCCGGGCTGACGTTCCAGTGGCTGAAGGGCCAGGGCGGGCTGGCAGTCATGGGCGAGCGCAACCGCGCCAAGGCGGCACTGCTGTACGGGGCGATCGACGGCTCCGATGGTTTCTACCGCAACCCGATCGCGCCGGCCTCGCGCTCGCGCATGAACGTGCCATTCACCCTGCACGACGGCACGCTCGACGCCGCTTTCCTGGCCGAATCGGAGGCCGCCGGCCTGCTTGCGCTGAAGGGCCACAAGGCATTGGGCGGCATGCGTGCTTCGCTTTACAACGCCGTGCCGTTGGAGGCCGTCGAGGCGCTGGTGGCCTTCATGCGCGACTTCGCGCGTCGCCACGGCTAGGCTCACCTGTTAACGTTTGGACTTCTTTACTTCTGGACAGCCAGATGACCGAACCCAAGGAATCGCTGGTCAGGGTGCGCGATCGCATCGACAGCATCGACCGCCAGATCCAGGAGCTGATTTCCGAGCGCGCCAACTGGGCGCGGGAGGTCGCGCGGGTCAAGGGCGAGGGCCTGTCGGCGATCGACTATTACCGGCCCGAGCGCGAAGCGCACGTGCTGCGCATGGTCGTCGACCGCAACAAGGGGCCACTGTCCGACACCGAAATGGTACGGCTATTCCGCGAGATCATGTCCTCCTGCCTGGCGCAGGAGGACCCGCTCAAGGTCGGCTTCCTCGGCCCCGAGGGCACTTTCAGCGAACAGGCGGTGCGCAAGCATTTCGGCCACGCGGCCTATGGCCTTCCGCTGGGAAGCATCGAGGAGGTGTTCCAGGAGGTCGCCGCCGGTCATGCCGATTTCGGCGTGGTGCCGGTGGAAAACTCGGGACAGGGCATGATCCAGGTGACCCTGGACATGTTCCTGACCTCGGAAGCACGCATCTGCGGCGAGATCGAGCTGCGCGTGCACCAGTGCCTGCTGTCGAAGGCCGGTGCGCTGACGGACATCCGGCGCATCTTCGCGCACGCCCAGTCGCTGCAGCAGTGCAAGACCTGGCTGCGGATCAACCTGCCGGAGGTCGAGTGCGTGGCGGTGAGTAGCAACGCCGAAGCGGCGCGCCTGGCCCGGCATGCCGACGACGCGGCAGCCATCGCGGGCAAGACGGCCGGCAAGGTCTACGGCCTGAAGCCGCTCGCCGAGGGCATCGAGGACCGGGCCGACAACACCACCCGATTCCTGGTGATCGGCCGTTCGCTGTTCCCGCCCTCGGGCAACGACCGCACCTCGCTGCTGATTACCGTCAACGACAAGCCCGGTGCGCTTTACGACGTGCTGAACCCGTTCGCCAAGCACGGCGTGAGCATGAACCGCATCGAGTCACGGCCGGCGCACACCGGCAAGTGGCAATACGCGTTCTTCATCGATGTTTCCGGCCACATCGACGACGCGCCGCTGCAGGCAGCGCTTGGGGACATGGGGCCGGTCGCCACGCAGGTGCGCGTGCTCGGTTCCTACCCGGTGGCGTTGCCGTGAGCGGCGCCAGCGACACGAACGGGCGCCTGGACTGGATCAGCCGCCCGTCAGGCCCGCTGCGTGGCACGCTCACGGTGCCGGGCGACAAGTCCGTTTCCCATCGCGCGCTGATGCTCGCTGCGCTGGCGGAGGGCGACTCGCTCATCAGCGGTTTCCTCGAAGGCGAAGACACGCGCGCCACCGCCGCGGTGCTCGCGCAATTGGGTGTGTCGATCGAAACGCCGGCGGCGGGCGAGCGACTGGTGCATGGCGTGGGCCTGCGCGGGCTGCGCGGCGCCGGCCGTCCACTGGACTGCGGCAACGCGGGCACCGGCATGCGCCTGCTTGCCGGCCTGCTGGCAGGGCAGGCGTTCGACGCCACGTTGATCGGCGACGAGTCGCTTTCGCGCCGCCCGATGCGCCGTGTTACCGAACCCCTCGCCTCGATGGGTGCCCGCATCGATTCGCAAGCGGGGCTACCGCCCTTGCATGTGCACGGTGGACAACGGCTGCGCGGCATCCGCTACGAGTTGCCGGTGGCCAGCGCGCAGGTGAAATCGGCGCTGCTTCTGGCTGGCCTGTACGCCGAAGGCGAAACCGAAATCCTCGAGCCGCACCCGACCCGCGACTACACCGAACGCATGCTGGCAGCCTTCGGCTGGCCGATCGAATTCGCGCCGGGGCGTGCCCGCCTCACGGGCGGCCATGCGCTGCGCGCCATCGACGTCCAGGTGCCCGCCGATTTCTCCTCGGCCGCGTTTTTCCTGGTGGCCGCGAGCCTGGTGCCCGGATCCGACCTGACGTTGTGCGCGGTCGGCCTGAATCCTCGCCGCACCGGGTTGTTGCACGCCCTGCGCCTGATGGGGGCGGACATCGAGGTGCTGGACGAGCGCCAAAGTGGCGGCGAGCCGGTCGCCGATCTGCGCGTGCGCCACGCGCCGCTGCGGGGCATCGAGCTGCCTGGCGAACTGGTGCCGGACATGATCGACGAGTTCCCGGCGCTGTTCGTTGCCGCGGCGGCGGCGCAGGGCGCCACCGTAATAAGCGGTGCGGCCGAGCTGCGCGTGAAGGAATCCGACCGGATCGCCAGCATGGCCACGGGCCTGCGCGCGTTGGGCGTACAGCTGCAGGAGACGCCGGATGGGGCGATCATCACCGGCGGCACAATGGGACCGGGTGCGATCGAAAGCCATGGCGACCATCGCGTGGCCATGAGCTTCGCCGTCGCCGGCCTCGTGGCGAAGGGCAATGTGCGCATTGGGGATTGCCGCAATGTCGCGACCTCGTTTCCCGGGTTCGTGGAGCTGGCCAACCGATGCGGGTTCGCACTGGCGGATGCATAGGTGCCCTCTCTAGAGATGGGACAAGCGCGCGCGCCCGCCCACCCGATGCTAGGCTCGCCGCTTTGCCAAGCCTGCCACCCCATGCCCGCCGTCCCGCCGTTCATCGTCGCCATTCCCGCCCGCTACGGCTCCACCCGCTTGCCGGCCAAGCCGCTGCGTGCCATCGGCGGTGTGCCGATGGTCGTGCGCGTGGCGCAGCGGGCGTTGCAGGCCGGCGCCGGCCAGGTCGTGGTGGCGGTGGACGACGCGCGCGTCGCCCAGGCACTGGAGGGGCAGGGGGTCGATGTCTGCATGACCCGCGTCGACCACGCCTCCGGCAGTGACAGGCTGGCCGAAGTGGCCGGGCACTACGGATGGGCGGAGGACGCCATCGTGGTGAACCTGCAGGGCGACGAACCCTTCGCACCGGCCGCGGGCATCCGCGAGGTGGCCCGTGCGCTGGCCGAGGACGATGCGCCAATGGCCACGCTCGCCACGCCCGTCACGGCCGCGCACGAGCTGTTCGATCCGAACGTGGTCAAGCTGGTGCGCAGGGCGGACGGGCGCGCGCTGTATTTCAGCCGGGCGCCAATGCCCTGGGCGCGCGATGCGTTCGCCAGCAATCGCGAAGTACTGCCCGAAGGCCCGCCGTTCCTGCGTCACATCGGCATCTACGCCTACCGTGCCGGCTTCCTGGGCCGCTACGCCGGCCTGCCGCGTACGCCGCTCGAGCAGGCCGAATCGCTGGAACAGTTGCGGGTGCTGGAACACGGCTTTCCGATCGCCGTGCGGCTGACGCCCGAGCCGTTCCCGCCCGGCATCGATACCGAGGCGGACGTCGAACGCGCGGAGCGCTGGCTGGCCAGCCAGCCGTAAGCGCAGGTCCGGCAGCACCTGGCGCGTGACAGGCCGGCGGGCTGAAGCCCGCCACCTCGGCCTTGCGGCCTGTTCGGCATCCGGTCACGGCGGCCGTTGCCGGAACGGCTAGAATCGCCCTCATGCAGTCGCCCCAGACGCCGCCGTTCGACGGCAAGGCCTTCGTCCAGACCCTGACCACCTCGCCCGGCGTCTACCGCTACTTCGACGCCGACGGCGAGCTGTTGTACGTGGGCAAGGCGGGCAGTCTCAAGAAGCGCGTCGGCAGCTATTTCCTGAAGCCGCGCATGGAGCCGCGCATCAACGCTATGGTCTCGCAGATCGCGCGCTGCGAGGTCACTGTCACGCGTACCGAAGGCGAGGCGCTGCTGCTCGAATCGCAGCTGATCAAGTCGCTCAAGCCGCGCTACAACATCCTGCTGCGGGACGACAAAAGCTACCCGTACATCTACCTGTCCGGTGGCGAGGACTATCCGCGCCTGGCGTTCCATCGTGGCGCCAAGAACCTGAAAGGCCGCTTCTTCGGACCGTACCCGAGCGCCTTCGCCGTGCGCGAAAGCCTCAACCTGATGCAGAAGCTGTTCAAGGTCCGCCAGTGCGAGGACAGCTACTTCCGCAACCGCTCGCGTCCGTGCCTGCAACACCAGATCGGCCGCTGCACGGCGCCTTGCGTGGGCCTGGTCTCGGTGGAGGACTACCGCAGCGACGTGCGCCATGCCGAGATGTTCCTGGAAGGGCGCAGCAGCGCGGTGATCGACGAACTGGCCACGTCGATGGAACAGGCAGCCATGGCGCTCAACTTCGAACGCGCCGCGGCGCTGCGCGACCAGGTTGCCGCCTTGCGCAAGCTGCAGGCGCAGCATCACGTGCAGGGCGCCAGCGCCGACATGGACGTGGTCGCCTGCCGCATCGAGGGCGGCATCGCGTGCGTCAGCGTGCTGTTCTTCCGCAACGGCATCAGCCTGGGCACGCGCGACTTCTTCCCCCGCCTGCCGCTGGATGCCGAGCCGGCGGACGTGCTGGCGCAGTTCATCGCGCAGTACTACCTGGAGCGGCCGGTGCCGCGCGAGATCATCCTGTGCGAGACGATTCCCGACCAGGCCTTGCTGGCGCAGGTGCTCTGCGAGCAGGCCGGTCACGCGGTGGAGATCAAGTCCAGCGTACGCGGCGAGCGAGCGCGGTTCCTGCAGATGGCCGAGCGCAACGCGCAGGCCTCGCTGACCTCGCGCCTGGCCAGCCGGCAGACCCTGGGTGCACGCTTTGACGATCTGCAGAAATTGCTGGAGTTGTCCGGGCCGCCGCGACGCATCGAGTGCTTCGACATCAGCCACACCATGGGCGAGGCGACGGTTGCCTCCTGCGTGGTGTTCGGGCCGGAAGGGCCTGAGAAGTCGCACTACCGGCGCTTCAACATCGCCGGCATCACCCCGGGCGACGACTACGCGGCGATGCACCAGGCGCTCACCCGACGCTTCCGCAAGGTGGCGGCGGGCGAGGGCGCCAAGCCCGACGTGCTGTTGATCGACGGTGGCGGCGGGCAGGTTGCGCAGGCGATGGACGTGCTGGCTGAGCTTGGTGTCACCGGCATCGAGGTGGTGGGCGTCGCCAAGGGCCCGGGCCGCCGCGCCGGCGAGGAAACCCTGGTGCTGGCCAATTCCGGCCGCGAGATCCATCCCGGCTCGGCTTCGCCCGCGCTGCACCTGGTCGCCGCCGTGCGCGACGAGGCCCACCGCTTCGCCATCAGCGGGCACCGCAAGCGCCGCGAGAAGGCCCGCGAGCGCAGCATCCTGGAGGACGTGCCGGGCATCGGTGCACGCCGGCGAGCCGCGCTGCTCAAGGCCTTCGGTGGCCTGGCCGGGGTCGAGGCCGCCGGCGTCGAGGAACTGGCTTCGATCAAGGGCATCGATCGCGGCCTGGCCGAGCGCATCTATGCGACCCTGCACGGCTAGCCCGCCATCTCCCGTGCGACACTGACGACGACAACGACGGAAAGGACGATGCGCATCAACCTCCCCACCTGGCTGACCCTGTTCCGCGTGGCGCTGCTGCCGGTGATGGTGGTCGTGTTCTACCTGCCGTTCCGAGGGCACAACATCACTGCCGCCATCGTCTTCGTGCTGGCTGCCTTCACCGATTGGCTCGACGGCTATCTGGCGCGCCGGCTCAACCAGACCTCGGCATTCGGCGCTTTCCTGGATCCGGTGGCCGACAAGCTGATGGTCGCGGTGACGCTGTTCCTGCTGGTCGAATCCCACCGCGGCGGCTGGCCTGGCATCCTGATGGCGGTGACCGCAGCGGTGATCGTGGGCCGCGAGATCAGCATCTCGGCCTTGCGCGAATGGATGGCCGAAATCGGCATGCGCGCCACGGTGAAAGTGGCGTTCGTCGGCAAGCTCAAGACGGTGATGCAGATGATTGCGCTGGTCGTGCTGATCGTGCAGCACGAGAAGGAGGCAGAAGCGCTGCGGCTGTATCACATCGGCGAAGGACTGCTGGTGATCGCCGGCGGACTGACCATCTGGTCGGGCATGCACTACCTGCGCGCCGCCTGGCCGATGCTGCGCGGGGACCCGCCGAAGCAGCCCGGTATCGACAAGGCTTGACGGGCCTGTTTTCGCCGCTAAAATGCGCGGCTCCGATGCGGGAATAGCTCAGTTGGTAGAGCACGACCTTGCCAAGGTCGGGGTCGCGAGTTCGAGTCTCGTTTCCCGCTCCAGTTTCTTTCGAAGCCCCGGCCATGCCGGGGCTTCGTCGTTTCCGGCAGGCGCTACGGAAACATGCAAAAACCGCGGCGAGGCCTTCACATCCGGCCCGGTTCTGCTATCCTTTCCGACTCTGATGCGGGAATAGCTCAGTTGGTAGAGCACGACCTTGCCAAGGTCGGGGTCGCGAGTTCGAGTCTCGTTTCCCGCTCCAGTTTCAAGAAACCTCGGACCGCCGGGGTTTTGTTTTTTAAGCGGACCGCAACCATGCGCTCCGTGCGCGATGGCCAGGTGGCAGAGTGGTCATGCAGCGGCCTGCAAAGCCGTGTACGCCGGTTCGATTCCGACCCTGGCCTCCATTGCGCAATCCTCGAAGGCCCGCCTCGGCGGGCCTTTTTGTCTGGCGCGCCTCGACCCTGCAGGAGCTAGCTTGCGGGCGATGCATTCTCAATTCGCCACCCTCTCGCGAGGTGCGCTCCCGCAAAGGGAGGCGGGTGCTACGATTCCTGCCTTATGCCCGGATGGCGAAACTGGTAGACGCAAGGGACTTAAAATCCCTCACCCTCACGGGTATGCGGGTTCGACCCCCGCTCCGGGCACCAACGGTTTCCAGCGTTTTCAGGCCCTCGGTTTTGGTCCGCAATCCGGACGCTGGTCCGCAAAACGCTACTTCGTCGGGGTGACTTTCGCCCCGCGGCGGTTCCTGACGTAGTGCTCGGTCATCGTCACCGATGCGTGTCCAAGCTGCCGCTGGGCCTGGCGAATATCTTCGACCGCATCGGCCTTGTCGGTGCCAGCCTTCGCGCGCAGATCCCGAAACTGAAACGCCTGCGGATCGATCTCGGCGGCCTCGCGCGCCCGGTAGAACGATCCCTGCAGCATGTTGTAGGTGAGCGGCTGGCCATCCTCGGCCACCACCAGGCGGGTGGCGTGTACCTTGTAGCCGACCTTGCGCTCGGCAATCCGCGCCAGCAGCGCGGCAAGGGCGCCGGTCACCTCGATGCGACGCTTGGCCCCGGTCTTTCCCTGGGCGACGTGCAGAAAGCCGTCCCGGACGTCCCGCTCGTCCATCTTGAGCGTGTCCGCGACGCGCTGGCCGGTGAGGTAGGCCAGGTCCATGGCGTCCCGCAACGGCTGGCCAGCCTCCTGCCAGACGGCCGTGTACATCTCGTCCTCGACGTAGACGTCGCGTCCGGTCTCCCGGAAGCCCTTGATGCCTGCGCAGGGGTTGGGCAGGGTCGTGTAGCCCTCGCCGCGTGCCCAATTCCAGATATGCGAGAGCAACGCCTTCTCGCGGTTCGCGCGCACCTTCGCCTTCTCCCCGCGCCACTTTAGGTACTGCTTGACGTGCTGCGGCTCGATGGCGTCCAGCGGGCAGGGCGGATCGTCGAAGAACGTGATCAGCTGCTTGAGCTCTCGCGCGTTGTCCTTCTGGGTAGCTGCTGCCTTCGTGGGGATGACCTCGCCGCGGTAGCGATCGGCGACGTACCGGAAGGTGACGACGGCGGCAGGCTTCTCCGCGCCGGCGTGCTCGATCTCAGCCCACCGCTTGATGGCCAGGCCGTAGTCGCCGCCCAGCGGTTCCTCCCGGCGCTTGCCATCCACTAAGCCATGGTCGTAGTAGTAGAAGACCTTGCCGGAGGGCTTCTTGCGCACGCGCAGGCGCGGCACGGCCTCCGGCCGCTGAGGGCGACGTCCCATCGTCAGGCGGCCTTGTGTGGCTTCCAGGTGGGCGCAGCTTGCGCCGCTTCCTCCCGGCCTTCAACCGCCGCCCGGGTGACCACCGGCCAGCCGTGGGCGTCCACATAGTGGCGGATGCCGTTCTTGCGCAGGAACGCCACCTGGCCCGCCTTCAGCTTGGAGCGGGTCAGCTCGGCAAGCTCATCGCGGGTTAAACACAGGCTCATGCTTCTTTTGCCTCGCGTGCTTTCTTCACGTCTCGGTCGTCGTCGACGTAGATGTCTTCCCGGCCCTGGGCGATTGATATGCCGCCCTCGTACTGCTGGACAACGATGGAGTGCTCGACGACACCGTGTTCCTCGTTTTCCTGGGCGAGCAAGTACCCGCTACGGATGTGCTGGATGCTCATGCGGCCTTGGCCTCCTGCTCGATGCGCCGGAAATCCACCACCCAGACCCACGGGTTGGCGTCCCAGCTGCCGGCGCCGTTGATCGACTCCCACAGTTTCTTGAAAGCTCCTCGCTGGTTGCTTGGGTGCCAGCTATCGTGAAAGTCGAGATCTATTCCCTCGGCGCATGCGTCATCGCCGCTGATGTCCTGCAGCCGCTCCACGCGCACGCCGGTCACCTCCAGGGTGATGCGGCTGGCCCAACGGGGCATGTGGATAGATGGGCGCCACGATTCCCACCACGCCAGCAGCTCTTCGTCCGTCATGTTCGGACGCTGGCGGGGCAGGCCGGACTCGCCAGCGGGCACAGGTAGCGTCGCCTTGCTGCTGTCGGCGCGATACTCGATCACCGCCTCGGTGGTCGGGTTCACGCCGCAGCCTACGCGGTAGCCCCACGTCTCACGCACCCACAGCCGATCGCCGGGCGCGCCGTAGGGGCACGGCGCCCAGCCCCACGTCTGGCGGGTGCCTCCCGTAGCCTCGGATGGGCCAAGCCCAATCCATCGCCCGGTATCGCCGGCAGCGGCAGACCATTCGGTGGTCTGCAGGTTGGGCTGCGGCTTCACCACCCGCCGCGTCTGCGTCTTGCGGCCGGCGAGGATGACGCGGACCATGGGTGCACTGAAAAGGATGGGGAGCTCAAGCATGGAATGTGGCTCGGTAGACTGGAATGCGGTCGGCGCTATAGCCACGGCGGCGGCGACCTTGGTGGCCCTTGCCTTCGGCTTTCGCGAGATGTATCGCCAGCGGAACGACCAGCTGATGCGCGGCCGCGTGGCGCTCGCCATGCAAGTTCCCGAAATCGCGAGACTCGTGGCCCTTTTCGATGCAGCGGAAGAGCACTACCGGCAGTTGATGCACCAAGACCATCAACGGCGGCACCATGCTCTCAAGCTCAACCAACTCGCTCCGGCCTTCCGAACTTCGCTTGCGCGGCATCCGGTAGGCGATTTCATCGATATGCCGGAAAGGCTTGGCTACAACCTTCCAACTGTCATCCATGCGCTTCCGGCCGTTGCCGCTTATGCAGATCAGATGAAAAATCGGCTGCTCGGGGCAATGCCGCCGGAGCCACCAGATCCAGGCGCTCCTGCTTCCGCTTTCGATGAGTTTGTGGCCGTCAGCGAGCGCAGAGAGTCGGAGTTTCTTAGCCATGTGGCGGAAGCGCTTGACTACACGCATAGCTGCAGCCTGGACTTCCGAGCTGCAATGAAATACGCCGAAGAAAATCTCCTTCCGCTGCAGATGAAAAATATGGCCGGAAGGTTGCCCGAGCGCTTTGAGAGGACTGTAGGCGACGCTTAGAACGATCACGCGGTTACTCCTAAAAGAACGAGGTCGATCTCGTCGACTGTGTTGCGTAGCTGGTGGCGCGCCGCCTTCAACTCGCGAGCAATGTCATGGCGGGCGGCATCGCCGGGGAAGTTGCGCAACACCGCGTGCACGGCGTTGCGCTGATCGCGCCGGTAGAGCCGGTACAGCACGGTGCCGTTGCTCTGCGGGATGCGGGCCCAGCAGAAGCCGTCACGGCGCGCAGGGCTCCGACGGGAAACGCTCACCGCCGTCCACCCCTGTTGGGTAGGGTTGAGACGTTGCCGCTCGGCTCGTCGTGCCGCGGGAGCGCCGGCGGCGTATCGAAGGCGACCGGCATCACGCCGATCTCGTCGGCCAGGCGCCGCGCGTCTATCTCAACCTTCACCGTCTGCACATAGGTGCCGGCGACGGTGCTGATCGTCTTCGCGCGCTCGATCGTCCGCGCCATCTTGTCGGCGTCCGCATTGGGATCGGACAGATCCTCCAGCGCCTGCACGAGGTAGTCGCGCACGTCGGCCATCTTGTTCTTCGTCATTGCTTCTGTTCCCTGGAGAGCTTGTTGATCTTGCGGTTGAGGGCGCCCTTGAGCTGGATCACCTGGACGACCTCGGGCGGGAAATTCGTGTGGTAGCTGTTGCGCCGCATGTTCTCGGCGAGCGTCACCAGCTCGAGGCGGTCGACGGTGATCTCGTCCGCGACGAACGACTTGCGGCCCTTCTTGAAGATGACGATGTGGCCAGCAGGCACGGGGCCGTGCGCCGCTTCCCAGACGATCACGTGCACCGGTCGCCAGCGCTTCACCGGGAAGATCGACGGGTCGTCCGTGACCTTGCGCATCAGCACCTTCCGCTTCGGGTCCACCTTCTCGGTACCGATCGGCACGTAGTTGTGCTGGGCGGCGCCCGACATCTCGCCCTTCTTGAACTGGGTTTGCGCCATGCGGCCTGGCGCGTAACCGGGCCGGCGCAGGCCCTTGTTCGCCGGCACCAGGCCCTTCTTGAACTGGTGCGCGACCATCCGCGGATCCTGTCGGCCGCGCTGGATGCGTCCGGCCTTGTCGCTGGCGTAGAACGTGTCGCTCTTGCTCAGGCCAAGCTTGTTGGCCCGCTGGTGTACCCGGCCGACGTTCAGACCGAGGTCCCGCGCAATGTCCGCGGTTGGCTCGTCCGGATAGCGGGCGCGTAATACAGCATCCTCGGCCGGCGTCCACTGGTGCTTTTCATCGAACGTGAGCCCGAGCCGGCGAGCGCGCCGATGCACCGTGCATTGCGCACAGACCATGAAGGCGGCGATGTAGGCCACGCCGCGGCCGTTGGCGTGCAGCTGGCGCAGCACGTCATCGTCAAAGGCACTCCAGCGGCGGGCCTGACCTTTCACGCCGGATCCGCCTCCGCAGCCGCCCGGCGCTTCTTGCTGGCCTTCTTCGCCACCGGCTTCGGCTTCGCCGGTTCGGGCGCGCGCAGCTGCGACGGGATCCACTGCTTTTCCGCCAGCAGCTCGTGTGCCTTCGCGGCCAGGTCCTTGGCCTTGCCCTTCTCGAGCGCGACTGCAGCGTCCTTGCCGGCGGCTTCGGTCACCGCCTCGAGGATGTACGACTTCGGCTGCTTCGCGAGCCATTCCGGCGTGATGTGCTCGGTACCGGCTCCGAGGTCCGCGCCGACCGCGACGGCGAACGCATGGATGGCAGCCTCGTCCTCGTCCCTCCATGTGTTGGTGTCGATCCCGCCGGCGGCCACGAACGCCATAAGGTCATAGGCCACGTTCTGGTCCTGCTTCATCAGCCAGGCCAGCACAGAGCCGTCCTTCTTGGCGCCGTCGCGTAGCCGCTTCTCCCAGGCAGCGGTCATCCCTTGGCCGTGCGGGTTCGCAGCCTTCTCGCCGGCTTCCTGCGTGTGTCGCGCGTAACCGCCGACTCCGGCATCAAGCACACCGGCGCACGCCTCGTCATCGATGTCGAAGAAGCTGCACCCGAGCGAAGCAGCGAGGACTGTTAGCGCGAGTTCCGGATTGTCTCGCAGGTGTACGCGCAGCAGGCCCGTCCGAACCCCCACCAGGAAGTCTTCGGTCGCGCGCGTGTCGGCCTTCGGCTTCTTCTCGGCCGCGCTGGCCGGTGCGCGCTGGCCAGGCTTGAGCAAGCCAGCGACAACCTCGACCTTGCCGCCGTTGCCGATCGTGACCACCGCACCGAGCTTCTCGCTGGGCGTCTTGCTGCTGGACTGGCGGTACTTCGCCCGCTCCGAGTAGTCGAAGGTCGGCATCGCCTCCACCCAGCCCCAGCCCTTCTTGCGCAGCTTCGCTGCCTCGTCCTCCAACTTCGCCTTGGCCAGCTTCCGCACCAGCTTGGAGTCGGGCAGCGTCACGAAGTCGCTGAACAGGTCCCGGCGCGGCGTGCCGCCGGCGGCCTCGTACGCCTCGACGCCAACGAAGGCGCCGATGGACGAGGTCAGGGAGACGTCGCGCGTCACGAGCAAGCCGCGCAGCTGCTCGGGCTGCCGGTAGTAGCTGATGCGCTCGCCCTGCGACCACGCTTCGCGCTGCGCCTTGTGGTCCTCGACGATGGCGAGCGCCATCATCTGCTCCAAGTTGGCCTTGCCGGCCTTGTATTCCTCGAGCAGCTCGGGCGCGACATTGCCAAGGCGCAGGCGCTGTTCGACGTACTTCTCGGTCTTGCCGAAGCGCGAAGCGATCTCCGGGACGGTCAACTCGTCCACGTTGACTAGGTTCCGGAAGGCCGCGAACTCGTCCGCCGGGTGCATGGCTTCCCGGATGATGTTCTCGGCCAGGCTGGCTTCGTGCGCTTCCTCCACGTCGACCAGGCGGCACGGGATGCCGCTGACCAGCGACGCCGGCAGAGCGCCTTCTGCCTGCAGCTTGGCCAGCGCCTTCAGGCGGCGTTCGCCGGCGATGACCAGGTAGCCGCCATTTACTGAGCCGGGCGCAACCACGAGGTTATGGATCAGGCCATGCGCGGTGATCGAAGCGGCCAGTTCGTCAATCGACGCGCCCCCGATTTTGCGCACGTTGAGGGTTGTCGGGTACAGCTGCGACAGCGGGATGAGGGAGATCGCGCCGGCCTCCATCAGGTCAGCTCCTGCTGCTTCTGCTCTTCGCGCGTCGGCGGGATGAGGCTGAGCTCGACCTCATCCTGGATGAGCTGGCAGAGCTTGCCGGACGTGCGGCCGTCCTGGCGGAAGTTGGCGGTGAAGCGGATCTTGCAGCTGCCGCCGTCGAGCGCCTCGAACACGAAGTCGGAGATCTCCACGTCGGACAGCTTGAGCACTTCGTCCAGCGCCAGGCCTGACTGAATCTCCAGCTTGTAGCCGGGGAAGTCCTCGTCCCACTTCAGGGGCGCCAGGTGCGGCAGCTTGCGCGCGGTCAGGCCGTCGCCGCCCTCGAGCGGAAGCTCGGTCTGCTCACCGGGCGCCGGCTTGCGGTACAGCAGCTTGCGGAACCCTTTGTCGAACAGGTCCAGCACGGTGCTGTGCACGTTGGTTTCGAGCTTGAGGGTGCCGGCGAGTACGTTCTCGTCGCCGTGCTTTTCCATGCGCGGCGTGAAGCTGGTGATCTTGGTGGTCTGCTCGGTGAGCTGGAACATCTGTGGCTCCGGATTGGAAGGGGTGCGGGTTACGGTTCCCGCGCTGGTCGCTGCAGGGGGCGTCCCCACGTGCAGCAAGAGCAGCCGTCCTCGCTGGGGTGTTCAGTTACGCCGCGAGCTCGTCGGCGCGCTTCTGCCAGAGCTCGTTGAGCGCCGGCCGATCTGCCTCTGGCAAGTCGCGGATCAGGTCGCCGGCCTCGGTGAGCTTGTCTTCGGTCTTGGCGGCGATTAGCGCGTCGTGCACGTCCTGCGCGGTGATGCCGTTGCCGCCGGCCTGGCTGTCGTTGCCGCTGTGCTCGATGCGCTCGGGCGGCTGGTCGTCGATCGTCACCGTGTCGCCGTTGATCGTGTAGGTGTGGCCCGTCTCGTAGGCCGCCTCGCCGGTGAGCGCGTTGGTCAGCTCGATCGACTTCGGCATGTACTTGATCACCTGCAGGAGCGGGATCTTCCGTGCGTACATTTCCCAGTTCTGATGGGCGTAGTGCGCGTCGCCGACTTTGTTCTGCTTGTTGAAGTGCCGGCGCACCTTCGCGATCGGCCAGACCTCGATCACCGGCCACTCGCTGCCGTTGACGCGGCCGATCGCGTACACGTAGACGAGCTTCGCCGGGTCGTCCTCACCACCCGGGCGATGGCGGACAAACGGGGAGTCGCCGAGCGCGAAGTCGAAGTCGTCGCCGTCGAACACGGCGCCGGTCCAGACGGTGGCGCGGCCGCTGCGCGAGACCAGGTCGACGTAGCCCTGCCAGCCCGGAATGCACTGGCACTTGCCCTTGTAGGGCACCAGGTACGCCTGTCCGGCGACGCCAATCTCCAGGCCCAGCTGCGAGGCCGTGATGATCGACGCCGCGATGCTGTTCATGTCGCAGTTCTGGATCGCCTTGTTGCTGTTGAAGGCGGTCAGGGCGAGCCGGATCATGCGGTCCGGGTTGAGGTGCTTGGGCAGGGCCGCGGCGAACTGGGCCTTATGCTTTTCGAGGAAGCTCGCCAGCTGCGCGCCGTTGGGCTTGCCCTGGGTCATCTGCCGGTTGTCGTTGCCCTGCATGTGGTTCTGGAGTGCGTTTCGCTGTGCCATGGGTGCTCCTGGGGTTAACGGATGCGGAAGACGCGCACGCCATCGGCGCGCGCCTTCCAGGTGATCGCGGGCTGGCCGTGGACCAGCAGGGTTGTGGCGTCGCGCATGAACGCCTTGATGCGGAACTCGTGCTGTTCCTTGCGCGCGGTGTGCAGGGCGATGACCTGGCGCTCGGTGACCATGTCGGCGACCGCCGCGCGGATCTCCGGATCAGCCTCGACGGCGCGGCCGGTGTCGCGCGCGTAGAGGCGCAGCACATCGTCGACGTTCGTAGGTTGCGGAGGCCGGCGTGGCTCGATGTGGTATTTCCAGAAGCGCAGGGCCTGCCGGCGAATTTCGGTGATCAGGTTGTCGTCGCGCTCGATCCGGTACAGCCGGTAGTCGTCGAAGCCGATCAGGGCCTGGACGTAGACGTGCGCGCGCCCGGTGACCCCCAGCCCCCACATCGCCTGCGCGGTGACGTAGATCGGCGGTTCCTCTTCCTCGTCCGGATCGCCCCAGTCGCGCACGGCGTTCGGGTGGACGGTCTTCGTCTCGCCGTTGCCGCCATCCTCGGGCTCGAAGTCGATCTCGGCCTTCGCCCAGGGGAAGTGCAGATCGTCGTAGCGATGGTTCACGCGCACGACCTTCAGCCCGGTCTTGCGGGTGAACTTCTTCGCCGCCCACGGCTCCAGGTCGCGCCGGTCCTCGAAGAACTCCGCCTGCTGGGGCGAGATCTCCTCGGGCACTTCGCCGGTAATCGTCAGGTACTCGGCGAGCGGGGTCTTGAAAGGCGACACGCCGAGGATGCCGGCGATGTTGCCGCCGCCGATGTAGCCGCGGGTCGGGCTCAAGGGGGCGAGCTGGGCGTTCAACGCGGCACCCTCTCGGCGTAATCCTCGTCCTGGACAACGCCCTCCATCGCAGACACTGGCAGCGCTCTGTCGGTCGCGCACGTCAGGCACACGGTCAGGGTCGATGCCTCGCCGATGGGCGTGGTCATTTCCTCATCAGGGCCCATGACCTGGGCGAGGAAGCCATTTCCGCCGAGCTGCATGGCCAGGCCCTGCTGGCGCATCAGCACGTCGACCTTCAGGCCGTGGCGCTCGATCTTGACGACCCAGAACATCGGCACGCCGGCGCGACCGATCGGCTGCTCGCAGAGCGAGCAAACGGCGTGCTGCCGCAGCTCCTTCTCCCTCATGCGTTGGCCGCCTTCTTGCCGCGCGCCGGCTTGCCGATGCTGGCCGCGGTGTCGTTGGACAGGGCGAACTTCAGGTCGGTGCAGACCTGCTCGTCGTCGCGGCCTTCATCGACGAACCACGCCACCGCAGCCTCAGCCGCCTCGCGCAGGCCAATGTTGGCGAGACGCTCGGCCTCGGCCTTGCGCGCAGCTTCCGCCTTCTCGCGCCGGAGCTTCTCGGCCTGCTCGTCCAGGCGCTTCTGCTCGGCGGCCTGTCGATCGCGCTCGGCCTGCAGGCGGCGCTCTTCTTCGGCACGGCGCTCGTTCTCGATGCGCTCGGCTTCCTGGGCGGCGGCGAGGTAGGTGTCGATGCCGGCTAGCGATGCACGGCTGGCGCGCATCCACTCGTCACCGAACTCCTGAAAATCGAACGTCTGGTTCTCGTGCAGGAAGACGAGATACCGGTCCTTCCGCGAGGCAATGAACTGCGCCGATCGCCCATCGAGATCCTCGGCAGCTTGGGCCGCGGTGTTGATCTTCTGGCGGATAGTCGCGACGCGCTGTTCCTCGGCCTCGCGGGCCTCGCGCTCCTTGCGTTCCTGCTCGGCGCGGGCGGCGCGCTCGCGCTCTTCGTCGGCCCTGCGGCGCTCCTCGGCCTCGCGCTGCAGGCGCTCGTTTTCCTCGCGCATGCGGGTCAGCTCGGCGCGCTCGGCCTCGATGCGCCGCTGTTCGGCCTCGTGGTCGAGCTGGGCCTGCAGCTGCTGCTCGATGCGGGCGATGCAGGCGTCGAGCGCGTCCCGGGCGGTTTGGTAGTGCTCGGCGAACTCGTCTTCGTCCAGCACTTCCTCGCGCAGCCGCGCGAGCTTGCCCTGGATGATCACGGACGGCTTGCCGACCAGCGTCGAGGGCAGGTTGCGGATCTCGGTGATGCGGTTCTGGATGGCCTCGACGCGCTGCCGCTCCTGCTCCAGCTTGCGCAGCTTCTCCTCCTCGATGCGAGCCTCTTCGGCCTTGATCTGGACGTCGATTGGCTCCTCGAGCGCGACGATCTCCGCAGTGATCCGCTTCGCTTCGTCGTCGAGCAGCTTGCCGCGCTCGATGATCGGCGCCTTGAGCTCCTTGCGCCGCTTCTCCAGCGTGGTGCGCAGCGTGCGCAGCTCGAATGTCATCGCCTTGGCTTCCTTGAGGCCCTTGGGCGTGCTGACGTCGACCACGAGCCCCTGGTAGCGCTGGCGCAGATCGGCCAGGGCCGCGGCGGTGTCGGTGTACTCGGCGATCTCGGTGAGGTTGCTGCCGGCGTTCTTTTCGGTGGAAGCGTTCATGGGAATCCTTTGCCGGCTTCCCGCCGGCGCGTTGAAGGTGGTTAGAGCCGGCCGGCCCAGCGCAGGACGTCGAGCGCCTGGTCGAGGGTCAGCGGCGGACACACGCCCAGCTCTGGGCCAGTGAGAAGCGATTGCGCGAGGTAGCGGAGCCTCGTGTCTTCCGGATTGACCGGCGGGGTCAGCGGACCCCAGGGCACGAACGGCTGCTTTTCAGCGAGGACGGCGCTCATCGGGAGGCTCCTTGCGTGGTGACAGAGGAATCGCCCGCCCCGGCTGCCGCAGGGGTTCGACCCGGAGGGAGGTCCGGTGCCGGGGAGGACGAAAACGGGACCATTCGGTTCAGGCGACGCAGCTCCTGGCAGAGCGCCAGGCGCTCTGCTTCGCTGAGGTCCAGATCGACCAGGTCGGAGAGGCCGCTCATGTGCGCGCCTCGTGGCAGTACTGCTCGTCGCGCACCAGCCCGCACTTGCGGCTGACGAAGTCCATCAGGCTCTCGCCCGGCTCGCGCACCATCGCGGCGCGCTCAGCCTTGAGCGCCTCGGCGCGGCGGGCGCGCACGCGGGCCAGCACGTGGCTCCGGCGGATGCGCCAGTTCTCGTGCATGACTGCGAAGCCCAGCGGATCGCGCGGCACCGGCAGCTGCTGGCGTGCTTCCCAGATGGCGCGCGAGCCGCGTGCCGCCGCTTCACCCATAGCCCAGCTCGGGGAGTCCGAATACTCGGCTGCGACGACGTCGGCGGCGCAATTCCAGCGGGCCTGACGGAGGGCATGGGCGAGCGCGCGGTACTGCGCCCGGGAGAGCTGGGTATGCATCACAGCACCCCCACCGCGACCAGGAGGCGCGCCATCGGCTCGCGCAGCAGCCAGCCGAAGGCAAGCATGGCCGCGATCGCCAGCAGGCCCAGCGCGTTGACGCGGACGACCTCGGAGACGGTCAGCGGGCGCTCGGTGGGCTCGGCACAGCAGGTTTCACCGGCGGCCCGAACCCGGACCAGCAGGGCGTCGGCGTGCAGTTGCGCTTCGGCGCGCTCGGCACGCTCAACCTCGTAACGCAAGCGCACCGCCAGGTAGTGAGCGATCGCCGCCTCGATGTCGCTGCGCTGGCGGAGGGTCTGGCCGCTCATGCGGCCACCGGGCGCTGCTGAGCCTGCATGGCACGCCACATCGAATCCGCGGCCGATCGCGCGGTCTCCGCGCTGGCGTAGGTCGTGGTGGTGCGGGCTACGCGCTCCTGCGTCTTGAGGTCGATGACCTCGCCGACCCACTGCGGGCCGCTGCGCGTTGAGGTGAAGGTGACTTCCTGAGGCATCTCGTTCTCCCCGGCCTGTGAAGGCGACGGGAAGCACGATAGCAACGCTTCAATAGCAATGCAATAGCAGTGCTCTAGATTTTTTTTGTTGCCGATGCGCTGCGGCATCTGGGCACAAAAAAGCCCGCCGTAGCGGGCTCAAATTGGAGCGTGTGGGTGGCCTACTTGGGTGGCGTAGCGGATTTCGCTTGCCCTTGCGCTGCCGCTGGTTGCGGGGCCGCCGGTTGCGGGGCCGCCGGCTGCGCGGCAGCCGGAGGCTGGGCGGGTGGCGGAGCCTTATGGAGCGCATTCCAGAACCCCAGGCCAAGACCAGCAACGGTTAGCACTGTGCCGAAAGACCACACGATGACCTTGTAGCCTAGGGCGTAGTACTGATTGCGGTCCTTTTCTTGTGCGACCTGGATTTCGGCAAGCACGCGGCGCGCGTCAGCAAAGAAGGAGGCCGCCTCGGAGCGCATAACCGAACCCTGAGCCTCGATGGTTTTCAGACCCGTTTGAAGGTCGGCCCGAAGCGCGGCGCTGTCTGCCCGCATGGACTCTACGGCGGTAGCCACCCGTGCCTCAGATGCCTCAAGGCGGGCCTTCACCTCTTCGCGGTTCATGTCGCTCATATCGGCAGCATTCCTACGGTCCACAAGGGCGATCGGTGGATCGTTAGTGAACTCGGTCTCTTGTGAGGCGCTCACGCGTTCACCCACGACAGCGTTCACGGTGGCATTTCCGTACATCCCGAACACCGCGCTACTGCGCTCCTCCAGGATATCGAAGCCGCTGTACAGCTTCGCATGGTCACCCAACCCATACATGACGATCGTGCTCGTGTCTGAGGGTTGTCTCGCCGCATGCTTATGGCTACTTGCGGACATACCCTAGCTTCTCAAGGGCGGCGGGTCCGAGGTTTTCGATCAACCCTTCCATCAGTGCGATGGCGCGGTTCTCGTGCATTCTTGTCAGCGAAGTGAGGCGCCGTTCAATTGTTGGTCCCTGCTGGGAAATACTGTAGTGGTCGTAACCGAAGCCAACCAGGATGGATGTCACGCCGTCCGAGCTATCCATCTTCCCGACAATCACGTGATCGGCCAGGTCGTTGGGGACCTCACGGAAAACCCAAGGCATGTCCGGTGTGCCCGTGACCGTCTGCCGAGTTGAGCTGGTTCCAGGTGTTGTTGCTTCGCTCAAAGTCGCTCTCCCTAACCCCGTCTGGTTGCTTGGTCTGTGTCTGCTTTCAATACGGCGCCTACACCGCGCCGTCACGCCAATCTCACGTCTTGCGAGCCCTTCCGGATTCAATGCCTGCCTGGAACCGGAGGGGGACTATGCCTGCTGACCTTGATGACCTGATGGCTGGGCTTTGCGCTGGCATCGCTGCCTTACGTGCGGCGGAGCGCAAGCCCGACCCCTTACCGCTCCCTAACCGCCGCCCTTGTCCAGCGCTTGCAGTAGTTCCTGCACGAAGCCCTGCTGCACGTACCGAGCTGGAACATGCTTGCGAATCGTCTTCGCCACGTCCGAAGCTTCAGCTGGTCGGTGGACGGTCATAACCGACACCAAAGCCGAAAGGGCATAGCGCAGCGAGTCGACGTCGTTCTCCAGCCGCCTGATGACCAGGTCATGCCGCAGAGGCTCGTCGCCCTCGGCTTGGCCAGCCCGCAGGGGAACCACATTCCCCATCGCTTCTGAGCTGGCCATGGCGTTGAACTTCGCGCTGATCGAGCGCGGATCCACGTCCAGATATGCGCCCAACCGGGCAGCCTTCTCGGCCGGCACGGGCCGACGTCCCGTCACCCACTGGGAAACCATCCCGTCCGACACACTCATGTGTCGGGCCACGGAGACGTTGTTCACCTGCGCGCGCGCCATCGCGGCGGCAAGCGCGAGCGCTTCCTTGCTTGGCGTGGAGGTAGGCGTTTTGGCGGCCATTGAAGCAATGCTATTCATGGCTCCACATACCGTCGATGCGCAAAGCTATTGCTTGCGTAGAATAGCGATGCTATCGTCGCGCCATGGACAAGCCCACCGCTATTCAGAAAGCCGTTGAGGCCTGCGACAACGCGCAGGCGGAGCTCGCGCGCCGCATCAATGTCGCGCCCCAATTGGTCTGGCAATGGTGTGATGGGCGACGGCCCGTCCCGGCCCATCGCTGCCTTGCGATCGAGCAGGCCACCAATGGGGTGGTGACTCGGTTCGATCTCCGCCCTGACGTCTTCGGCTCGCTGCAGCCCACATCGGCGGGGCAGGGCGAGGCGCACAGCGATGCGGCCTGAGCTGTTTTTCCACTGATTCGACATCGGCTCGTTCCGTGAAGGGACGGGCCATTTTTCGCTATGGCAAGGGGAATCCTGGGGAACACACCGTCCCCGCGGTTCCCAAGGAATAGGGAACACCCCATGCAGCAGCTCAGCCTGACCTTCGAACCCGGCCTCGCGCAGCGCTCCCGCTCGCTGCGGGACCACATGACCACGCGCGTCTATAACCGGGGTCTGGTCGATGTGGCGGGGCAGATGGATCTGTCGCCGTCGAAGCTCACCGAAAAGCTGGCCGGCGCCGACAGCGGCGGCAAGCCGCGGGGCATGACCATCGACGAGCTCGAGACCTACATCCGCGTGACGGGCGACATCAGCCCCGTGCACTACCTGGTCGACAAGTACCTGCGTGACCCGGCCGTCGCTCAGCAGGAGGCGCTCGCCAAGCTGGCGTCGCTCGCTGAGGTCATCCCTGGCCTGATGGCGGCGGCCGGGCTGCAGGTAGCGTCGACGCGGAGGGCTCGCTGATGGGGCTCCTTTCCTTTTTCGCTCCTGCGAAGCGTGCCACGCAAACAACGCCGCACCCTGATGGTGCGCCGCTGGCTGTGACCTTAAGGCGCATGAACCGTGATCACGACGTCGATGGGTTCGCTGAGCCCGACGCGCGCACGGTCGACCTGATCCGCCAGCACCTACCCAACCGCCCGCGTGAACCGAACGCGCCGCTGCGTGCCGCCCTCGTGGCCCGCGCCTACCGTTGCGCCCTGCGGGCCGGCCGTCGCCTGAGCGACGAGGAAGGCCACACGCTGGCTGAAGCGATCGACGAGCTGAGTGCCTTCGCGCTCAAGCTGGGGAAGGGTGGGGCATGAGGCCACTCGGGCACATCTCCCACGGCACCCGCCGCATCGCCTCGCGCGCATTCAGCACGGTCAAGGATTACGGCCAGGTCGCCGTCTTCCTGGGCTGCGAAACGGGACAGGCGGCCGCAGTTGAGGTCACCGATCCGGACTACAGGAGCGCCCTGCAACGGCACGCCAACCACCTGGTCGGCGTCTACGTGGACGACCTCTCCGATGGCGAGGCTCTGCGCGAACAGATCAGCGGCGACCTCATCACCCACATGCGCGTGGCGCAGATCGACACGCCACAGATGCCCATGCGCGAGCGGTTGCTGAAGGCGCTGGAGCAGGGGCCGCTGGCCACCAACGACATCGCTCAATGCCTGGGCGTGACCGCCTGCTATGTGCGCCGCTTGCTCGCCGAGCTGCGCCGCGAGGGGCATGTTCGACCGACGGGGCACGCGCCAGGGCGCACGGCTCACAGCAACGTCTGGAGCGTGGCCGCATGAAGCGCTCCGACGCCTGGTTCGATCGCCAACTTGCCCACGTCCGCGCGTGCCTCGCCGAGGCTGACCGGCGCCACACCCCCGAGGAGATCGCCGCGCACGAAGCTGCGCTGGCGGTCCTTTCCACCCATCCACAGGCTCCGCTGCCGCTCAAGGCGGGGGAGAAAGCGCATGCGTGACTACGGCAAGGTGAACCCGAAGTTCTGGACGTCGGGCACCGGCAAAGAGATCCGCAAGAGGGGTCCGGAAGCCCTTGTGGTGGCCCTCTACCTGATGACGTCGCCGCACTCGAACATGCTCGGGCTCTACATCCAGCCCGTGATGTACATGGCGTACGAGACGGGACTGGGCTTGGAAGGGGCTTCCAAGGGGCTTAGTGAGTGCATCGATACCGGTTTCTGCCGGTACGACGACGAGACCGAAACGGTCTGGGTTGTCGAGATGGCCAAGTACCAGATCGCCAACGAACTTAAGGCTTCGGACAACCGTTGCGCCGGCATCCAGAAGGAATACGACGCCCTCCACGACAACCCGTTCCTGGTCGACTTCTTCACCCACTACCAGCGGGCTTTCCACCTGTCGAAGCCTCGTTCTGAGGAAGCCCCTTCCGAGCCCCTCCCAAGCCAAGAGCAGGAGCAAGAGCAGGAACAAGAACAGGAGCAGGAGCAGGAGCAGGAGGGTGCAGGGAGGAAAACGACCTCCGATGCCGATGCCGTGCTGGCCGCCTACCACCGGATCCTGCCCAACTGCCAGCGGATCGCCGTGCTCAACGACAAGCGGCGCAAGCGCATCGCCGCCGCCGTGAAGCTCGCCAAGGCCGTCTGCCGCCAGCAGGGCTGGCCCTACGAGCCTGCGCAGTTCTGGGCCGCCTACTTCGGCGAGTGCGCGAAGGACCCGTGGATGCGGGGCGAGCGCACGAACCCCAACAACCCGACCTGGAAGCAGAACCTCGACGTGCTGCTCGCTGAGGACCGTTTCGCGGGCGTCATGGACCGCGCCATCGCCGCCATGCAGCAGGAGGCCGCATGATCGTCCACGCCGAAACCGCCGTCCTCGGCGCATGCATGACCGACCCGAAGTGCTACTGGCGCGTCGCAGACCTGCTGGTGCCCGGTGACTTCGCCGATGGGCGACACGCGAAGCTCTTCGCGCTGATCACCGAGCAGGCCCGCCAGAGCGCGCCGTTCGACGCGATCACGCTCGCCGACCTCCAGCCCGCGCTCGGCTCGCTCGCCCTGGACATCCACAACACCGAGGGCTGGCGCACCGCCAACGTCCGCGCCTACGCCGAGCAGGTGGCGAGCCTTGCCATCACCCGCCGGGTGAAGTCCGCCGGCGCGCAAATCGCTCGCCTCGATGGGCCGGACGTGCTCGGCCAGGCCCAGCAGCTGCTCGGCTCTTGCCTTCCGCGGCACACCGGCGAGGTCAAGCACATCCGCGAGTACCTGCGCGCCTCGGTGGCCGAGCTGCAGCGACGGGTCGATGCCAAGGAATCCATGACCGGCCTGCCCACCGGCCTCCCGACGCTCGACGAGATGCTCTGCGGCTACCAGCCGGGAGACCTGATCGTCATCGCGGCCCGACCCTCCGTGGGTAAGACCGCCTTCACCGTGCAGTCGCTGGTCAATGCCGCCCGCCACGGCAAGCACGTGCTGTTCTTCTCGCTCGAGATGACCGGCGTGAAGATCGCCGACCGCATCCAAGCACACATCGCCCAGGTCAACGCCGCCGGCATGAAGCGCCCGGCCATGTTCGACAACGCCGACTTCGGCGCCCTCTACGCCGCTGGCGCCGAGATTGCCGAGCTGCCGCTGTTCATCGACGAGACGCCCGCGCTCACCGTCGAGGCCCTCTGCGCCCGTGCCCGTCAGCTGCACGCCACGCAAAAGCTCGACCTGATTGCAATCGACTACCTCACGCAGATGACCCCGCCGAGCGGCCCGAAGCTCAGCACCGCCGACGCGCTGCAGATCATCACCCGCGCCCTCAAGCAACTGGCCAAGGAGCTCAACGTCCCAGTGCTGTTGCTCTCCCAGCTCAACCGCGAGGGCGACGGCCACCGCCCGACGTTGCGCGCGCTGCGGGACTCCGGCGCGATCGAGCAGGACGCCGACCTGGTGATCTTCCTGCACCGCCCGAACCCGGCCAAACGCGAGCACGTGATCCTGATCGTCGAGAAGCAGCGCGACGGCGAGACCGGCGACATCCACCTGTTCGCCAACATGCGCCACCAGCGCTTCACCGAGACCGATGAGCCCATCCCGGACGAGGCCTCCACGCCCACGTCCATGAGTGGCTATGCCCAGCGCAGCCGCAACCGTGCTGCACCGCGTCAACCCGCACCCGCCTGGCACGAAAGGAACGACCGATGAGCGCAAATCCCGCCAGCTTCGCGCACGCGCAAGCCGAGGCTCCGCCCATTCGCCTGGTGCTGCCGTACCCGATCAGCGCCAACGCCTACTGGTCCTCGCGTGCCGTCCCGAAGAAGGGCACGAAGAAGTCGATCGTGATCACGTACGTGACCGACGAGGCGCGCGCCTACAAGCAGGACGTCGGCAAGCTGGCGCTGGTTGCTGGCGTTCGCCGACCGATCACCGGCCGCATCTCGCTGACCGTGCGCCTGTACCCGGCACGGCCGCAGGACTGGGCCAAGCGCGCGCGCCAGAACCCGGATGGCTGGGACGACACCGTCCGCTCGATCGACCTGGACAACGCCCTGAAGGTCCTGCTGGACGCGCTGAAGAACATCGCCTTCGACGATGACGCGTGGGTCCGGCGGATCGATGCCGAGCGCATGGAGCCCGACGACCGCGGCGCCCGCGTCGAGGTCCATATCGCGCCGGTCATGCGGCAGGCGATCGCGCCGGGGCTGTTCTGACCACCACCTATCCGCCGGCCGCGCCGGCACACCAGGAGCACGCATGTACCGTCGATCCCTAAGTCTCGCGCTCGGCATGCTGGCCGGCCTCGGCGTCATGGCCCAGCCACCCATGCACGTTGTCGCTGCGCCTTCGCCGCATGGCATCCCGCGCCGAAGCACGAGGCGAGTGGACACCCGCGCTGGGGCATGGCTCCCGGGGCGGAAAGGCGTGCCCCAGAAGCGGGGCGGCAAGGCCTGCCAACACCGCAAGACAGCGCGCAATCGCCGCCGCGCCGCGAGGCTGCACCGCTGATGCAAACCGGCAGCCCCACCCAAGGCCCCATCCCGCCCGTCACGTGCGAGGGCTGCCGCTTCTTCCAGCCCGACAAGCACAACCGCATGGCGGGCATGGGCTTCTGCACGGTGTTCAAAGGGTGGAATTACCCCATGGAGCCGCGCCGGTGCCGGGAGCGCGAGGCGGCATGACCTGCGTGCACTTCCTGGACCTGGCGATCGCCATCCAGAACGAGCGCGACGTGGCAAAGCGCATGCAGCTGCTGCGTGCCCTGGAGGAGCCGGCGCGTAGCCCGGTGCTCGCCTGGCTCTGGGCCGACGCCAAAGGGCGGGATTCCACGCTGGGGGGAGAGGCAGCCTGTCCGCGTCGCCCCTTCGAAAGGAAGTCCGCATGAGCACCAGCACCCTGACCCGGCCCGAGCAGGCCACCGAGCGCGCCCTGGCCATGCGTCAGATGGCCAGGATCCTGCGCGAGGGCTCGATGTGCTCCGTCTGCATCCACCGCCAACAACCCAACCCGCTGAAAGTCGACGTTTGCCAGACCTTCGGCCGCTCCTACCCGCTGTGCGAGAAGTCGCCCGGCAAGAAGTTCGATCCAGATCACGCAGCACTCAAGGGGACCAAATCATGCACACCGGAAAGCTGATGGCGCGTCTCAACGCCAAGAATGTCCGCTTCGATGCCGGCTCCGGTGGAACGCCGGAACTCACACCGGCCGACATCTCTGCGGCGCTGGCCATGGTGCCGCCCGGCCTGGGCCGCGAGCTGCTGTGCCGGGTCTGGTGGCCCGACGGTGCCGCGCTGACCTCCCATGAGCTGCGCATGCTGCTCGACGGCGCGCTGTTCGGCGAGTGGCGCGAGCGGGCCGATGCGATGGTCATTGCGCAGATCCGGGTCGCCACCGCAGGCGAGAGCACGACGCGGCAGCGGATGGCCCGCCACGCGCTGGATGGCGCCAAGGCCCGCATGTGGCCGAGCATCGGCGAGACTTACGCGCGCCTGCGCGACACCGTCGTCGAGGAGTTGTGCGATCCGCGACTGTGCCCCGACTGCAAGGGCCACGGCCACACCACGACCCGCGACATCGAGCGCGCCTGCACGCGTTGCGAGGGCAGCGGCCACGTAGCACGCGGGCCGACCTGGCGCGCCGAGCGGCTGGGCATGAAGCACCCGTCCTACCTCGCGCTGTGGGACGAGCCCTACCGCTGGCTGCTGGCGCGCTGCACCGACGAGCTGCAGGACGCGGACCGCGCGATGGTCAAGGCGCTCGGTCCTGTAGTCGCATGACTACGGTTTGATTCCTACAATGCCTCTGCCGCTACGTGCGGACCGACGAAGCCCACCCCTCCCCGGTGGGCTTTTTTTGTGCCCGGTGGTGGCACACGGCCGGCTGCGCCAACCGTGGTCAAAGCCGGCCACTTCTTCACGACGAGAGACGCCCATGCCTCCCATCCAGACTGGCGCCGGCATCGTCGAGAAAACGATGTCGCACCTGCTGCCCGCGAAGTTCGACGGCATCACCGCGCGCGTGCAGCTGCTCGCGACCGGCCTGCAGGAATCGGACTTCGTCCATCGCTGCCAGATCGGCGGCCCGGCGCGGTCCTACTGGGGCTTCGAGCAGGGCGGCGGCATCGAGGGTGTGCTCAAGCATCCCGCGAGCTCCGCCTACGCGCGCTCCGTCTGCGGACTGCGCGCAGTGGCCCCGGTTGCCAGCGACGTGTATGGCGCGTTCCTCACCGACGACCAGCTGGCGTGCGCTTTCGCCCGTCTGCTGCTGTGGACTGATCAGGCACCGCTGCCGGTGTTGGGCGATCGCGAGGGCGCCTGGCAGTACTACCTGCGCAACTGGCGCCCGGGCCGGCCGCGGCGCGAGCACTGGGACGAGCACTACGTCGACGCGACGAACCAGGTGCTGTCGACGTGCAGCGGGGTGCCGGCGTGACGATTGATCCCACCACCCTGATCGTCATCGGCGCAGGCGCCATCGGCTGGCTGATCGTCTGGCTGCTCAAGCACGGCGCGCGGCTGACCGGTACCGAGGTCCGCATCCAGGCGCTCGCCGATGCCGCGGCTATCGATCGCCAGCGCGCCGATGCGAACTGGTCGGAAGTCCGCGCCTCGCTGACCCGGATCGAAGACAAGCTCGACCGCAAGGCCGACCGCTGAGGAGCATGGCCATGAACAAGGCGATCAAGGCGCGGCTCGCGCGCTTCTGGGCCGCGCTGTGGCCGTGGATCGCGCTGCGCCTGCGCCAGCCGTCGACCTACGCCGGCCTGGTGATGAAGGTCGCCGGCATCCTCGGCTTCGCGATCGAATCCGGCACGCTGGCTCACGTGTGTGACGCCATCGCCGTCGTGGCGGGTGCCTTGCTGATCGCTTGGGACCAGACGGCCAAGCCCGACGACACCGATCAGGCGGGCGCGTGATGCTGGCCGCACTGTGGCTCCGCGCCAAGGGCTGGGCGCTGGGCCTGTCCCTCCTGATTGGTGGCCTCGTGGTCACCTGGGTGATGGGCCGACAGAGGGGCAAGAAGGTCGGCGAGGCCGATGCCCAGAACGCCCGCAACGATGCGGCCAACGCCAACGCGCGCGCCGACCAGCTGGAAGCCCGCCATGACACCGACGCCCACGTCGAGCAGCTTCCCGACGCGCCTCCTCAGCGCGTGGGGGATGCTGACCCTGCTACTGCTGCCGGCCAGCTGCGCGACCACTGGTCGCGTGACTAGGCCCGACTACTGCGCCGGCTGGGAGCCGATCCTGGTCAGCAAGAAGGACGTGCTGACCGATGGCACGTCGAAGCAAATCCTCGCGCACAACAACCACGGCGAAGCCACTGGCTGCTGGGGCAAGAAACCATGAACCCGATTCCCGGCCTGGAACGCGAGCGCGACCAGGCGCGCCGCCTCGTGCGCGGCAAGACCTTCGACCAGGCGCCCGAAGTCTTCAAGGACATCGAGAGCGCCAAGGCACGCATCCGCTACGCCAAGCGCATCTACCGCAAGGAGAAGCAGCATGCCGCCACGCAAGAACGCCACCGCGCCTGATCCGGCGCCGCGCGTCAAGCAACCGGCCCTGATCGTGATCGAGGAGATCGAGGCCAAGCTCAAGCCGCTGGGCGACCTCCACCGACACGACACCGCCTGGGTGAAAGCGAAGCTCGCCGAGGCCAAGGCCAAGCTCTGAGGGCTACGCCCATGACCGCCGAGCACTTCTTCGCAGGGCTGGCCATCGCCAGCTTCAGCACGTTGGCGCTGCTGATCGTCCGTTGGAGCTGGCCACGCAGGCGACCGCCCGTCATCCACCCCACCGTCCCGGCCAGTCGCTGGCCGCCGTACAGCGAACCCTGATCCATGGCCGCCAAGCCGAAGAAACCTGCGAAGCGCAACGGCAAGCCGGCTGGGCTGCGTGGGGCGGACCGCAAGTACAACCGCGCGAAGCTGGTGCCGAAGATCTGCGTGCGGCTGGCCACGGGCAAAGAGCCCATGGCGGTCATCTGCCGGGACCTGAAGGTGCCGGTGCGCACGGTGAACGACTGGCGCAAGGCGGAACCGGAAATTGCCGCGCAGTTCGATGAGGCGCGGGATCTCGGCTACGACGCCATCGCACACGACACGCTGCTGATCGCCGACACGCCACAGATCGGCGTGGTCGAGAAGCTGGAGCTGGTCAAGGCGAAGAACGGACGCTCCAAGCTCGTGGTCACCGAGCGCCGGAACGAGGACATGCTCGGCCACCGGAAGCTGCAGGTGGAGACACGCCTGAAGCTTTTGGCCAAGTGGGATCCGCGACGCTACGGCGAGAAGCAGCAGCTGGAGCACACGGGCCTCAACGGCGGGCCGATCACCAACGTGAACCTCAACACCGCGGACCCCGTGGAAGCGGCGGCGATTTACCAGAAGGTCATGGCCGGAGAGGGCTGATGCCCATCCCGTTTCCCTTCGACTTCAAGCAGCCCGACTACGCGGCGATCTTCCAGTGGCGCCTGGAGCGCCTGCTGCGCATCCGCAAGGACCCCTCGGTCCTGCCGGCGCTGAAGGCGTTCTACCGGGAGCACCCGGCCCAGTTCATTATCGACTGGGGCGTCACCTTCGACCCGCGCAACCCTGAGCGCGGACTGCCTTCCACCATCCCGTTCCTGCTGTTTCCGAAGCAGGAGGCGTGGGTGGAGTGGTTCCTGGAGCGCTGGCGCAACCAGGAAGACGGCATCACCGAGAAGACCCGCGACATGGGCATGTCGTGGCTCACGATGGCGATGGCCTGCACGGTCTGCCTGTTCCGCCCGGAGATATCGGTCGGCTGCGGCTCGCGCAAGGAGGAATACGTCGACGTCATCGGCGACCCGGACTCGCTGTTCGAGAAGGGTCGTCTGTTCCTGCAAGGCCTGCCGCCGGAGTTCCGAGGCGGTTGGGATCGCAAGGCGCACGCGTCCTACATGCGCCTGTCCTTCCCGGAGACCGGCTCGATCATCACCGGAGAGGCGGGTGACGGCATCGGCCGCGGTGGCCGCGCCAGCTTCTACATCGTGGACGAGTCGGCGTTCTTGGCCCGGCCGCAGCTGGTGGATGCATCGCTTTCGGCCACCACCAACTGCCGGCAGGACATCTCGACGCCGAACGGCCGCGCCAACTCGTTCGCGACGCGGCGCTTCAGCGGCAAGGTCAAGGTTTTCACGTTCCACTGGCGCGACGACCCGCGCAAGGACGATGCCTGGTACGAGCTGCAGAAGGCCAAGCGCGACCCCGTCACGCTGGCGCAGGAGGTCGACATCGATTACTCGGCGTCGGTCGAGGGCGTGCTGATCCCCTCCGCCTGGGTGCAGGCGGCGATCGATGCGCACACGAAGCTGGGCATCTCCCCGACCGGGCTCAAGCAGGCCGGCCAAGACGTGGCGGACGAGGGCGTCGACCTCAACGCCTACGCCGGGCGCCACGGGATCCTGCTCAACGTACTGGACCAGTGGTCGGGCAAGGGCTCGGACATCTACGGCACGGTGGTCCGAGCGTTCGGACTGTGCGACGAGCACGGCATCGAGCAGTTCGACTACGACGCCGACGGTCTGGGTGCGGGCGTGCGCGGCGACGCGCGCGTGCTGAACGAGACGCGCCGCAACGAAGGCCGGTCGATGCTGCGCGTGGAGCCCTTCCGCGGCTCCGGCGGCGTGTACGACCCCGAAGGGGAGATGGTCAAGGGACGCAAGAACAAGGACTTCTTCGCCAACGCCAAGGCGCAGGCCTGGTGGGCACTGCGGCTGCGCTTCCAGGCCACCTACCGGGCCGTGGTCGAGGGCATGCCGTTCAACCCGGACGAGCTGATCGCGATCGCCGGCGACATCAAACACCGCGAGGCGCTGGTGGCCGAGCTTTCGCAGCCGACGTACACGATCAACGGGGTGGGCAAGGTCGTCGTGGACAAGACGCCAGAGGGGGCCAAATCGCCCAACCTGGCGGACGCCGTGATGATCGCCTACCAGCCAGCCAACCGCGCACTGTCGACATGGGCCGCACTGGCCGGATGAGGAACGCATGAGCCGCAAGCACCGCAAAGGCCTCGCGCCAGCGATCAAGCAGGCGCCGATGGCACGCGCGTCGGCCCAGGCCAAGCGCTTCACCGCCGACAGCTTCCAGAACGTGCTGGCGCGCGTGGGCATCGGCACCGACAACCAGAGTTCGGGCGGCAGCTACAGCTTCGACTTCATCAGCCGCAACCGCGTGCAGATGGAGGCGATGTACCGCTCCAGCTGGATCGTCGGTGCCGTGGTGGACAGCGTCGCGGAGGACATGACCCGCGCCGGCGTCACCATCAGCTGCGACATGGCGCCGGACGAGTTGCAGGCGCTCGAGCAGGAGATCGAACGGCTGCAGGCCTGGAATGCCCTGTGCGACACGATCAAATGGGGCCGGCTCTACGGCGGCGCGCTGGCGGTCATGCTGGTCGACGGCCAGAAGATGGAAACGCCGCTGAACGTCGATTCCATCGGCGAGGGCCAGTTCAAGGGCCTGCTGGTGCTGGACCGGTGGCTGGTGCAGCCCTCGCTCGACAACCTGGTGGACGAGCTGGGCCCGGACCTGGGCAAGCCGAAGTACTACGACGTCGTCGCGGACTCGATGGCGCTCAAGCGTCAGCGGATTCACTACAGCCGCGTCCTGCGCGTCGACGGTGTCGACCTGCCGTACTGGCAGCGCATCAGCGAGAACCTCTGGGGCCAGTCGGTGATCGAGCGGCTGTTCGATCGCCTGCTGGCGTTCGACAGCACGACCCAGGGCGTGGCGCAGCTGGTCTACAAGGCGCACCTGCGCACGCTCAAGGTCGAGAAACTCCGCGAGATCATCGCGACCGGCGGCCCGATGCTGGAGGGGCTGGTCAAGCAGATCGACTTCATCCGCCGCTTCCAGACCAACGAAGGCCTCACGCTGCTCGATGCCTCGGACGAGTTCCAGGTCGACCAGTACACCTTCGCCGGCCTCGACGACGTGTTGCTGCAGATGGCCCAGCAGCTCTCCGGAGCCTCGGAGATTCCGCTCACCCGCCTGTTCGGCCAGTCCCCCGCGGGGCTGAACGCCACCGGCGACGGCGAGATGAAGCAGTACCACGAGGGCATCAACACCAAGCAGGAGCGCCGGCTGCGCATGCCGCTAACGCGGCTGCTGGACGTCATGGCGCGCTCGGTGTTCGGCAAGCCGCTGCCCAAGGGCTGGAGCTTCACCTTCAACAGCCTGCAGCGGATGTCCGACACGGAGAAGTCGACCGTCGGCACGCAGACCACCACGGCCATCCTGGAGGCGTTCGAATCCAGTGTGATCGACCTGGCCACCTGCCTGAAGGAGCTGAAGCAGGCCAGCGCTGTCACCGGCCTGTTCACCAACATCACCGACGAGATGATCACGGAGGCCGAGAACGCGCCGCCGCCGATCGAGGGCGAAGCGGATGTTCCAGGCAAGGGCCCCAACCCGGGACAAGAAGAAGATCCGGAACCCGGTAAGGGCGCGGCGGGCTGAGACCCAGTTCGCCGCCCAACTGCGCAAGGTCGCGCGGCAGGTCGGAAACCTGATCAACGGCTTCGACGTGATCGCCAACCCCGAGACGGTGCCGACCGTCCGCACCATGCTGGACAAGTACGCCGAGGCGCTGGAACCGTGGGCGCGGGCGACCGTCACCCGCATGCTGGCTGAGGTCAACCAGCGCGACGCGCGCCAGTGGGCCGAGCAGGCCCAGGCGATGGGCCTGGCGTTGCGCAAGGAGCTGCACCAGGCGCCCACCGGCCTGGCCATGCGGCGGCTGATGGAGGAGCAGGTCACCCTGATCACCTCGCTGCCGCGCGAGGCCGGTGAGCGGGTGCACGACCTGGTCATCAAGGGCCTGGAGGACTCGGTCCGCGCCGACGAGATCGCGCGCGAGATCAAGCGCTCCGGCCAGGTGACCGAGAGCCGCGCCAACCTGATCGCCCGCACCGAGGTGGCGCGCTCGGCCTCCACGCTAACCCAGGCGCGGGCAGAGCACATCGGGAGCGAGGGCTACATCTGGCGCACCTCCGGGGACTCGGACGTCCGGCACAGCCACAAGCAGATGGAAGGCAAGTTCGTGCGGTGGGACAGCCCGCCGACGCTGAGCGATGGCACAACCACCCACGCCGGCCAGATCTACAACTGCCGGTGCTACCCGGAGCCGGTCATCCCGGACCTGTGAGGGACGATGAAGACGACTGATTTCGACGCGACCGGCGGTTCGCGCTACTACACCGTGGCCAAGCTCGGGCCCAACCGTTCGCTCACCCCCGAGGGCTACCTGCTGTGCCTGGCGGTGCCGGTGGCGCGCACGGGAGAGATGCTCTACGCCGAGGGCGAGATCCTTGGCGGCGATGGCGAGGCCATCAAGGGCGACAACGACGGCCTGATCCGCGTCTCGCGCGGCCCGGAGGACCTGTTCCGGCCGGAGACCATCGCGAGCTTCGAAGGCAAGCCGGTGACGCTCAGCCACCCGGACGAGTTTGTCGGGCCGAGCAACATCCGCCAGTTTTCGGTGGGCACGATGTTCAACGTCCGCCGCGGCACCGGCATCGAGGACGACCTGATGCTGGCCGACCTGCTGATCACCGATCAGCGGGCGATTACGGCCGTCCAGAAAGACGGCATCGAAGAGGTCAGCAACGGCTACGAGGCCGACTACGACCAGGCAGAACCGGGGCGCGCGGTACAGCGCAACATCATTGGCAACCACGTGGCGCTCGTCGAGCGGGGCCGGTGCGGCCCGCGGTGCGCAATCGGAGACGAAGACATGGCAAACAAGGGCAAGAAGGTGTCGTTCGCGGATCGCATCCGTGCGGCGTTCAAGGCGAAGGACGCCGACGAGGTCGAGAAGCTGGCCAGCGAGGCCGAATCCATGGACGAGGAGTCCGAGGAAGAGAAGGCTGCGCGCGAGGCCGAAGAGAAGGAGAAGGGCACGCAGGACGCGCTGTCCCAGATCCTCAACCGCCTCGGCGCCATGGACGCCGACATCCAGGAGCTGAAGAAGGCCAAAGCCGACGACAGCGACGAGGACGACGAGGGCAAGAAGAAGGAAACCGAGGACGACGGCGACCTGACCGACCCCGAGACCGCGGCCAAGCTCGACGACGCGGGCGTCAAGCTCTACACCGGCGACGCGGCGAAGACGATCCTGCCGCTGGCCGAGATCCTCGCCCCGGGTATCAAGCTGCCGACCATGGACGCCAAGACCACCGACGCCCAGCGCGCGGCGGCCCTGTGCGCGTGCCAGCGCCGCGCACTGGACACCGCCTATAAGACCGACGACGGCAAGGCCGCGATCGACACCTTCCTCGCCGGCCAGACGGCCGACTTCGGGAAGTTGCCGGTGCCGCTGCTGCACGCCGCGTTCATCGGCGCCGCGAATCTGATGAAGGCGCGCAACAACGACCAGCACACCCGCGTCTCGGTGAACGTCACCGACTTCGGCAAGACCACCGACGTGGCCAGCATCAACACCAAGAACCGGGATTTCTGGGCCTCGCGCTCGGGCGCCCGCCACTAAAGGAGAGGACCCATGTCCAACGCAATCCTGTACCGCATGCCGTCCGGTATCCCGGGTGACGTGAGCCGCAAGAGCCAGTCCACCATCACCAGCGAGATCCTCAACGCCTCGCTGCCGTTCGCGAGCTACGGCATCCCCGCCAAGAAGGCCAGCGGCAAGGTCGTGCCCTTCGCCGGTGGCGAGACCGCGGCCGACCTGTACGGCTTCCTGGTCCGCCCGTACCCGACCCAGAGCGCCCAGGAAGGGCTCGGCACCGCGACCCCGCCGACCAGCGGCGTGGGCAACATCCTGCGCCGCGGCTGGATGACCGTGAAGTGCAATGCCGGCACCCCGGCCGATGGCGGAACCGTCTACGTGCGCATCGCCGCGGCCTCGGGCGCGAAGGTGATCGGCGGCATCGAGGCGGCGGCCGACAGCACGAACACGGTGGCCCTCACCGGCGTGAAGTTCACCAACGCCGGCGACGCCAACGGCAACGTCGAGATCGAATACAACATCTGATCCCACCCACAAGCTGCCACGCAGAGAGCCGCCCGCTGAGGCGGCTTTTTTGTGGGCGCGCGATCCGGAGAACCCTAGCAATGAGCAAACTGATCCTCCCGCGCTCCATCCGGGGCGCATTCACCCGCGACAGCGGGATGCTGACGTTCGACCAGGCCACGCGCGACAGCGCCGGCGCCTTCCTCGTCGGCGAGCTGGAGCGCCTGGACCAGCGCCTGCACGAGCCGCTGGCCTCGGTCACCTGGTCGCGCGACATCGACCTGCGCGAGGACGTCTCGATCGCCGACGAAGTGTCGAGCTTCACCAACTCGAGCTTCGCCGCCGCTGGCGGTGCCTCGCCCAACGGCAAGAGCTGGATCGGCAAGGACGCGACCGCCATCCAGGGCATCTCGCTGGACATCGGCAAGACCGCGAACCCGCTGACCCTGTGGGGCATGGAGCTGGGCTGGACCCTGCCGGAGCTCGCCTCGGCGCAGCGCCTGGGCCGCCCGGTCGACCAGCAGAAGTTCGCTGGCCTGCAGCTCAAGTACAACATGGACATCGATGAGCAGGTCTACATCGGTGACGGCGTGCTGGGGCTCTACGGCCTGACCAACTCGCCGCTGGTGACCGCGACCAACGTGGTCAATGGCGCGGGCGGCACGCCGGGCTGGTCGACGAAGACCCCGGACGAGATCCTCGCGGACGTCAACACGCTGCTGTCGAACGTGTGGGCGGCCTCCGCCTACGCGGCGGTGCCGGGCAAGCTGCTGCTGCCCCCGGCGAAGTTCTCCTACATCAACAGCCAGAAGGTGAGCTCGGCTGGCAACATCTCGATCCTTCAGTACCTGAAGGACAACAGCTTGAGCAACGCGGTCAACGGCCGTCCGCTGGATATCCATCCCTGCAAGTGGTGCACCGGCCGCGGCGCGGGCAGCACGGACCGCATGGTGGCCTACTCGCAGGAGCAGGACCGCGTCCGCTTCCCGCTGGTGCCGCTGCAGCGCACCCCGCTGGAGTACCGCGGTATCACCCAGTTGACCTACTACTATGGCCGCCTGGGCGCGGTCGAGTGGGTCTACCCCGAAACCGCCGGCTACGCGGACGGGCTGTGATCATGACGACCACCAAGCTCGTCAACATCACCAAGGCGTTCACCCTCACGCTGCTGCGTGGGGGTGAACAGGTGGCCGTGAAGATCGCGGCCGGGGTGCAGCGCCTGGAGGCCGATTTGGCCGACCACTGGTACACCAAGGCGCATAGCGCCGAGGTGCCCGCGGGGGTCAGCCAGACCGATGCCGATGCGGAGGCCGAGGAAGCCGCCAAGGCGGCGGCCGAAGCCGAGGCTGCCGAGAAGGCCAAGCGCGAGGCCGAGGAAGCCGCCAAGAGCGGCGGCAAGGGCAAGCAGAAGGGCTGACGATGGACGCCGCACAGTTCCGTACCGATTTCCCCGAGTTCACCAGCGAGTCCACGTACCCGAACGCGACCATCGCGCTTTGGCTCAACGTGGCCAGCCTGTCCCTGCCGGCCGACCGGTGGGGCACGTTGCTCGACATCGGCACGGAGCTGTTCGTCGCCCACCACCTGGCCACGGGTGCCCGTGACCAGGCTACGGCGGCCAACGGAGGCGTACCGGGTTCCGTCCAGGGCCCGGTCGCCTCCAAGTCCGTCGACAAGGTCTCGGTGTCCTACGACACCGGGGCCATGGCGATCGAGGGCGGCGACTTCTGGAACGGCTCGCGCTACGGCATCGAGTTCCTGCGCATGGCGCGCATGGCCGGTGCTGGCGGTATCCAGCTGTGAAGGATGGCATCGAGATCACCGCCGACCACCTGCAGGACGTCGTCAAGGCCATCCACCGGCTGACCGGGCAGGAGATCCTCGTCGGAGTACCGCAGGCCAACACGCTGCGGCGAAACGACGACCAGACGTCGATCACCAACGCGGAGATCGGGTACCTGCAGGAGACTGGCTCGCCAGCGATGAACATCCCCGCGCGCCCGTTCCTGGTGCCGGGCGTCGAGGCGGTGCAGAAGCAGGTCACGCAACAGCTGGAAAAGGGCGCCCATGCGGCGCTGGATGGCACGCAGGAGCAGGTCGACAAGGCTTTCCACGCGGCCGGCCTGGTCGCTCAGAACGGCGTGCGCCATCAGATCAACGACGGCGACTTCCAGCCGCTGGCGGAGGCCACCCTGGCCGCGCGCCGACGGCGTGGGCGCACCGGCACCAAGCCGCTGATCGACACCGGCCAGCTGCGCAACAGCATCACCTACGTCATCCGCAACAAGGACTGACCCATGCCCCTGCTCGACGTTTCCGAGGTCCTGCTCGATCCGGACTTCGCGGATTCGCTCGTCTGCACGCGGCAGAGCCAGACAGTCGGGGAGGACGGTCTGGCAACCAACGCCACGGCTGACACGCCCTTTACCGGCGTGGTCACTGCGGCCAGCGGCAACAACCTGGTGCGCACGCCCGAGGGCGCGTACACCACCGGCGACATTTGCATCAGCACGCCGTTCCGACTGCGCACGAGCGCCACCGGGGGCGGCATGGCCGACGTGGTGACCTGGAACGGCACCCGCTACACCGTCACGCAAGTCAACGATTACTCCCGCTACGGCACAGGCTTTGTCTGGGCAGTGGCGGACATCATCCCGCTCGGGGGCTGAGCATGGCAAACACGTCCGCAACCGGCGGCTACCTGTCGCCGGGCGGCGCCGTGCCCGCCGAAGACGCCGCGCTCGACGCGATCCTGCAGCAGGCGATCGCGGGCATCACCGGCCTGCCGGGCGGCATGGTGCGGCCGCGCTGGCAGCCCACAGTGCCAAAACAACCGGAGCCGACCGCGAACTGGTGCGCCTTGGGCGTGCCACGCACCGGACCGGCCGACTTCCCGGCGATCGAGCACGACGGCACCGGCGACGGCCAGAGCACGCTGCACCGACACGAGGAGTTCGACGTGCTGGCCAGTTTCTACGGGCCGGCCGCCAGCGGCTACGCCAAGACCCTGCGCGACGGCCTGTACCTCGCACAGAACCGTGCGGCACTGCAGGCCGCCGGCATCGACCTGATCGGCACCAGCGACCTCACGTCGGCGCCCGACCTGATCAACCAGCAGTGGGTGCGTCGGTACGACGTGACCCTGTCATTCCGGCGCCATGCGGCGCGCACCTTCGCCGTCCTCAACCTGCTGTCTGCCGATGCGGTGCTCGTCACCGACGTGCATCTCAGCGTCAACCCTTGATTGGAGAACCACCCATGTCCCAGGGTCTTTCCGTAAGCGATGTCGTCAACGTCCAGGTGGTGATGTCGCCCCTGGCAGCGGCCGTGCGCAACTTCGGCGCGCTGCTGATCCTCGGCGACGCCAGCGTCATCGATACCGACGAGCGCCTGCGCCAGTACAGCACGCTCGATGCCGTCGCCGCCGACTTCGGCAGCTCGGCGCCGGAGTACAAGGCCGCCGACCTGTTCTTCAGCCAGTCGCCGCAGCCCTCGATCGTCTACGTCGGTAAGTGGGCGCGCGCGGCCACCTCTGGCCGGCTGCTGGGCGGTGCGCTCAGCGCGTCGGAGCAGGCGCTCAGCAACTTCACCGCGATCGCCGATGGCGCGATGGACATCAGCGTCGACGGCACGTCCAACAACCTCACTACGCTTGACTTCAGCGGTGCGACCAACCTCAACGGCGTGGCATCGATCATCACGACCGCGCTTGCCGGCGCGGCTGCCGTGGTCTGGGACAGCGTCTACAGCCGCTTCGTGGTCACCAGCATCACCACGGGTGCGACATCGGCGGTCAGCTTTGCCGACGCCCCGGCGACCGGCACCGACATCTCCGGTCTGCTGGGGCTCACCAGCACGGACGGCGGTCGTCGGGTGACGGGCGTGTCGGCTGAAGCGCTGGTCGACGCCGTGCAGGCGCTCGCCAACAAGTCGAACGACTGGTACGGGCTGTACGTGGCTGCCTCGGCTGTGCCCGAATCCAGCGATGTGCTGGCGGTGGCCGCGTTCGTGGAAGGCGCCAGTCCCTCGCGGATCTTCGGCGTGACCACGCAGGACGCGGCGGCGCTCGATGGCACCCTGGACACCGACATCGCCAGCCAGCTCAAGGCGCTCCTCTACAAGCGCACCTTCGTGCAGTACAGCTCCTCGAGCGCTTACGCGACCGCGTCGCTGTTCGGTCGGGCTTTCACCGTCGACTTCACCGGCAACAACACGGTGATCACGCTGAAGTTCAAGCAGGAGCCGGGAGTGGCTGCCGAGACCCTGTCCGAGAGCCAGGCCGCCGCGCTCGCGGGCAAGAACTGCAACGTCTTCGTGGCCTACAACAACGCCACTGCGATCGTGCAGCAGGGTGTCATGGCCAATGGCTACTTCTTCGACGAAGTGCACGGCACCGACTGGCTGCAGAACAGCATCCAGACGGCGATCTACAACTTGCTCTACACCAGCCCGACGAAGATCCCGCAGACCGATGCGGGCGTGAACCAGGTGGTGGCCACCATCGACCAGCAGCTCGAGCAGGCGGTCGCCAATGGCCTCGTGGCGCCGGGGGTCTGGAATGCCCCGGGCTTCGGCGCGCTGGCGCAGGGGCAGACCCTGGCCAAGGGCTACTACGTCTACGCCCCGCCGGTGGCGGACCAGGCGCAGGCCGACCGCGAGGCCCGCAAGGCACCGACCCTGCAGGTCGCGATCAAGCTGGCCGGTGCGGTGCACTTCGCCAACGTGATCGTCAACGTCAACCGCTGATCCGAGGAATAACCGATGAGCACCGGGAAGACCTATTCGTTCCTCAACATCCAGGCCACGATCGCCGGCCCGGGTGGCAACTTCAACCTCGGCAACGGCGCGGGCGCGGCGGAAGAGGGCATCACCATCGAGCCGGCCGGCGACAAGAGCACCATGACGATCGGCGCCGACGGCGCAGGCATGCACAGCCTGCACGCGGACAAGTCCGGCACGGTCACGGTGCGCCTGCTCAAGACCTCGCCGCAGAACGCCAAGCTGCAGGCGATGTACGACCTGCAGACGGCCGATTCCCGCCTGCACGGCCAGAACGTCATCGCGATCACCAACACCGGCAGCAACGACAACATCGGCTGCCGTGGCGTGGCCTTCAAGAAGGCCCCCACGATCACGTACGCCAAGGACGGCGCGATGATGGAGTGGACGTTCGACGCGATCGCGATCGACCGCCTGCTCGGCACGTACTGAGGCCCGCCCGATGACTGAGTTCGAGATCAACGGGCAGACCTACCAGGCGGCCAAGCTGGACGCCTTCAAGCAGTTCCACATCGCGCGCCGGCTTGCGCCGCTGCATGCCGGGCTGAGCAAGGCCATGGGGGGCGGCACGCTGGGCGAGGATGCCTTCAGCCCGGCCATCGCCGAGGCGGTCGCGGGCATGCCGGACGCCGACTGCGACTACATCCTGCAGTCCTGTCTGGCGGTAGTGAAGCGCCGCCAGGGCGATCGCTGGGTGTCGATCATGGCGGTGGGCGCCAAGGCGCTCACCTTCGATGACATCGACATGGGCGCGATGCTCCAGGTCGCCGGCCAGGTGATCACGGAGAACATCGGCGGTTTTTTCGGCGCGAGTGCCGATCCGTCCGGAGCGGCGATCCCGCCGGCGTGACCTGGGCCAGCCTCCCTGGCGGGGAGGACTGGCTGCTGCGGCCAGTCGTGCGCCGCATGTGCCTCTACGAAAGCCTCAAGGACGGGTCGCTCGACCTGGCCGACATCGCCCTGATGAATGACGCCCTCGACGTGGTCGCCGAGAACGAACGCATCGCCGCAGGATTGAAGCCATGAGCACCAGCACCATCAAGGAATTCCTGGTCCGCCTGGGCTACAAGGTCGACGCCACCGGCGAGCGCAAGTTCGTGGACGGCGTGAACAACGCTACGAAGGTGGTCAACGGCCTTGGCACGGCGCTCAAGGTGCTCGCCGCCGGCGGTGCGGCGGCCGGTGCGATGGCTTGGTTTGGCAAGATGGCCAACTCGCTGGAGGGTCTCTACTACTCCAGCCAGCGTGCCGGCGCGTCGGCGAAGAACCTGCAGGCGTTCGGCTACGCCGCGGCGCAGATGGGGTCCTCCGTCGAGGAGGCGCAGAGCACGGTGCAGGGCTTCCGGCAGTGGATGCTCAACAACCCGGGCAGCGAAATGTGGTTGCGGGGCCTGGGCGTCGGTACCCGCGACGCGCGCGGCAAGCTTCGGGACACCACCGAGCTGCTGCAGGACCTGGGCCAGAAGTTCGCCCAGATGCCGACGTACCGGGCAAACCAATACGCACAGCTCCTCGGCATCCCGCTGAAGCTGCGCCTGGCGCTGCAGGAGGGCATGGGCGGCTACATCGCCGACTACCGCAAGATGCTCGCGGAGGCCGGGCTCGACTCGGACAAGGCGGCGAAGCGATCGCACGAGTTCCTCACGCAGGTGCGCGGGCTGGGCGGTGCCTTCCAGGTGCTCGGCCTGAAGATCGCCTCGGCCCTGATGGGTAGCGGCGGGGGCGGTGGGGCGCTCAACCGCTTCCGGCACCTGCTGCTCACGCACTCCGAACAGATCACGCGCGTGGTCGGCCGGCTTGCAGACTTCCTGCTGACGCTGTTCGAACGCCTGCTCAATTGGCTGGACCGGATCGACTGGGACAAGCTCGATCGGGGGATGGGCAAGTTGTTCGGCCGCGCCGGGCAGATCGCCGGCAGCTTCGACCAGTGGAAGACGGCGGCCCTCGCTCTAGGTGCGGTGCTGGCGGCCAGTGTGCTCGCTCCTGTCCTGTCGATCGTGGCGGGCGTGGGCCGGCTGATCCCGCTGCTAGGCACGGCCGCCGGCGGACTGCAGGCGCTGGGCGTGGCGGGCGCTGCAGTCGGCGGCTGGAAGCTCGGGCAACTGATTGATCAGCACACCGGCTTCAGCCAGAGCGGCGCGGGCCATGCCACCGGGCGCGCGATTGCTTCCGTGCTGGCCATGTTCGGCAACAGTGACGCGCAGGCAGCGATCGATCTGGAGGACTACAACTCGCACGATCCGACATGGCGCAAGAACTGGCTGGCGGCCTACCGCAAGTGGTCCGATGCGGACAAGGCGAACTTCGGGAAGGAACATCCGGAGTTTCTGCGTCTGATGCAGCAAGCCATGCCGCTTGGCGTGCGCAACAACAACCCCGGCAACCTGCGCACGGGGGCGGGCGGTACGTTTGGA
Source organism: Frateuria edaphi (assembly GCF_021117405.1). NCBI lineage: Bacteria > Pseudomonadati > Pseudomonadota > Gammaproteobacteria > Lysobacterales > Rhodanobacteraceae > Frateuria > Frateuria edaphi. The sequence continues at coordinate 1,446,347 of NZ_CP088251.1, forward strand.
CGGTACGGCAGCGCGCAGCAGGGCCTCAACGCCCTGGGCCGACAGCTTCGCAGCTACTACAACGGCACGTCGGCGGCCGCGGGGCATAAACGCCTGCGCACCCTGCACGACATCATCAGCACGTACGCGCCCAGCAGCGAGAACAACACCGGCGCGTACATCGGCGCACTGGCCAAGCAGCTCGGTGTCGGCGCTGACACACCGCTCAACCGCAACGACCCGGCGCAGCTGTCGGCCCTCATGCGCGGCATCGTCCAGCACGAGAACGGCGTGAACCCGTACAGCGCCGAGATGTTCCGCGCCGCGGCATCGAGCGTGGGCCAGGCCAGCAAGGGCGCCAGCGTGCACGCCGAGACCAACATCTACGTGCAGGGTGGCAGTAGCCCGGAATCCACTGCGCAGGCTGTAGCCGGCAAGCAGAACAGCGTGAATCAGCGCCTTTATCGTGACTTCGGAGCCGCGGTTTCATGAGCATCCTCTCTGCCCTCGGACTGGCCACCCTCGGCCAGGTGGTCGACGTGTTGCTTCGGCATCGGCGCGCGATCGGCACCATCGTCCCGCAGGTGGTGCTCGAGGAGCAGGCGATCGATGACCTGTTCATTTCCAGCCATCCGGTCGAGCGCGGCGCGAATATCACCGACCACGCGGTCAAGCAGCCCGTCCAGCTGCTGATGCGCTGCGGCTGGAGCTATTCCGGCACGCTGACCAACATCACCGCCTCAGGCCTGGCGCCCGGGCCGCGTGAGGCCTACCAGGCGCTCAGGGATCTGCAGGAGAGCCGGCAGCCGTTCGACGTGGTGACCCCGAAACGGGCCTACAAGAACATGCTGATCAAGCGCCTGACGCAGACCACCGCGGTGGACACGGAGAACGCGCTGATCGTCCAGGTCGAGATGCAGGAGGTGATCCTGGTTGACGCGATCCTCGGCCCGGCCAACGGAAGCATCGGGCAAGCCCAAAGCGTGGGCCCGACCGACAACACCACCGACAACGGGGCCTTTCAGGCGCCAGTGAACCTCGGTGCCAAGCAGCTCACCGATGTCACCGGCAACCTGTCGGCATCGGACAACGCCACACTGGACGGAGTCCTGCCATGACCCGTCAGGTATTCGAGATCCCGCTGTCGGCGCGCAGCCAGCGATGCTCGGTCACGCTGCTCAACGTCAACTACCAGCTGGCGGTGCAGTGGCGCGCGGCGGCTGGCCAGTGGGTGCTGGACCTGCTCGACGCGTCAGGCAACCCGGTTGTGCAGGGACTGCCGCTGGTGACCGGCTCGGATCTGCTCGGCCAATTCGGTCATCTGGGTATCGGCGGCGCGCTGGTGGTGATGCTCGACAGCGGCGCCGGCGATGCCGTGACCTTCGACAACCTTGGAACAAACGCGCACCTGCGCTTCGTGGTGGAGCGATGACGAAGCAATACCTGCGCAAGATCGAGCTGTCGGTCAGCGGCATCGCAGACGCCTATGACCTGTCCGACCTCCACGTCGAGTTCCAGGTCAACAACGCGATCGTCGGTACGCCGAAGTGGGCAACGCTGCGGATCTGGAACCTGGGCCCGGACAAGGCCACCCAGATCATCCGCGAGTTCACCGGCGTGACGTTGGCGGTGGGCTATGCCGACCTGGACGCACAGCGCATCATCGCCGGCGAGATCGCGCAGGTGGCCTACGGGCGGGAGAACGCGGTCGACACCTACCTGGACCTGATGGTGCAGGACGCCGACCGGGCGCTTTTGTGGGGGACCATCTCCAAGTCGCTCGACATTGGTTGGACCGACGACCAGGTCCTCGATGCAGTACTGGCCGAGTGGGGTAAGGGCCCCAGTCCGATCACCCTGGGCCACAAGCCCGCGTTCAAGGGACAACCGGCCGGAGACGCAATTGTTCTGCACGGCGCGCTGTTCGACGTCATGGAAGAGCTGGCGCATAGGCAGGACTGCAACTGGTTCGTGGAGGACCAGCAGCTCTACGTGGTGCCGAAAGCTGAGGTCATGGCAGATGATGGCGCGCCGGTGCTGACGCCGGAAAGCGGACTGCTGGGCACGCCAGTGCTCACCTACCAGGGCATCCAGGGCCGCTGCCTGATGAACCCTGCCATCAAGGTCGGGCGGACCGTACGCTTGCGGAACGCCGACATCACCCAGCTGGCGCTCAAGTCTTCGATTATCGGCATCACCGACCCGGCAAGCATCGTTCCTACCCTCAACAACCCGATCGAGACCTACGGCACCTACAAGGTGCTGGCCGTCACGCACGAAGGGAACTCGCGCGAGAACCAGTGGGAGACGCGGTTCGTCTGCTGCGACGTCGACAACACAGCTTTCACCGGCGGCCCAGGCCTGGTCAGCGTGCCCTCCGGAGGCGCCCTTTGAACAACGAACAGCGGTTCGACGATCCGCAGACGACCATGCGGCGCGCGGTGCGGCGTTTCTTGGCAAACCTGTGGACAGCTATGCCGGGGTACATCGTCGACTTCGACGCGGCGACGTGCACGGCGACCGTACAGCTGGGGGTGCAGGCAGTCGTCAGCCAGCCGGACGGATCGACGAGCAACCAGAACATCACGGTGCTGCCCAGGGTTCCGGTAGTGTTCCCGCGCGGCGGAGGGTGCTCGCTAACCTTCCCGGTCCAGCCGGGCGATGAGTGTCTGGTGGTGTTCGCAGCGCGCTCCTGTGGCGCATGGAAACAATCTGGCGGATCGCAGGTTCAGTCGGCGCCGGGACGCCTGCACAGCTTGAGCGACGGCTTCGCGCTTCTGGGTACCAGCTCCCAGCCCAACGTGATTCAGAACCTAAGCACATCGACCACCCAGCTGCGCAGCGACGATGGCAGCACCTACGTGGAGCTCGACGCCGCCGGCCAAGTGCTCAACTTCGTCGCGCCAGGCGGATGCCACTTCACCACGCCCGAGGCGACCTTCAGCGGCAAGGTGACTGCATCCCAGGACATTGCTAGCACCGGCGGCGATGTGAAGGCCGGCACCGTCAGCCTGAAGAACCACCTGACCACGAACGTCACTGCGGGCAGCGGGCTGAGCGGCAAGCCGCAGCAGTAGTACGATGCCCCCGTTCAACGGACTGGAGGGGGCATGAAATACCTGATCCTGATCGCGACCTTGCTGCCGGCGATGGCATTCGCGCAGCAGTTTCAACCGAACCAGCACTCGACGGTGACCGTTACCGCATCCAACGGCGCGAAGTGCACGATGGAGGTGGCGGGGAGCAGCAAGCCCAGCCCGTCAGCTGTCGCGGCTATCCAGAAGGACTGCGAGCGCCAGCAACGTGGCAAGGCCATTCTGGCGATCACCGGACCCACCGAGGCCGACCTGATGGCCATGTCGCCCACCGATCGCGCGAAGGCGGTCAAGGCGCTGCGCTGCAAGGACGTGCGCGACAAGCTGGACATGCAGCGCGATCTTGAGGCTGCCGGCAGCACCGGCTACTACAACAAGACGACGCTGCTAGAGCTAGAACGCAAGGAGTGCGGATCGAACGCCGCCCACTAAAAGAAGCCCGCCTAACGGCGGGCTTTTTCGTTATAGGGAATCAAGGTTGTGTTTTATTTCCGCCATCGTGCTGTCGATGCTCGACTGCATTAGCCACGCCGACCCGGCGAAGACCACAACGGTAACGATCGCGAGAAAAAGATAGCTGCGCGCGCCGTATTTGCGGCGATGGAATAGATAGGCGGGGTAAGCGACCGCCCAGATAATGATCATGAGCAAGAACCAGCCCACGGGACCGTAGCCGCCCAACTTCGGGTCACGCTCCATCCCGAACTGCGAAGCTTCAGCGGCTCCGAGTATCGCTGTTCCTGCAATGGTCACCACGACTATCAGCTGCAAATGGCTGCCTGGGCCCTGCAGCATGATCATGTTTCCGACCCAGAAGAAAATCAGCAGGACCGAAACCCAAGGCATCGCGAGCATCAGCATCGCGAGCGTTTCGGATCGCTTGACAGGAACAGCCTGCCGACGGGGCGGCGGAGGCGACGGCGGCGGCGCATTGCTGGCGAGTGGCCGTCCGCAGTGGATGCAAGAAGGCGCCGAGTCGCTGACGTTCGCGCCGCAGTCTGGGCATGCAATTAAGCCCATGAGATTCCCCTCCCTGTTGATTTAACAAAATAGTACAGGAACGCCGATGCGCTACCGAAAGCTAACGGCCGACGGGGACTACTCCTTCGGCCACCAGCAGGCCGACGTCTACCGGGATCAGCCCGAAGCGGTCGCGCAGGCGATCCAGACGCGGCTGGGCCTGTATGCCGGCGACTGGTTCCTCGACACCACCGAGGGCACGCCGTGGCGGCAGGACGTACTCGGCAAGGGCACCGGCGGCATCTACGACCTGGTCATCCGCGAGCGGATCCTCGACACCCCGGGTGTCCTCTCGCTGGACGCCTACAGCAGCACCCTCGACCGTGACCGGCGCGCGCTCAGCGTGCAAGCCACCGTCACGACCCTCTACGGCACCACCCAGGTACAGGCGACCCTCTGATGGCGATCTCCACGACCGCACCGACGATCAGCGCGACCGGCATCAGCGCGCCGAGCTATGCCGAGGTGCTGGACTTCCTGCAGACGAAGTTCCGCGGCATCTACGGCGCGGACCTCTACCTGGGCGCCGACAGCCAGGACGGGCAGTGGCTCGCGATCCTGGCCAAGGCCATCGACGACGCCAACGCGGTCGCGATCCAGGTCTACAACAGCTTCTCGCCGGCGACAGCCACCGCCGCGGCGCTGTCGTCGAACGTCAAGATCAACGGCATCGCGCGCGCCTCCGCGAGTTACTCGACCGCCGACCTAGTGCTGGTGGGGCAGGCGGGCACGACGATCACCGACGGCGTGGTCACCGACACCAACAACAACCGCTGGGACCTGCCGGCGTCGGTGGTCATCCCTTCGGTCGGCGAGGTCACGGCAACGGCAACCTGCGAAACCGAGGGCGCGATCGCTGCGCCAGCCGGCACGATCACCCGCATCACCACGCCGGCGCTGGGTTGGCAGAGCGTCAGCAATCCGACCGACGCCACGCCGGGAGCGCCCGTGGAGACCGATGCCGCGCTGCGCAAGCGTCAGGCCACCTCGGTGGCGGTGCCCTCCCTGACGGTGCTGGAAGGCATCATGGGCGCGGTGGCCGCCGTGCCAGCCGTCACCCGCTACCGCGGCTTCGAGAACGACACCAACGCGACCGACGCCAACGGTATCCCGGCGCACACCATCGCGCTGGTCGTAGACGGCGGCGACGCCACCGCGATCGCGCAGGCCATCGCGTCGAAGAAGACGCCCGGTGGCGGCACGGCGGGCACCACCGAGATCGACATCGTCGACGCCTACGGCATCACTCATCCGATCCGTTTCTACCGGCCCACCGATGCGCCCATCACGGTGGCGATCGCGCTGAAGGCGCTGGCCGGTTACAGCTCGGCCGTCGGCGCCCTGGTCCAGCAGGCGGTGGCCGATTACGTCAACGGCGTCGTGATTGGCGGAGGCCCGGCGGCGGGCGTGGAATGGGATGCGGCCATCGCCGCGGCGAAGTCAGTCGGCGGCAGCGGCACCTTCAAGATCACCGCGCTGACCTTGTCCGGGCCAGGCGGCGCGGGCAGTCCTGACGTGCCGCTGGCGTTCAACGAAGCGGCGACCTGCAGCGTCGGCGACGTGACCCTGACGGTGACCTGAGATGGCTTACGTCGCGACCTACACCCGGCTGGTCACGCCGCAGCACGCGGACAAGCCCAAATACATGGCGATGCTCGCGGCCGTGTTCGGCTGCTTCGTCGACCAGCAGAACCTCCTGGCCAGCCTCCCAGCGACGTTCGACGTGGACACCGCGGTTGGTGCCCAGTTGGACGTAGTCGGGCAATGGGTGGGCGTCTCGCGCGAGGTGTCCGTTCCGATCACCGGCGCCTACTTCGCGTGGGATACCGCCGGCCTCGGCTGGGACCAGGGCAACTGGCAGGGGCCCTTCGATCCGACCAGTGGCATCACCGCCCTCGACGATGGCACGTACCGAGTGCTGATCAAGGCGAAGATCGGCGCCAACCACTGGGACGGCACGCTGCCATCGGCCAAGGCCATCCTGGACGGCGTTTTCACTGGCGGATCCAAGACGATCATCCAGGACAACGGCAACATGACCATCACCTTCGGCGTCGCTGGCACCCAACCCTCCGTACTGCTGCGCGCGATCCTGTCCCAAGGGCTGCTTCCCCTGAAGCCGGAGGCGGTCCACGTCGACGGCTATGTGATGACCTCCCAGGACGGCACGCCGCTGTTCGGCCTCGACGTGGAAAACGGCTACATCGCGGGCCTGGACGTGGGCGCGCTGGCAATCGACCTCTAACCCGGAGACTCCATGGCTACCAACGACTTCCTGCCATTCGCGGGAGGCGCGGGCGCTAACGTGCTCACGCAAGCCGATTACGCCGCGCTGGCTGCGCTGGGCCCTGGCTTCGGCTCGGGCATCCTGCTGTCGGACCAGCTCAACAAGGTGCTGCGCCAGGGCACAGTGATGGCCGCCGCGCTGGCGCAGTTCATCGCCGACAACTCCGGCAACAACGTGGTCGATGACGGCACGACCGCCACGATCGAGAGTTCATTGGTTGCCGCCATCGCGGCACTGCGTACGGCGGCGTTCTCCGGATCGAATCAGTCGCTGGGAGCTAATGGCTATCAGAAGTTCCCCGGCGGGCTGATTTTGCAATGGGGCGGTGCAGTGACGGCCGCCGATGGGTCCGCCGTGATCACCTTTCCGATTGCCTTTCCGAATGGACCGCTTGTTTATTTTGGCACCGTCAAGGGCAACACCTCCCTCGCGACAACCTACGTCGATGCCGCTAGCGGGACGAATTGGACCGCTACCGCGGGCAAATTCTGGTGCAACTCCGCGATATCGGGCGTCGGCTTCAACTGGTGGGTAATCGGCAAGTGAGGACAGTCATGGACAGCATCTACTACAGCGCAAGCACCGGCGGCTTCTACGACAGCGCCATCCACGGCGTTGCCATGCCTGCCGACGCGGTCGAGATCACCGCCGCCGAGCGCGACGCGCTTCTCGACGCGCAGGCGCAGGGCAGCACGATCCAGGCCGACACCGATGGCCGGCCGGTCGCCATCGCGCCGCCAGCGCCGACCCTGGCCGACGTGGCCGCGTCGTTGTCGGTCTCCGTACAGACATGGCTGGACGGTGTCGCTAAGGCCAACGGCTACGATTCGCTGGCCTCCTGCATCTCCTACCGGGGAAGTTCAGTCGCCCAGTGGGATGCCGACGCCATCGCCGGCATGGCATGGCGCGACGCCGTCTGGCAGGCCGCCTTCCAGTGGCAACAGGACGCGCAGGCCTCCCCGCCGACGCCGTTGCCCACGGCGGCCGATGTGATCGCGGGCCTGCCGCAGCCGGCAGCGTATGGCTGGACCACACACGCCCCTGGAGCTGAGGCATGAGCACGAACGACTTCAAGGTCTTCGCCGGTGCAACCGGCGCGAACGTGGTGTCCCAAGCCGACTGGCCGACGGACCCCGACATCACCCTCGGCTTCCAGACCGGCACCGCACGTGCCGCCGCGGCCAACAAGGCGATCCGCCAGAGCAGCATCATCGCGTCGATGGTGGCGCAGTTCATCGTCGACAATGCTGCGGTCGACGCACTCGACAATGGCACGATCACTGCCCTCAAGACCGGCTTTGCAACCGCGATCAACGCGTTCATCTCGACCGCCGTGAGCGGACTGGCACCGAAGGCGAGCCCAGCGTTCACGGGCGTTCCGACCGCGGCTACCGCAACCAAGGGGACGAACACCGCACAACTGGCCACCTGCGCCTTCGTGCAATCGGCCGTCGGCGACTATGCGCCCAAGGCGAGCCCCGCGCTTACCGGCACGCCCACGGCGCCGACGGCGACCGCTGGTGACAACACCACGAAGCTCGCCACGACCGCGTTCGTCCAGTCTGCCGTGACGGGTCTCGCCCCGAAGGCAAGCCCGGCTTTGACGGGCATTCCCACGGCGCCTACGGCAGGTGCCTCCACCAACTCCGGCCAGATTGCGACATGTGCTTTCGTGCAAGCAGCTATTGACGCGGCGCTGGTCAGCTACCTGCCGAAGTCCAACCCAACCTTCACCGGCACGATGACTGGCCCTTCGTACGACAAGGAGCCCTAGCCTATGGCCGGATACAAGAAGGCCGGGATGGACCTGGACGCGCTGCTCGAGCCGTGGCAGAGCGGCGACGGCAATGCCGCAGCGACGGGTTACAAGATCAACGGCGCCGACCTCAACACGAAGTACGCGCCGGCCTCCGTGGGCACGGCGTACTTGGGCGGCACCGGATACAAGCAGGGCGGGGCGGACATTGGCCCCCGCTTTGCGGCCAAAGGCAGCCGGTCGACGGTGTTGCCCTTCGACGGCGATACCTTCATCGCTGACAACCCCAGCCGCGGGCCCGCCAGCCTGACCCTCACGTTGAACAGTGACGGCACGTACACGATCGTCCGGATGATCGGTAGCGCGGCGACGACCATCGGCTCCGGCACCTGGCTGCCCTCGGGCGAGGCTGCCTCCAACTGGTCGTGTCAGTACTCCTACAGCACCTCGCTGGTCACGGTGGTCGGAGACGCCTCCAACAGCAACACCAACGGCGCGGCTTCGATCAGTGCGCTTACGTCCGACCGTGCCTTCCAGAGCAACTCCACCGCCAACTTCACCGGTGGCCAAGCCGGCCAGACCGTCGCCGTGACCCTGAAGCTGTACCGCAGCGGCGTGCTTCGCTCCACCACGGGCTTCACCTTTAAGACCAGCGCCGACGGCAACTGACCAGGCCGACGCGACCTGAGGGCATGCGCCTACAGCGCCGGCAACTGTTCGGCTTTACCGTTGAGTTGCCCCGGGCCCGGTCGACGCCGACCGTGCCTTGGCTGCCCCGCCGGCTGGAATGTCTGGCTGCCGGGCCCGGGGTGCCTTCAACGGTCTCGCGGATAGGTCGGCTTGAAGTCCAGCACGATTTCGCCGGTGTCGGCCATCACGTCTGGCTCGCGGCGTTCCCGGCGTTGCCAGTTCGCGAGCCGCAGCACTCGACCGCAGAGGCTGTCGAGGTCCGGGTCGCACGCCAGGTAGAGGTCGCCTTCAGGGTCGCGCAGGATCAGACCGCTCGCGCCGGATTGTTTCAGGTGTTCGCGTAGCAGGCGGAACAGCTCACGCGCGTCAGGTGCTTCGGGCATGGTCCTTCTACTCAGTCGTTGCCCGTATACGGGGTCAATTGATCAGGTCGCGTGGTCACCATGTGGGCGATCATCTCCCTGCTCTCGTCCACGGCGACGTAGTAGCCACCGGCTTCATCGTGCAAAACGAAGCCAGTCGCCCGCGACCGTTTCAGGTGATCGCGGATCGCCTCAAACATGGGCTCAGGATCAGGGGTCGGATCGTTGCTCATCGGCCCCTTTATCGCGCGCTGGCGGTGATCGGCTCGTCACGGCCTCACACGACGCCAACCGCTCCCCATGGCACGATCAAGCTCCCTCCCGTGGAGCCTTTCCCATGTGCGGACGCTACGCCGTGTTCGGTCCCGTCTCGATCCCACGGGACGCGGTGCCGATCCTCAACGAGATGAACATGGAGTTGGACCGCATCCTCAACATGCGGGCGGCAGACTTCAATGCTGCGCCGACGGATCTGCTGCCGGTGGTCGCTCAAGGGCAAGAGGGCGGTTTCGAGTGTAAGGACGTGCGCTGGGGGTTGGTACCGCACTGGGCCAAGGACACGAAGATCGGCGCGAAGATGATCAACGCCCGGGCCGAGACGGTGCAGGAGAAGCCCTCGTTCCGAACGGCGTTCAAGAAGCGGCGCTGCCTGGTGCCGGCCAATGGCTACTTCGAGTGGAAGGGCGAGCCCAAGCACAAGCAGCCGTACTTCATTCACGATCCGGACGGCGACCTGCTCATGTTCGCCGGGCTGTGGGAGGTGTGGCGCCCGAGCGAGGATGCGGACTGGTTGCGTACCTTCACTATCGTGACGGGGCCGCCTGGGCTGGTGTCTGGCGACATCCACGACCGAATGCCGGTGATCCTGCCGCCCGCCGACTGGCTTGATTGGCTCACCGAGGGACCCGATGTAGCGGCTGACATCCTGGCCAAAGTCACGGAGCCGAAGCTGACGTACCATCCGGTCACTAAGGCTGTCGGCAGCGTGAAGAACGACGGCCCTGAGCTTGTGGAGCCCATCGAGCTATGAATCATCCCGAACCAACCTCTGAAGGCCTGCGGCGCTACCCGGAGACGCAGGGCTATTTCCCCGACCGCTCACAGGAAGGTGCGCATCCGGACTTTGATCTGCCGTGCACCTGCGAGAAGACGTGCGCCTCTCGCTGCGCCGGCGAGTGCGGCTGCAGCGCCTGTGAGATGCAGTTCCAGGAGTTCGCCGACGAGGCCGGGTTCTTCCATCATCCGGACGATGGCGCGCTCGATGAGGAAGGGGCGCTCAAGGCCTACCGGGAGGTGACCTTTGTCGGCGTTCCTGGCGGTACTGGCGACTGAGGCTGACGCGGTCGTTGGGCCTGTACGCGAGCGGTGGGATCCATCCGCGCGGCGAGGGCTGGGCGCCCACATCACGATCCGCTATCCCTTCCTCCCGTTGGAACACCTCAGCCCGCGCGACCTTGACCAACTCGCCGCGGCCATCAGCACGGTGCCAGGTTTCCGGTACACGCTGGCGCGTGTGTCTCGATTTCCTACAACGATCTTCCTTGACCCGGAACCCTTGGCCCCATTCGCTGCCCTGCGCACCGCCATCGAAGGCACCTTCGGCGCGCGCCTGCCGCTCGACACTTTCCCGCGCTACGTTCCGCACCTTTCGGTCGCTCGCAACGTGAAGGAAAAGGCGCTGGACGTACTCGTGGAACTGGATGCCGCGCTGGTCGCCGGTCCCATCACCTGCCGTTGCTCTGAAGTGGTGCTGCTGGAGCGGGCGAGCGGTCCGTGGATTGCGCGCGCCCGGCTGCCGCTCGGCCAGCCCTAGACCAAGTGGCTGGCCCAACGAAGGCGCTCGCCGATGGGGCCCGGCACTTCGTAGCGTTGCGACTGGTACCGCTCCGCCAGCTTGGCGTATTCCTCCCGCATGTCCTCCGTCGTAACCTCCTCGCGCGGCGTGGCGATCACGCCGGCCGACACACACGAGGAACAGAAGGCGCGAGTCGCCGGACCGCAGTCAGGGCAGGGCGTATATGTCCAGAACTGCCGGTGCATGAATACTCCCACCTGGCAGCGGTGGCAGATCAGGCCTGCCGAGGCACAGTCCCACGCGGGCGTCCCGCAGGTATCGCAGATGGAAACCGGGCCCATGAATCGGGTGTTGCGGGGAGCGTGGCGAGGCATTCCGGCAGGGTAGGCCGCCGCTGTCTCACTCCTCTGGATTCCGGTCCGCAATCGATCAAGCCTCTGCGTGGGGCTTGGGCTGCGCGGCATGGAAATAAGAGCGATTGCGGACCGCCCGTTGGGCTAAGTCGCAGATTCTGCGAGAATCGTTTGTGGACTTAAAATCCCTCACCCTCACGGGTATGCGGGTTCGACCCCCGCTCCGGGCACCATCGACGATCACGCCATGTCCAATCCGCACATTTCCGATGTCCCGGGCGACCACGATGCTGTCTCCTCGGCGGCGCGCAAGTCCGCACCTACGGCTGATTCGCGGATGCTGACGGTCTTGCTGGTGGAGGATGACGCGCTCATCCGCATGGACGCGGCCGAGATGCTGCGCGAACTGGGACACGAGGTTGTGGAGGCCGACTACGGCCCCGATGCGTTGGCAGTGCTTCAGGCGCGTCACGTCGACGTGCTGGTCACCGACGTGGGGTTGCCCGGGATGTCGGGTACCGAGCTGGCCGAGCTCGCCCGCCAGCTGCACCCGGGCATTGGCCTTGTGTTCGCTACCGGCGATACGGAACTGGCAAACCGGGAAGGGCGGCCGCGCGCCGCGATCCTGTGCAAGCCCTACGATGGCGCCAGCCTCGCCGAAAGCCTGCGCCGCGCGTTTGCGCGGCCATAGTCAGGGCATCGGTTGGCCAAAAGAAAAGCCGGCACCTGCTTGCGCTGGGATGCCGGCTGTTCGGGCATCGCGGGGATGCCGTATTGGTGGAGGTGGCGGGAGTCGAACCCGCGTCCGAAGGCGCTTGACGCCCGGTACTACATGCTTAGCTCACCGTTGGATCTCGTCCCGCGACAGCACGATGTGCGAAGCGCATCGAAGGACCAGCCTGCTTGATTTGGCCCTGCACCGACAGGCGGCAGTGGTTGGGCGATCCCGTGATAATGACCCTACACCGACGAGCACGAGCACAAGTGGGTTCGGGGCTACGCCTTAAGCGGCGAGAGCGTAATTGCTGTCGTTGGCAATTATGAGTTTTGCGGCTGGATTTACGAGGAAAGCTGCCCCCTCGGCATGCACCAAGCCATCTCACTACCCCCGTCGAAGCCAGGACACCCCCGGGGAAAAACCTGAGCTGGTCAGTCAAGCAAGTATATGGGGGTCGGCGAGTGCACTTCAATGGCACGCCGCGACGTCAGGCCTCGCGGTTGTGGGCGCGCATGGTGCGCTGCTTCTCGCGCTGCCAGTCGCGTTCCTTCTCCGCGTCGCGCTTGTCGTGCGCCTGCTTGCCGCGGGCCAGACCGATCTCGACCTTGACCTTGTTGCCTTTCCAGTACATGGCGATCGGCACCAGGGTATAGCCCTTGCGCTCGACTGCGCCGATCAACTGGTCGATCTCCTGCTTGTGCAATAGCAGTTTTCGCGTGCGGCGGTCCTCGGCGATGACGTGCGTGGAGGCGCTGATCAGTGGCGGGATCGAGGTGCCCACCAGGAAGATCTCGCCCTTGAGCACGACCGCGTAGCCATCGCCGAAATTGATGCGCCCGGCACGCAGTGCCTTCAGTTCCCAACCCTGCAGCGCGATGCCGGCTTCGTAGCGCTGGTCGATGTGGTACTCGTGGCGGGCGCGCTTGTTGAGCGCGATGGTCCCGCCGGCGTGCTTGTCCTTGTCCTTCGCTTTTGCCATGTCCGCTAGACTTGCGCCTTTGCGGTGCGCCGGAAGCCGTCGCACCGAATGATGGAAGAGGTAGCCGTGATCGAAATCCGACGAAGCGCCCTGGTCAATTACACGCCGGCGCAAATGTTCGATCTGGTCAACGACGTCGAAGCATACCCAAAGCGCTTCTCCTGGTGTGCCGGCGCGCGGGTGCTCGAGCGCGAGGGCGACGTGCTGGTGGCGCGGCTGGATCTGAAATACGCCGGCCTCAAACAGGGTTTCACGACTCGCAACACCACCGAACCACCGAAGCGCCTGCGCATGCAACTGGTGGAAGGGCCGTTCCGCAGCCTGGACGGTCTGTGGGAATTCATTCCGCTAGGCGAGCATGGGTGCAAGATCGCCTTCGCGCTGGATTTCGACTATGTGGGCCTGGGAGCCACCGCAATCAAGCTCGGTTTCCAGGCGCTGGCGAGCAAGATGGTCGAGGACTTCGGTCGCGAGGCCCAGCGCGCGTATGGCTGAGATCACGGTGGAAGTGGTGCTGGCGCTGCCCGAGCGCACGTTGCTCAAGCGGCTGGTGCTTGGCGCAGACGCGACGGTGGCCGACGCGATCGCGGCGACTGGCCTGGGCCAGGACAGCGCGCTGGTCGATATGCAGCGACTGGGCATCTTCGGCCGCCGCGTTCCACCCGAACATCCGCTACGCGATGGCGATCGGGTGGAACTGTATCGGACGCTGGTGCTCGATCCGAAGGAGGCGCGGCGGCGCCGCGCCCGCTGAAATCAGGGATTGCCGTTGTCCGGCGGCGTCGAGCCGCTATCGTCGGTGCCGCTGGTGTTCTTGTCGCCCTGGTTTTCGTCCACGGGGTAGGTGACGTGGTATTTCTTGCTTTCCTCGAGCATCTTCTCGGGATCCTGCGCGAAGAAGTCGCCGTCGGTGCGCACCAGCGTGTCGTTGTTGAAAGTGAGCGTGAAGGTGCGGATCTTGATCTTGCCGCCACGGTGTTGCTGGGTGGACACATAGTCCCAGCGGTTCTGGTTGAACGGCGTATGCACGGACGGCGAGCCCAGCAGCACCAGTACCTGGTGCTTGGTCATGCCCGGCTTGAGCTGATCGACGTCCTTCTTGTCCAGGAAGTTGCCCTGCTGCACGTTGGGAACGTAGACGAGTCCGCAACCCACCAGCGTAAGCGCCAGCATGGCGGAACCGAGCGTGCGAATCAGCTTGTGCATGCGTGTTTTGCGTCCGGATCGTGAGGGGGGCGATGATACACTAACGGCCTTGATACGCCGTGCGTGGAGCGAGCCATGGAACAGGAAACCAGAGAGCTGCGCCGGGTCGGCCTGAAGGTCACCCACCCGCGCATGCGGATCCTGCAGATCTTCGAGGAGGAGGGCGTCCAACACCTCACCGCCGAAGACGTCTACAAGAAGCTGCTGGCCGAACAGGAAGACATCGGCCTGGCAACGGTGTACCGCGTGCTAACCCAGTTCGAGGCCGCGGGCATCGTGGTCAAGCACAACTTCGAAGGCGGCCAGGCCGTCTATGAGCTCGACCGTGGCAAGCACCACGACCACATGATCGATGTAGACAGCGGGAAGGTCATCGAGTTCGTCAGCGAAGAGATCGAGCGGCTGCAGAAGGAAATCGCCGCCAAGCACGGTTACGTGCTGGAGGATCACAGCCTGGTGCTGTACGTGCGGCCCAAAAACTAAGGCCCGCTGATCCGCACTGCACGAGCGCGTTTGCGGCGAGGTGCTCTGCCGTTCCAAGGGTGTAGGCGTCGCCGCGCAAGCTGGCTCCCGCCATTTGAAATGCGGCGTATGCGAGGGGCATAAAAAAAGCCGCGGGAGGACTCCTGTCCACCCACGGCTGATCCGTTACCACATAGCGCCTCGGCAGTGCGAATTGCTCGCTGGCCGGGTGGCGCCGTTGGTACCGGCGGAACGGCATCCTGCCGTTCTTCGTGGCCACCGTCCCCACGGTGATCACGGCACGCCATCTTGCGATGGCGGCTCCCCCACATCGATGGACTGATGCTAACGAGCTGTTCACGACTCCGGTATTGGAAAAATTCCTATGCCAGCCGACCGGGTTCACGGCCGGGCGTGCTGCTCCGCAGCAAAATCCGCAAGTGGACGCCCTGACGGTCGGGCCTCAGCCGGAACAGGCCGCCCAGCGAGGTGACGCGGTCGCGCATGCCTTGCAGACCGCGGCCGCCGCGGGGCAAGCGGCTGGGCAAGCCCACACCGTCGTCGCGGATGTCGAGCAGGGCCAGCACCACCCCATGGCGCTCGCCGATGCGCAGGCGCAGGCGGAATTCGCTTGCCTGGGCGTGCTTGACCGCATTGGTGGCGCTTTCCTGTACCAGGCGGTACACCGCGATGCGGGTGTCTTCGTCCAGCAACCGCGGGTCGCCGCGCATGTCGGTGTGGAAGACGATGCCGGCAGTGGTCAGCAGGTCGCGGATCGGGCCCTCGTCCAGCGCCCGCAGCAGGCCGAACTCGTCCAGCACCGCGGGGCGCAGGTCGTCCAGCAGGCGATGCAGGGCGCGGCGCATGTAGCCGAGGATGGTGTTGATCGAGACGCTGATGTCTTCCAGCCCTGCATGGCGCAGGCGTACCTGCGCGAGTTTCATGTGGGTCTGGATGGCCGTGATGTTCTGGCCGAGCTCGTCGTGCAGTTCGGCGGCCATGTGCCGGCGCTGGTTTTCCTCGGCCTGCAGGTTGCCACGGGCCGCGTCGCGCAGCTGGCGGGCGAGCTGGTCCAGTCGACGGTTGACCGCGCCCAGGTAGACGTTCTGTTCGGCCACCCGTTCGCTGCTGCGGCGCAAGGCATCGGTGGCCGCGCCAAGCATGAGCGCTCCGGTGCCGGCGACGGCCAGAAACAGGTAACCGGCTGCGCTCTGCGCGTGTCCAGGCTGATGGTCGACCGCCGTCATGCCCAAGCACGAGATCAACATCGCCAGCGTGGCGCCGCGCCAGCCGTGGCGGAAGGCGAAGAACAACACCGGTGCCAGCGACAACACGCGGGCGAATTCCGGCTGGGGCGCGGCGTGCTCCGATAGCATCAGCAACAGCGCCATCGCTGGCAGCATCACCAGCAGCCCATCCATTACCAGGCTGGCCACCATTTTTCGGTTCGGTCGCGCACGCAACAGCATGATCGACAGCGGCGCCACCAGCAGTACGCCCAGGTAGTTGCCCAGCAGTTCCCGGCCGAGCGCGCGCACCATCGCCGCAGGGGCTGCGCTTTCATGGAGAAGCGCCAGCAGCACCGCGTCGGCGGCCGCCACCGCACCGACCACCAGCACGGCCGAAAGCAGCAGGCGGGTGGCTTCCTCCGGGTCGCGCAGGCTGGCGTGCAGGTTTACCCGGCGCAACAGCCACAGGCCTACCGCCATGATCAACGGCTCGGGCAGGTCGCCGATCACGAAGGTCTGCCAGCCCATGGGCAGGCCCGAACGCAGGTCCAGGATGATGGTCACGGCCAATTCGAGCCCCAACAGCCAGAACCACTGCCGCACCGGCACGATCAGCAGCGCGGCGAAGCGCAGACCGAAGGGCAGCATCCAGTACGGCTGTTGCGTAGGCAGCAGCGCCAGCCACAGCAGCGCGTAGACCACGCCGAGCAGAGGACCGGATTCGGGCAGGGAAAAAGGCTTCGATCGCATGCTGGCGATGTTACATGCGACTGTCGCCTGCCCAGCGGGTGGTGGATGTTTGGGCAGGGGCGGCCGGTCTCTTATAGACTCGGGTGGCAGGGCCGGACGCGGGGGCGTCCGAAGCGGTCGAGCCGCATGCCGGCGTACCGCCCGAAACCAGCAAGTCAGCGGGGCATCATGTACAGCATCGTTCTGGTCGACGACCACGCCATCGTCCGCGAGGGTTTCAAGCGGCTCATCGAACTGGAGCCGGATCTGGAAGTGATCGCCGAATGCCGTTGTGCCGACGATGCGGTGGACGCGATCAACCAGCGTCGCCCCGATCTCGTCGCGCTGGACCTGTCGCTTCCGGATGGCAGTGGCCTGCCATTGATCGAGCACCTGCATAGCCTGGCGCCGGACACGCATATCGTCGTGCTGAGCATGCACGACGGCGAGCCCTACGTATCCGAGGCGCTACGCCGTGGCGCCAGCGGCTATGTCACCAAGGGCGCCGCGCCGGAAGAACTGGTGGCGGGCCTGCGCCAGGTGATGCAGGGCGAGACGTTCCTGAGTTCGGATTTGCGTCAGCGTCGTGCCGAGCGGCCCAGCGAGGCACTCGATCCGGTCAACCGGCTGACCGCGCGCGAGCGCGAGGTGTTCCTGCTGCTGGCGGCAGGCAAGGCGCCCAAGCAGGTCGCGGCAGTGCTCGGGGTGGGCCAGAAGACCATCTATATCCATCGCGCCAGCCTGATGGGCAAACTGGGCGCGGGGTCGGAACTGGACCTGTACCGGATGGCGAGCGAGCGCGGGCTGTTGTCCGAGCGCAAGAACTGACGGACCGGGTGACGTAGGGTGGGCTTGAACCCACCGTGTCGCCACGCGATGGTGGGCTGAGGTCCATCCTCCCGGGGCTCGCGTCAGGCGCTTTGCGCGCGCTCGAGCATCTGCCTGGCGTGGGCGCGCGTTTCGCGGGAGATCTCGACGCCGCCCAGCATGCGCGCCAGTTCGTCTCGGCGGCCGGCTGCGTCCAGCTTCTCGATCTGCGTGCGAGTGGTATCCCCGTCGCTGTGCTTGCTGACGCGCAGGTGTGCGTGGCCCTGCGCGGCGACCTGGGGCAGGTGGGTGACGCACAGAACCTGGCGCTCGCCGCCGAGCGCGCGCAGCTTCTGCCCGACCACCTCGGCCACGGCGCCGCCGATGCCGGTGTCGACCTCGTCGAACACCATGCAGCCGATCGTGTCCTTGCCCAGCGTGGCGACCTCGATGGCGAGACTGATGCGTGCCAGTTCGCCGCCCGAGGCGACCTTGCGCAGCGCGCGCGGTGGCTGGCCGGGATTGGCGCTGACAAGCAGTTCGCAGCGCTCGCGGCCTTGCGCATCCGGCTCGCCGCCGTCGACCGGTTCGAGGTCGACGACCAGCCGGCCGCCGGCCATGCCCAGTTCGCCCATCAGCGCGCTGACCTCCTCGCCCAGGCGCGCGGCGGCCGTGCGGCGTGCCCTGCTTAGGTCATCGGCCGCTTTCGCATAGCCGCGTTCCAGCCGTGCGCGATCGCCGGCGAGCCGCTCCAGCGCGTCGCCGGCGCCTTCCAGTTCGAGCAGCTCGGCCTGCAATGCGCCCAGCCGATCGTGCAATTCGGCGACGGGAAGGCGGTGGCGGCGCGCCAGTTCGTGAAGGCGGGTGAGGTGGGTATCGACGTCGGCATAGCGCTCCGGATCGAGGTCGACGTCCTGTGCGTAGCGCGAGAGGCCGTCGGAAGCTTCGCCCAGCTGTATCTCTGCGTTGTCCAGCAGTTCCAGCAGGGGCGCGAGGCGCGGGTCCAGGGCAGCCAGCTTGCCCAACTCCCCGTGCGCGCGGCCGAGCGCACGGCGCAACGCGAATTCGCTGTCGCCGTCGAGCAGTTCCACCACGCCGGAGGCGCCTTCGGCCAGCCGGCCGGCATTGGCCAGGCGCTTGTGGCTGGCCTCGAGTTCGGACAATTCCGCAGCCGGCAACACCCAGCGTTCGAGCTCGCCGACCTCGTGGCGCAGCAGTTCGAGCCGTTGCTCGCGGTCATCGCCACCACTGAGCTTGCGGATGCGCGCGCCCAGCTCGCGCCACTGCGCGGCCAGCGTGCGCAACTGTCCCACCAGTTCCTCATTGCCGGCGTACGCATCAAGCAGATCGAGCTGGTGGCCGCGCGAGAGCAGCGCCTGGTGCTCATGCTGGCCATGGATTTCCACCAGCAGCGTGGCCAGTTCACCGAGTTGGCTGGCATTGGCCGGGCGGCCGTTGATCCACGCGCGCGAGCTGCCCTCGGCGCGGATCACGCGGCGAAGCTGGCAGGCACCTTCATCGTCCAGCTCCTCCCGTTCCAGCCAGGCGCGTGCTTCGGGCAGCGCGGCCAGGTCGAATTCGGCGATGAGTTCGGCGCGGTCGCAGCCCTCGCGCACCATGCCGCTGTCGGCGCGCGCGCCGGCCAGCAACATCAGCGCGTCGACCAGCAGCGACTTGCCGGCGCCCGTTTCGCCGCTGACCACGGTGAGGCCCGGGCCGAAGGCGACTTCGGCTTCTTCGACGACGGCGAAATGGCGGACGTACAGGGAAGTGAGCATGGCGTGGAATTGTACGGGCAGAAGTGGCGCGCGGCGCGGCTACCGTCGCGACCGGCGTTCTTGCAAACTCGGCGGCGACACCTTATTTCTGTCCCGTCTCACCGTTTGTTACAGCGATGACCCGACCCCACGACCTCGATGCCCGCGCCCGCCGCCTGCTGCGCACCCTGATCGCGCAGTACCTGGCCGATGGCGAGCCCGTCGGGTCGCGCACGCTGTCCCGATCGTCGGGGCTGGACGTCAGCCCGGCGACGATCCGCAACATCATGGCGGACCTCGAAGACGCAGGCCTGGTCGCCTCGCCGCACACGTCCGCCGGACGCATACCCACGCCACGTGGCCTGCGCCTGTTCGTCGACAGCCTGATCGAGCTGCAGCCGCTGCCGCGCGAGGACATGGCGCGGCTCAAGCGTGAGTTGCCACCCGGACCCACGACCACCCGCGACCTGCTGGGCAACGTGTCCACGCTGCTTTCGGCGATGACCCACTTCGCCGGCGTGGTGACGGTGCCGCGCCAAGGTGACTTTCCCCTGCGCCATATCGATTTCGTGCCGCTGCCGGACGCACGCGTGCTGGTGATCCTGGTGTTCTCCGACAACCAGGTGCAGAACCGCATCGTGCAGCTGGCCAGGCCGCTGGACAGCCGCGAACTGGAACAGGCCGCCAACTACCTCAACACCCATTTTGCCGGTTTGCGCGTGGACGACATCCGCGCCCATCTCCTGCGCGAGCTGCGCGAGGCCGGCAGCGAGCTCAACCGCCTTGTCGCCAGCGCGACGGAACTCGCGGCGGCCTCCTTCGCGCCGCAAGGTGGCGGAGACGACGTGCTGGTGAGCGGCCAGACCAACCTGATGGGTTACGCCGAGCTCGCTGACCTGGACCGTCTGCGCGAGCTCTTCGAGGCCTTCCAGAAAAAAAACGAATTGTTGCAACTGATGGAGGTGTGCGCCCGGGCCCCGGGCGTGCGCCTGTTCATCGGCGAGGAATCGGGCTTTGCCGCGCTGGACGGCTGCAGCGTGGTGACCGCCAGTTACGGCGTGCAGGGGCGGGTCCTGGGTGCGGTCGGCGTGATCGGGCCCACCCGCATGGCCTACGACCGGGTGATCCCGGTGGTGCAGGCGACTGCCGGATTGCTCAGCGACGCCTTGAATCGCGCCGCGACGTCCCTATAACCGCCCCCGGAGGGCGGGTTTCCCGCAGTTATCGGTGGCCGGCACGGAGGTGCCGGTCCGGACCTTTGTTTGGGAGTAATGCATGCAGAACAACGAGCAGACGCCGGACCAGGTGCAGGAATCCGGTTCGCCGGGAACGCAAGGATCCGATGCCCTGCAGGCGCGGGTCGCCGAGCTGGAGGCGAGCAACGCCGAGTTGCGCGAGTCCGTGCTGCGCGAGCACGCGGAGCTGGAAAACCAGCGCAGGCGCCTGCATCGCGACCTGGAACAGGCCCGCCGCTTCGCCAACGAAAAGCTGTTGAACGAGTTGCTCCCGGTCTACGACAGCCTGGAACGCGGGCTGGCCATCGAGAGCAGTGACGCGGCCGCCGTGCGCGAAGGCCTGGCGCTGACCCTGAAGGCGTTGCTGAAGGTCGCCGAGACCCACGGACTGGTGCAGGTTGATCCGGTCGACCAACCCCTCGACCCGGAGCGCCACCATGCCGTGAGCATGGTCGAAGCGCCCGGCAAGGCGCCCGGCACCGTAGTCAACGTGTTGCAGAAGGGCTACGTGCTGAACGACCGGTTGCTGCGTCCCGCACTGGTCGCCGTGGCCAAGGACTGACGCATCGCTCGCTGAACACACAGGCGGCCCCGCGGCATTGAATCGCCGGGCGTGGGCCACCATCTGGAAAACCATCGCGGCCGCGGGGGCCGCCTAGAAAGCATTGGAGCTGAACACTATGGGCAAGATCATCGGCATCGACCTGGGTACCACCAATTCCTGCGTCGCCGTGATGGACGGCAGCACCGCGAAGGTGATCGAGAACGCCGAAGGCGATCGCACCACGCCTTCCATCGTCGCCTTCAGCAAGGACAATGAAGTCCTCGTGGGCGCGCCGGCCAAGCGCCAGAGCGTGACCAATCCGAAGAACACCTTTTATGCGGTCAAGCGCCTGATCGGTCGCAAGTTCACCGACGCCGAGGTCCAGAAGGACCTGCACATCGTGCCGTACGGCATCGTCGCGCATGAGAATGGCGACGCCTGGGTTGAGACGTCCGACGGCAAGAAGATGGCGCCGCAGGAAATCTCCGCCAAGGTCCTCATGAAGATGAAGAAGACCGCCGAGGACTATCTCGGCGAGCCGGTCACCGAAGCCGTCATCACGGTGCCTGCCTACTTCAACGACAGCCAGCGCCAGGCGACCAAGGATGCCGGCCGCATTGCGGGCCTGGAGGTCAAGCGCATCATCAACGAGCCGACCGCGGCCGCTTTGGCCTATGGCCTGGACAAGAAGGGCGGCGACCGCAAGATCGCGGTGTACGACCTGGGCGGCGGCACCTTCGACGTGTCGATCATCGAGATCGCGGAAGTCGACGGCGAGAAGCAGTTCGAGGTGCTGGCCACCAACGGCGACACCTTCCTTGGCGGCGAGGACTTCGACAAGCGCGTCATCGACTACTTGGTCGACGAATTCCAGAAGGACCAGGGCATCGACCTGCGCAAGGATCCGCTGGCGCTGCAGCGCCTGAAGGACGCGGCCGAGCGCGCCAAGATCGAGCTGTCCTCCGCGCACCAGACCGAGGTCAACCTGCCATACGTGACGGCTGACGCCTCCGGTCCGAAGCACCTCAACATCAAGCTGACGCGCGCCAAGTTGGAAGCGCTGGTGGAAGACCTGGTCAAGCGCACCATCGAGCCGTGCCGCATCGCGCTCAACGACGCCGGCCTGCGCGTGTCGGACGTCAACGAGGTGATCCTCGTCGGCGGCCAGACCCGCATGCCCAAGGTGCAGGAGTCGGTCAAGGACTTCTTCGGCAAGGAGCCGCGCAAGGACGTCAACCCGGATGAAGCCGTTGCCGTGGGCGCGGCGATCCAGGGCGGCGTGCTGGGTGGCTCGGTCAAGGACGTGCTGCTGTTGGACGTCACCCCGCTGTCGCTCGGCATCGAGACGATGGGCGGCGTGATGACCAAGCTGATCGAGAAGAACACCACCGTGCCGACCAAGGCCGCGCAGACCTTCTCCACCGCCGACGACAACCAGACCGCGGTGACTGTGCACGTGCTGCAGGGCGAGCGCGAGCGCGCCAGCGCGAACAAGTCGCTGGGCCGTTTCGACCTGTCCGGCATCGACCCGGCGCCGCGCGGCATGCCGCAGATCGAGGTCACCTTCGACATCGACGCCAACGGCATCCTGCACGTGTCTGCCAAGGACAAGAAGACCGGCAAGGAACAGAAGATCGAGATCAAGGCCGGCTCGGGCCTGTCCGAGGACGAGATCCAGCGGATGGTGGCCGACGCCGAGGCGAACAAGGAAGAGGACAAGAAGTTCCACGAGCTGGTCGCTACCCGCAACAAGGCCGACCAGTTGGTGCACGCCACCCGCAGCGCCCTGAAGGAGCATGGCGGCAAGGTCGGGGGCCAGATCGGCTCGATCGAAGAGGCGCTGTCGGAACTGGAAAAGGTCAAGGACGGCGACGACAAGGCGCAGATCGAAGCCAAGATGCAGAAGCTCGAGCAGGCCGCGCAGGCGCTCTATGCCGCGGCCCAGGGCGGCGGCGGTGAGGCCGGTCCGCAGGCGGCGCCGGGCGGCGGTTCGGCCCAGCCCGACGATGTGGTCGATGCCGAGTTCACCGAGGTCAAGGACGAGAAGAAGTAATCGAAGGAAGTCGACGCCGCCGATCAGGCAGCCCGCGCCGGCTATCATGGCTGACGCGGGCTGCTTGTTGATCGGGCAGCCCCGCGGATCGGGGCAGGACAGAGCAGGGGTTTGGTTCAAGTCATGAATGCAGCAACGGGCAAGCGCGATTACTACGAGGTGCTCGGCGTCGAGCGCACCGTCACCGAAGTCGAGCTGAAGAAATCCTTCCGCCGCCTGGCGATGAAATACCACCCGGACCGCTGCCCGGACGATCCCTCCGCGCAGGAGAAATTCAAGGAGGCCAAGGAGGCCTACGAAGTCCTGTCCGACGCCCAGAAGCGCGCCATGTACGACCAGCACGGCCACGCCGCCTTCGAAGGCGGCATGGGCGGCCGTGGCGGCGGTTTCGGCGACATGGGCGACATCTTCGGAGACATCTTCGGCGACATCTTTGGAATGGGTGGCGGCGGTCGCGGCCGGCAACGTCGGGGCGCGGACCTGCGCTACGTGATGGAGCTGGACCTCGAGGAGGCGGTGTTCGGCGTCGGGAAGACAATCGAGATCCCGACCCAGGTCAACTGCCACCACTGCAACGGCTCGGGCTCGGCCGACGGCAAGACGACCCAGTGCAAGACCTGCCACGGCCACGGCCGCGTGCGCATGCAGAATGGCATCTTCTCGATCCAGCAGGCATGCCCGCATTGCGGTGGCAGCGGTCAGGCCATCGAAAAGCCCTGCAAGGCCTGCCGCGGCGAAGGGCTGCTTGAAGAAAAGCGTACGTTGTCGGTGCAGATCCCCGCCGGCGTGGACAACGGCGACCGCATCCGCCTCTCGGGGCAGGGCGAGGCCGGCCCGGCCGGTGCCGAAGCGGGTGACCTGTACGTGGATGTGCGCGTGCGCGAACACGCGATCTTCCAGCGCGAAGGCAACGACCTGCACTGCGAGGTGCCGATCCGGTTTGCCCAGGCCGCGCTGGGCGCCGAGCTCAAGGTGCCGACGCTGGAAGGCGAAGTGGCGGTGTCGATCCCGCCGGAGACCCAGACTGGCCAGACCTTCCGCCTGCGCGGGCGAGGCGTGAAGTCCGTTCGTTCCGGCCGCGTCGGCGACCTGATCTGCCGCGTCATGGTGGAAACCCCGGTGCGCCTGACCCGCGAGCAACGTGAGTTGCTGGAGAAGCTCGAGGCGACCTTCAGCGAAGGCGAGCCTGACGCACACACCCCGCGCGCCAAGAGCTGGGTCGATGGGGTCAAGGAATTCCTCTCCCGCGTCACTTCGTAAACCGGATCTTGTTGGGGCGCTACTCGAATCCGATCCCTCTCCCTGGGTAAGGGAGAGAGCAAAACAGTACGCATGCGCGCCCTAGCTCTCCCGGGTACGCTACGCGCTCCAGCATGCACGGACCCAAGCGATGACCCGACCGCTACGCCTCGCCATCAACGGCGCCAACGGCCGTATGGGACGGGCGTTGCTTGATCTGTTGCGTGACGACGCACGATTCGAGATCGCCGCGGCACTCATCGCACCGGGCATGCCGCAAGTGGGCGAGCGTGCCTGGCATGACCGCGCCACGCCCTGTTTCCGCGCGGACTGGCCACCGGAAGCGCTCGACGCGGTGATCGACTTCAGCGGCCCGGGCGGGCTCGCCTCCGCGCTCGACTACTGCACCGGCCACGGGGTGGCGCTGGTCAGCGGCACCACCGGCATCGATGCCGCGCTGAAGGCCCGGCTGGCGAACGCGTCCTCGCAGATACCGCTGATGCACGCGAGCAACTTCAGCCTCGGCGTGGCGGTACTCACGCGTCTCCTTCGCCAGGCCGCCTCCGCACTGCCGGAGTGGGACCTGGAGATCGTCGAGGCACACCACAAGCGCAAGACGGACGCGCCCTCGGGCACCGCGATCTCGCTTGGAGAGGCGGCCGCCGCGGCGCGCGGTACCACGCTCGCGCGAGATGGCGTCACCGGCTCGCGCGAGGGGGCGCGGCGCGCCGGCAGCATCGGCTTCGCTGTGGTGCGTGGTGGCGACATCGTGGGGGAGCACACGGCGATGCTGATCGGCGCCGGTGAGCGTGTCGAACTGGGCCACCGTGCCACCGATCGCAGCATCTTCGCCCGCGGTGCGATCGAGGCGGCGCACTGGCTGCATGCCCAACCGCCGGCCGCCTACGATCTCCAGGCGATGCTGGCCGCGCGACTCGATGCGTAGGTGGCAGGCCGGGCCCGACCTGTCGCCGTGTATACGACTGTGTCCATCGGCCGGATGCCCACACGGGACGGGCGATGCTTGTCGCGTTCGCACCTTGCCCGTTACCATGGTCTTTATTGTCATTGGGGAGTAGCCATCCTCACCCGCGAAGGCCGTCCGCCTTCGTTCCCCGAGGAACCCGCGTCAACAGACTTGGAGCCAACGCTCCATGGCGTGGGTGGCAGCGCTGCCGTACACCGGCCAGGCGCGTGCCCGGCGAGACCTTTGGCCACGATGTGCTCGAACCCTTGCCGGGCGGGCCGCATCGTCGTGCCATTGGTTTTCCGCTCGCCCGGCCGGATTCGCGTTGATGCTCACTGCCTTGTGGTTCCTGCTTTCCGCCGGGGCGATCTATGCCGCCTGCGAGTACTTCGTCAACGGTATCGAATGGCTGGGCCGTAAGTTCAGGCTGGATGCCACCGCCACCGGGACCGTGCTTGCCGCCTTCGGCACCGCGCTGCCCGAGAGCGCGGTCACCTTCATCGCCGTGGTGTTCGGGCACACCCCCGAGCAGCGCGGCATCGGCGTCGGTGCGGCCCTGGGTGGACCGCTGGTGCTGGGCACCATCGCCTATGCGGTGGTTGGCATCGCCCTGTGGAGCAACCGGCACCGGTTGCGACGCCCCGACGCGGTGGTGAAGGTCGACCACGCGCGGCTTGCACGCGACCAGCGGTGGTTCCTTTCGATCTTCGTGGTCAAGTGCACGCTGGGTCTGGTCGCGTTCGCATTGAAGCCCTGGCTGGGCGTGTTGTTCATCGGTGCCTACGGCTTGTACGTATGGCGCGAGCTGAAAACCGGCGACATGGCGGCGGACGAGGAGGAACTCGAACCGCTGAAATTCCAGCCGCACGCCGACGACCCGGCGATGTGGCGGGTGGTCGCCCAGAGTGGACTTGCGCTGGTGGTGATCGCCATCGCCTCGCGCATATTCGTCACGCAGATCGAGGTGATCGGTCTGGCCTTTGGCTTGTCGGCGCACGTGGTGGCGCTGGTCCTGAGCCCGGTCGCGACCGAACTGCCCGAAACCGTCAACGCGCTGATCTGGGTCCGCCAGGGCAAGGAGCGGCTGGCGTTGGCGAACATTTCCGGGGCCATGATGATCCAGGCGACGATTCCAAGTTCGCTGGCCCTGTTCTTCACGCCATGGCTGTTCGACCTGCCACTGATCGTGGCCGGGGCGCTGACCACGGTGGCGGTGGGTTACCTGTGGTGGCTGTTCCAGCGCGGGCACGTCAACGCGCGCTGGCTGATGCCGGTGGGCCTGCTATACGGAGTGTTCGCCGCGTTCGTGGCCTGGCACCTGGCCTGACGATCAGTCCCGGTGCGCGGCGTTGCGGGCGCGTCGCGCGCCGAAGCGGCGATCCAGCGCGCCGACCAGTTTCTTGAATCCACGCGAGAACTTGCCGCGCCGTGTCTTGCGCAGCTTTTCTTCCTCGCTGGTCAGCCAGGCGACCTGGATGACCCGGCGCTCGCCCTCGAAGGGGAGGTGGCCGTGAAAAGAATTGTCGCAACGCTTGAATACGGCGAACTCACCGTACAGGGGCGTCAATTCCGGCGCAACCAGATCGTCGATGTCGTCGATGCGGCGAAGGAAGCGCAGGCAGCCCTCGCTAGTGTCCGGCCACTGGTGGTTCAGATAGAGCAGGGCGGTGGCGACCTTCGACTTGCTGTCGGTATGGATGGTGCCGTGGCGCTTGTTGAGGTGGCGGCACAGCGTCACCAGCGTGGGGTATTGGGCCAGGTCCGCGATGCCCAGCCGTTCGCCGATCACGCTGGCGAAAGCCGGTGCGGTCAGGTCGGCCACCAGCGCGTTGATCGACGGGCCGCAATCGACCGGATCGTATGGAAAGAAGCCCGCGCTGGTGTAGCGCGGGAAATCGCGTTCCAGATCGTTGCGGGCATCGTCCGGCAACTGGCCGTGGGCGATCAGGAACGGGAACGGGTCCTGCCGCACGTCGGTGTCGGGACGATCGAGGCGGGCGGGATCGAGCAGGACGGTGGCTTTCATGGACTGCTTCGTGGACCGGATAACAGCCAGTTTAGCGCGCGTCGACCACGCACAGAGGCCCGGTTGGATGCCTCGTTCACGCACCGCGCGGTGGACAGAATCGCCCCTCGCACCTATCATTGCGTCCCGCCCGAGACTTCTTCCGACCCAAGGTCCACAAGCCTGCTTGCAGCGGCTTGCGGACTTTGCTGCACCTAAAGGCGGCCCCCAATGCCCACTCCCGCTCTGCTTGCCCTCGAAGATGGCAGCGTGTTCCACGGCCACGCCGTGGGCGCGACTGGCGAAACCGTCGGCGAGGTGGTTTTCAATACGGCGATGACGGGCTACCAGGAGATCCTTACCGATCCCTCCTATGCCCGCCAGATCGTCACCCTCACGTACCCGCACGTCGGCAACACCGGCGTGAATCCCGCCGATGCCGAGTCCACCCGCGTGCAGGCTGCCGGCCTGATCGTGCGCGACGTGCCGCGCCGGCCGAGCAACTGGCGCAGCACCGAAAGCCTGCCCGACTACCTGGCGCGCCAGAACATCGTGGCGATCGCCGGGATCGACACCCGTCGCCTGACCCGCATCCTGCGCGACAAGGGCGCGCTGAACGGCTGCATCCTGGCTGGCGAAGGCGTCGACGCCGAGACCGCGCTGGCAAAGGCACGCGCCTTCCCGGGCCTGAATGGCATGGACCTGGCCAAGGTGGTCAGCGTGCGCGAGCCCTACCGCTGGACCGAGGGCGTGTACGACCTTGACCGCGCGACGTTCACCGCGCCGGGCACCCGTTACAAGGTCGTCGCCTACGACTACGGCACCAAGCTCAACATCCTGAGGCTGCTGGCCAGCCACGGCTGCGACATCACGGTCGTGCCGGCGCAGACGCCCGCCGCCGAGGTGCTCGCGATGAAGCCCGATGGTGTTTTCCTGTCCAACGGACCAGGCGACCCGGCCGCGTGCGACTACGCCATCGCGGCGACGAAGGCTTTCCTGGACGCGAAGATTCCGCTGTTCGGCATCTGCCTGGGCCACCAGTTGATGGGCCTGGCGCTCGGCGCGAAGACCATCAAGATGAAGTTCGGCCACCACGGCGCCAACCATCCGGTGAAGGACCATGACGACGGTCGCGTGCTGATCACCAGCCAGAACCACGGTTTCGCGGTGGATCCGGCGACGCTGCCGGCCAACGTCCGCGTCACCCACACTTCGTTGTTCGACGGCTCGCTGCAGGGCTTCGCGCTCACCGACCGCCCGGCGTTCTGCTTCCAGGGCCACCCCGAAGCCGCGCCCGGCCCGCATGACGTCGGCTATCTCTTTGCGCGCTTCGCGCAGCTCATGCAGGAGGCCCGCTAATGCCCAAGCGCACCGACATCAAGAGCGTGCTGATCATCGGCGCCGGTCCGATCGTCATCGGGCAAGCATGCGAGTTCGACTACTCCGGCGCGCAGGCGTGCAAGGCGCTTCGGGAAGAGGGTTACCGGGTGATCCTGGTGAACTCCAACCCGGCCACGATCATGACCGATCCGGAGATGGCCGACGCGGTCTACATCGAGCCGATCAACTGGCAGACGGTCGAGCGGATCATCGCCAAGGAAAAGCCCGACGCGGTGCTGCCCACCATGGGCGGCCAGACGGCGCTCAACTGCGCACTGGACTTGGCCGACAACGGCGTTCTGGAAAAGCACGGCGTGGAGCTGATCGGCGCCTCGCGCGATGCGATCCGCATGGCCGAGGACCGCGAGCTGTTCAAGCAGGCCATGGCCGACATCGGCCTGGACTGCCCTAAGGCGGAAGTGGCCAGGAGCTACGAGCAGGCGGTCGATATCCAGACCCGGGTCGGCTTCCCGACCATCATCCGGCCGAGCTTCACGCTGGGCGGTTCCGGCGGCGGCATCGCCTACAACGTCGAGGAGTTCGAGGAGATCGTCAAGCGCGGCCTCGATCTCTCGCCCGTGCACGAGGTCCTGGTCGAGGAATCGGTGCTCGGCTGGAAGGAATTCGAGATGGAAGTGGTCCGCGACCGCGCGGACAACTGCATCATCGTCTGCTCGATCGAGAACCTCGATCCGATGGGCGTGCACACCGGCGACTCGATCACCGTGGCGCCGGCGCAGACGCTCACCGACAAGGAATACCAGCGCCTGCGCGACGCCAGCTTGGCCGTGCTGCGCAAGATCGGCGTCGATACCGGCGGCTCCAACGTGCAGTTTGGCATCAATGCCGAGAACGGCCGCGTGGTGGTGATCGAGATGAACCCGCGCGTGTCGCGCTCCTCGGCGCTGGCTTCCAAGGCGACCGGCTTCCCGATCGCCAAGGTGGCGGCGAAGCTCGCCGTGGGCTACACGCTGGACGAGCTGAAGAACGACATCACCGGTGGCCTGACTCCGGCCTCGTTCGAGCCGACCATCGATTACGTCGTCACCAAGATCCCGCGCTTCGCGTTCGAGAAGTTCCCTTCGGCCGATGCGCGCCTGACCACCCAGATGAAGTCGGTGGGCGAGGTGATGGCGATGGGCCGCACCTTCCACGAGTCGCTGCAAAAGGCGCTGCGCGGCCTGGAGATCGGCAAGACGGGTCTCAATCCGACGGGCCTGGACCTGGCCAGCGCCGAGGGACAGGCCAGGGTCCGGCGCGAGCTGCGTGAGCCGCGGCCCGAGCGCGTGTTCTACGTGGCGGACGCATTCCGTGCCGGTCTCTCCCTGGAAGAGATCTTCGACTGCAGCCGCATCGATCCGTGGTTCCTTGCCGCCTTCGAGGACATTGTCCTGACGGAGAAGGAGGTCAGGGTCCAGGGCATGACCGCACTGAACGCGCCGCGCATGCGTGAACTGAAGCGCATGGGCTTCGCCGACGCTCGCATCGCCCAGCTGCTGAACACCGACGAGGCAGCCGTGCGCCACTTGCGCCACACGCTGGGCGTGCGCCCGGTGTACAAGCGCGTGGATTCCTGCGCGGCGGAATTCGCGACCAGCACGGCCTACATGTACTCGACCTACGAGGAAGAGTGCGAGGCCAATCCGACCGACCGCGAGAAGATCGTGGTGCTCGGCGGAGGCCCGAACCGCATCGGCCAGGGCATCGAGTTCGACTACTGCTGCGTGCATGCAGCGCTGGCACTGCGCGAAGACGGGTTCGAGACCATCATGGTCAACTGCAACCCGGAAACCGTTTCGACCGATTACGACACCTCCGACCGCCTGTACTTCGAGCCGCTGACGCTCGAGGACGTGCTGGAGATCGTCGATCTGGAGAAGCCCAGGGGCGTGATCGTGCAGTACGGCGGCCAGACGCCGCTCAAGCTCGCACGCGCACTGGAGGCTGCCGGCGTGCCGGTGATCGGTACCTCGCCCGACTCGATCGACCTGGCCGAGGACCGCGAGCGCTTCCAGCAGATGATCCACAAGCTGGGGCTGCGCCAGCCGCCCAACCGCACCGCCCGCAATGCCGACGAAGCGTTGGCGCTCGCGCGCGAGATCGGTTACCCGATGGTGGTGCGCCCGAGCTACGTGCTCGGCGGCCGCGCGATGGAAGTGGTCTACGACGACGCCGACCTCGCCCGCTACATCCGTGAAGCGGTGCAGGTGTCCAATGATTCGCCGGTGCTGTTGGACCGCTTCCTCGACCATGCGGTCGAAGTGGACGTGGACATCATCGCCGACGCCGAGGGCAACGTGCTGGTCGGCGGCATCATGGAGCACATCGAGGAGGCCGGCGTGCATTCGGGCGACTCGTCCTGCTCGCTGCCGCCGTACTCGCTTTCGACCGAGATCCAGGACGAGCTGCGCCGCCAGGCTGCCGCGATGGCCAGGGAGTTGAAAGTCATCGGCCTGATGAACACCCAGTTCGCGATCCAGGGTGACACGGTCTTCATCCTGGAAGTGAACCCGCGCGCCTCGCGCACGGTGCCGTTCGTTTCGAAGGCGACCGGCATGCCGCTGGCCAAGATTGCCGCGCGTTGCATGGCCGGCCGCACGCTGGCCAGCCAGGGCGCCACCCGGGAGATCATCCCCGACTATTTCTCGGTCAAGGAGGCGATCTTCCCGTTCCTGAAGTTCCAGAACGTCGATCCCATTCTCGGCCCGGAGATGCGTTCGACCGGCGAGGTGATGGGCGTTGGCCGTCAGTTCGGCGCGGCCTTCGCGCGTGGGCATGAGGCAGCGGGCATCCGCTCGCCAAACACGGGCAAGATCTTCCTGTCGGTGCGCGACGCGGACAAGGAGCGGCTGCTGCCGGTGGCCAGGGAAGTGCTGGCGCGCGGTTTCAGCCTGGTCGCCACCGGCGGCACCGCTGCCTTCCTCACCGAGCACGGCGTGCCATGCGAGCGCATCAACAAGGTGCTCGAGGGGCGGCCGCACATCGTCGACCTGATCAAGAACGGCGAGATCGTCTATATCGTCAACACGACCGAGGGCAAGCAGGCGATCGCCGATTCGTTCTCGATCCGGCGCGAGGCCCTGCAGCACCGGGTCACCTACTCGACCACCGTGGCAGGCGCGCGTGCGCTCGTCCACTCGCTGGATTTCCATGGCGAGGCGGACGTGCACAGCCTGCAGGAATTGCACAAGGAGCTGAACGCATGAGTCGCGCCCCCATGACCAAGGCCGGTTCGGAGCGCCTGCGCGGCGAGCTGGATCGCCTCAAGTCGGTCGAGCGCCCGCGGATCATCGCGGCAATCGCCGAGGCCCGCGCCCACGGCGACCTGAAGGAAAACGCCGAATACCACGCTGCACGCGAGCAGCAGAGTTTCGTCGAGGGAAGGATCGGCGAGCTGGAAGCGGCGCTGTCGACCGCCGATGTCATCGACGTGTCCAGGCTGGGCGCCGGCAGCAAGGTGGTGTTCGGTGCAACCGTGGATCTGGAGGACGAGGACTCCGGCGAGCCGGTGACCTACCAGATCGTGGGCGACCTGGAAGCGGACATCAAACAGCGGCTGATCGCCGTGTCCTCGCCGATCGCTCGCGCGCTGATCGGCAAGAGCGAAGGCGACAGCTTCGAGTTCAAGGCGCCCAACGGCGTCAAGCACTACGAAATCACCGGCGTGCGCTACGAGTAACCGCCGTCGAGGGCAGGTGGGCTTTGCCCACCTTGCCGTGCGGGTCCGGTGGGGCGAGCCGGAAACGCAGGCAACAAAAAAGGCCGCATGGAGCGGCCTTTTTTCGTCCAACCCGGAAAGCTTAGCGCTGGCGCGCCTTGAAACGCGGGTTGCTCTTGCAGATCACGAAGACCTTGCCACGACGGCGCACGACCTTGCAGTCACGATGCCGCTGCTTGGCGGACTTCAAAGAGGAAAGCACCTTCACGGCAGGCTCCTGGAAACCAAATCGGGGAAATTCAAGCCGCCAAGTTTAGCCGGTTCCATTGGCGCTCACAAGTCCGCATCTTCAACACCCTTGACGATCTGCAGGAACTTGGCCAGCACCGGGGAAGGGTTGTCCTTGCGGCTGGCGACGGCCAACAGCAGGTAGGCGTCCGGATCCTCCAGCGAAACGTAGCTGACGCCACCCAACTGCACTGCGCGCATGCTGGCCGGAACCAGCGCCAGCCCGATGCCAGCTGCGACCAGGGCCAGCAAGCCATTGATCTGCTGCGCCTGCTGGCCGATCAGCGGATGAAAGCCCGCCTTGCCCGCCAGCTGTACCAACCGGTCATACAGCGTCGCGGCCAGTTCACGGGGCTGGCTGACGAACACTTCGTTTGACAGCGCGCCAAACTGCACGCTGTCCTGTCCGGACAGCGGGTGGCCGCTGGGCACGGCCAGCACCAGCGCTTCGTAGTCGATCACGTCGATCCGCAGCATGCGGGCATCGGACTCGTGGCGGGGTTCATCGCGCACGAAACCCACGTCGATCTGGCCGGCGCGCAGCGCGGTGAACTGCGGTTCGCTGTACATCTCCTGCAACTGCATCCGCACTTTCGGCACGTGCTGGCGAAAGCGCAGCAGGGTCTGCGGGAGCGCGCGATGAAAGGTGACCGAGATCGTATAGGCCAGGCGCAGAACGCCGCTGAAGCCGGCCGCCGCATCGCTGACGTTGGCACGCGCCTGCTCAGCCTGGATGAGGATCTGCCGCGCCTGCTCCAACAAGATGCGCCCGGGCTCGGTCAGCGCCACGTTGCGCTTGTCGCGATCGAACAGGCGCGTGCCCAGATCCTGCTCCAGTGCCTGGATCTGCTGCGACAGCGGCGGTTGGGAAATGTGCAGGCGTTGGGCGGCCCGGGTGAAGCTCAGCTCCTCGGCCACGGCGACGAAATAGCGGAGCTGGCGGAAGTCGAACATAGTCGATTCGCGAATAAATCGGGCTGCAAATATATATTGGATGGGCGTTTGTGACGAGGGTATCGTTTGCCTCGTCCCGCCACCTTCCCCCTCCCCCCAGGTGGCGGTGACCCTCGCTCCGCAGCGACGCTATCCCCGCGGTACCGGCCTCCTCCCCCAGAGCCGCTACCGACGCGTCGTTCGCGGAGCGCTTTCTTTTTGGTTCCCGCGAAACCTCGCGGAACCTCCCTTGCCCCCGACGTCCGCCTGCCCATGCAGGAGCCCGCTTGCCAGTAACGTTTCTGCTCTAGCCCGCAGGCAACGCGCAGTGAGCCGCTCTTACAGCATCGCCGCCAGTCGCGTGCCTTGGGCAATCGCCCGCGTCGCATCGAGTTCGGCAGCCACGTCCGCGCCGCCAATGACGTGCGGCGTCAAGCCAGCCTGGCGCAGGGCGTCGGCCAGGCCTCGGGCCGGCTCCTGGCCGGCGCAGATCACCACATGGTCGACCGGCAGGACTTGCGGCTGCCCTTCGAGCAGGATGTGCAGCCCTTCGTCGTCGAAGCGCTGGTATTGCACGCTGCCCAGCATGCGCACCTGATGGGCTTTGAGCGTGGCTCGATGCACCCAGCCCGTGGTTTTGTTGAGGCGGGCGCCGGGGCGGCCTTCGCTTCGCTGCAGCAGCCAGACCTGCCGCGCGGGAGGCTCGGGTGCGGGAGGTACCAGGCCGCCGCGCGCGGTGAGCGTGCGGTCCACGCCCCATGCCTCCGCCCATCGGACCGGATCCAGCGAGGGGGAGGGCGATTGCTCGGCCAGGAATTCGGCCACGTCAAAGCCGATCCCGCCAGCGCCGATGATCGCGACACGCGAACCGACGGGGTGATCGTGCGCGAGTACGTCCAGGTAGCCCAGTACGCGCGGGTCGTCGCTGCCTGGGAAATGCACCTGCCGCGGCAGTACGCCCGTCGCCACCACGATTTCGTCGAAGCCGCTCAGCGCCGCCACGTCCGCCCGACAGCCAAGCTGCAGATGTACGCCCAATTCCGCCATGCGGTGGCGGTAATAGCGCAGCGTCTCGTGAAACTCTTCCTTGCCGGGAATGCGTTTGGCGTAGTTGAACTGCCCGCCGATGTCGGTCGCCTGTTCGAACAGCGTCACCGCATGCCCGCGTTCGGCCAGCGTGGTCGCGCAGGCCAGTCCCGCCGGGCCGGCTCCGACCACGGCGATGCGTTTCGGCTGCGCGGCCAGTCCGATGACGAGTTCCGTTTCGTGGCAGGCACGTGGATTGACTAGGCAACTGGCGCGCTTGTTCTGGAATACATGGTCCAGGCAGGCCTGGTTGCAGGCGATGCAGGTATTGATGGCCGCGCCGCGGCCGGAACGCGCCTTTGTCGCCCAGTTCGGGTCGGCCAGGAGCGGGCGGGCCATCGACACCATGTCCGCCTCGCCCGTGACCAGTACGCGCTCGGCCACCTCGGGCATGTTGATGCGGTTGGTGGCTACCAGCGGAAGCCCAATCTCGCGCTTGAGCCGCTGGGTGACCCAGGCGAAGGCTGCACGCGGCACCGAAGTGACGATCGTCGGCACGCGCGCCTCGTGCCAACCGATGCCGGTGTTGATGATGCTGGCACCAGCCGCCTCGATGGCCTTGGCCAGCATCACGATTTCGTCCCAGGATTGGCCGCCCTCGACCAGCTCCAGCATGGACAGCCGATAGATAATGATGAAGTCGCGCCCGACCGCCTCGCGCGTGCGTCGCACGATCTCGACCGCAAAGCGCATGCGCCGGATGACGTCGCCGCCCCAGGCATCCTCTCGCTGGTTGGTGCGCGCGGCCAGGAACTGGTTGATGAGGTAGCCCTCAGAGCCCATCACCTCCACGCCGTCGTAGCCGGCTTCGCGGGCGAGCCGCGCGCAGCGCACGAAATGGTCGATGGTGCGCTCGATGCCGCGGGCGGAGAGAGCGCGCGGCGTGAATGGCGTGATCGGCGACTTGATCTTCGAGGGCGCTACCGACAGCGGGTGATAGCCGTACCTGCCCGCATGCAGGATCTGCAGGCAGATGTGGCCTCCCTCGGCGTGCACCGCCCGGGTGAGCTTGCGGTGTCGCCCCACGTGCCAGGGCATCGACAGGCGTCCACCGAACGGTTTGAGCCAGCCCTCGATACTGGGCGCGATACCGCCGGTCACCATCAGGCCCACGCCGCCCCGCGCGCGCTCGGCGAAATAGGCCGCCAGCTTGTCGTAGTCTGCCGCGCGGTCTTCCAGCCCCGTATGCATCGAGCCCATCAGGATGCGATTGGGAAGGGTGACATGACCCAGGTCCAAGGGGGCGAACAAGTGCGGGTAATGCATGCCGGCGTCCATTCAAACGATCGTATGAATGTGCCGGGTGGGCGTAATGAAAGCAAGCTGTCTCACGCTGTGCGTGAGGAAATGGGAAAGTTTCAGCACACCATTTCGTACCTCGGGGGCGAGGTTGGAATGGATGGGGAACCCGATGCGACCTGAGATGGCCTCGAGCGACGACAGGCTCAGGCGAGGAGCTGGCGCACCAGCGCGACGTAGCGGCGCATCGCTTCTTCCTGCGGCATGCCGGACAGTTGTGCCCATGCCTCGTGCTTGGCCGTGCCGACGAAATCGAAAAAGCCGGGGGGGTGGGCCTGGATGTCGCCCAGGGAGCCTTGCTTGTACAGGGCGTACAACCTGAGCAGAGTGTCGTTGTCGGGTCGGGCGCCGAGTCGTTTGACGTCCTCGGCGGCTTGTTCGAACTCGCGGCGAAGATTGGTCATGGCAGAGGGCGCTGCAACGGCGGTGCGCGGCTAGATAGCACGCGCCTCGGGGGTGGTCAACGCGCTACCATCGCGTTTTTGCAGATCCCAGGGAGCCCCATGAGCCGCACGCAGCCGGTCCCAGTCCTCACCATCGACGGGCCGTCCGGGTCGGGCAAGGGCACCATCAGTCGGCTGGTCGCCGAGCAACTGGGCTGGCGCCTGCTCGACTCGGGCGCGCTCTACCGGGCGGTCGGCTACGCGGCGGGAGCCGAGGGGCTGGACCTGTCCGACGCCGATGCGGTGACCCGCTGTGCCCAGACGACCAAGATCCGTTTCCAAGCAGCCGCCGATGGCGGCGATACGCGGGTGATCGTCAATGGTCACGACGCCACCGACGAACTGCGTACGGAAACCGCGGGCGCTGCAGCCTCGGCGATCGCCTCGATCCCATCGGTACGGCAAGCCCTGGTCGACCTGCAGCTGGGTTTCCGCAAGAGCCCGGGCCTGGTCGCCGACGGACGCGACATGGGCACGGTGATCTTCCCGGACGCGTCCTTCAAGGTCTTCCTCACTGCCAGCGCCGCCGAACGGGCGAAAAGGCGCTATAAGCAGTTGAAGGAAAAGGGACTGAACGTTACACTTGCATCCCTTCAGCGCGAGATCGAGGCGCGTGACGAACGCGATGCGTCGCGTACGGTCGCCCCGCTTCGCCCGGCCGAGGATGCGGTTCTGGTGGATACCACCGGCATGCCCATCGAGGTCGTCGTCGCGAAAGTTTTTGCCGTGGTGCAGCCCCGATAAGGCTGCACGCGGCTTTAGGCGCCTCCGCCGCGGCGGGGGTTTTGGTCAACGGTGCCGACAGGGCGGTCCGTCACAGGGCGCGTTTTCTGCGACACCCACAACCGGTGGGCCGGTTAGCCCGTGCGCAATTGATCCGACGGCGCGCACAAGGGGCTTTGGGCCTTTTCCCATTTCTGGAATCAACATGACTGAAAGTTTTGCCGAGCTGTTTGAACAGAGCCAGCAGGCCATCGCCAAGCTGAAGCCGGGTGCCATCGTCACCGGCATCGTTGTGGAAATCCGCAACGACGTCGTCGTGATCAACGCCGGCCTCAAGAGCGAAGGCATCGTCCCGATCGAGCAGTTCCGCGACGAAGAGGGCACGCTGGAAGTGCAGGTAGGCGACGAGGTGAAGGTTGCCCTCGACGCCCTGGAAGACGGCTTCGGCGAGACCAAGCTCTCCCGCGAGAAGGCCAAGCGTTCGATGGTGTGGGACGACCTCGAGCAGGCTTTCGACAAGGAAGAGACCATCACCGGCAAGATTTCCGGCAAGGTCAAGGGCGGCTTCACCGTCGACATCAAGGACGTCCGCGCGTTCCTGCCGGGCTCGCTGGTCGACGTGCGTCCGGTCCGTGACCCGGTGTACCTCGAGGGCAAGGACCTCGAGTTCAAGATCATCAAGCTGGATCGCAAGCGCAACAACGTGGTCGTCAGCCGCCGCGCCGTCGTCGAGACCGAGTTCTCCGAGGAGCGCGAGAAGCTGCTGGAGCGCCTGACCGAAGGCGCGGTGGTCAAGGGTACGGTCAAGAACCTCACCGACTACGGCGCGTTCGTGGACCTGGGCGGCATCGACGGCCTGCTGCACATCACCGACATGGCGTGGAAGCGCGTGCGCCATCCGTCCGAAGTGGTCAACGTCGGCGACGAGCTCGACGTGCGCGTGCTCAAGTACGACCGCGAGCGCAACCGCGTCTCGCTGGGCCTCAAGCAGCTGGGCGACGATCCGTGGGTCGCGATTTCGCGTCGCTACCCGGTCGGCAGCCGCATCTTCGGCAAGGTCTCCAACGTCACCGATTACGGTTGCTTCGTCGAGATCGAGCCGGGCGTCGAGGGTCTGGTCCACGTGTCCGAGATGGACTGGACCAACAAGAACGTCAACCCGGCCAAGGTCGTGCAGGTCGGTGACGAGACCGAAGTGATGGTGCTGGACGTGGATGAAGAGCGTCGCCGCATCTCGCTGGGCATCAAGCAGACCCGCTCCAACCCGTGGGAAGCCTTTGCCGCCATGCACAAGAAGGGCGACAAGGTGTCCGGCCAGATCAAGTCGATCACCGACTTCGGCATCTTCATCGGCCTGGACGGCGGCATCGATGGCCTGGTCCACCTGTCGGACATCTCCTGGCAGGCGTCGGGCGAGGACCTCGTGCGCAACTTCAAGAAGGGCGACGAGATCGAGGCGGTGGTGCTGGCGGTCGATCCGGAGCGCGAGCGCATCTCTCTCGGCATCAAGCAGATGGAGCAGGATCCGTTCGGCCAGTTCATGGCCAACAATCCGCGCGGCACGATCGTCAACGGCACCGTCAAGGAAGTGGACGCCAAGGGTGCGGTGATCGACCTGGGCGAGGGCGTGGAGGGTTACCTGCGCGCCAACGACATCGCCAAGGAGCGCATCGACGACGCCACCCAGCATCTGAAGGTGGGCGACAAGGTCGAAGCCAAGTTCACCGGCATGGACCGCAAGGGCCGCCAGCTGGCGCTCTCGATCCGCGCCAAGGACGAGGAAGACCTGCACGATGCGATGGCCGAGTACGGCTCCGCGGCCGGCGGCACCACCAAGCTGGGCGCGCTGCTCAAGGAGCAGCTCAACAAGTCCGAGTAATTCCTTTAGGATTACAATGACTTGAGTACGAAGCGGGGCGGCACCTAGCCGCCCCGCCGTTTAACGTCACGGACATTGGGGACCCATGACCAAATCCGAACTGATCGAGGCGCTGGCCAGGCGCCAGACCCATCTCGCGTTCAGCGACGTGGAGCTTGCGGTCAAGAGCGTGATCGAGCAGATGAGCCACGCCCTGGCACAGGGCGAGCGCATCGAGGTCCGCGGCTTTGGCAGCTTCGCGCTGCATTACCGGCCGCCACGGATGGGGCGCAACCCCAAGACCGGCGACGCGGTGGCCCTGCCGGGCAAGCACGTGCCGCATTTCAAGCCGGGCAAGGAACTGCGTGAACGCGTGAATCTGTCGCTGCAGGCCGAAGCCGAACTGGCCTGATTCGACAAGCGGACATCGTCTGGAGGCAGGCGGCGCAAGCCGATCCTGCCTTTTTTGTTCTCATGCGCGGCTGCTCGATTCTTTTCACAGGTGGCGGACCGAGGGCGGGTTACCCCATTCCGCATTACGGGCCCGATCCCCACCCCACGCCTCTCTGAAGGGGATGATCCGTGCCAGTTCAAGCGGATTCCGGTAAAGTCGCGCGATGCGATTGATTGCCTTGCTCATCCTGGCGCTTTTCGTCGTCATCGGCGTGGTCGTCGGCGCGCTCAACGCCGATCCGGTGAGCTACGACCTGGCCTTTTTCAGGGTGACCCTGCCCAAGGGAGCCGGATTGCTGGTCGCATTGCTGATCGGCTGGCTGCTGGGCGGTCTTACCGCCTGGCTGGGCATGAGCCTGCGCCATCGGCGCGTGCTGCGTCGCGCGCGGCCGTCCAGCGGGAAGACGCCGGCCCGCGCATGAACGTCCTCTACGTGCTGGTTTTGCTGGTGCCTGCCGCGTTCGCCAGCGGCTGGTTTGCGGCCCGCCGGGCAGCGGTCCATCGCTCGGGCATGCGGGTCAGCGAGCTTTCGTCCGATTACTTCCGCGGCCTCAACTACCTGCTCAACGAAGAGCAGGACAAGGCAATCGAGGTCTTCCTCAAGCTCGCCGAATACAACCGCGACACCGTGGAAACCCATCTTGCGTTGGGCAACCTGTTCCGTCGGCGCGGCGAAGTCGATCGCGCCATCCGCCTGCACCAGCACCTGGTTTCGCG
The DNA here is from genome assembly GCF_021117405.1 of Frateuria edaphi. Taxonomy (NCBI): domain Bacteria; kingdom Pseudomonadati; phylum Pseudomonadota; class Gammaproteobacteria; order Lysobacterales; family Rhodanobacteraceae; genus Frateuria; species Frateuria edaphi. Next base: position 1,486,452 of record NZ_CP088251.1, read on the forward strand.
ACCGGGCCTGACCGAGGCGATGAAGACGGTCGCGCTGCTGGAGCTGGGCGAGGACTATATGCGAGCCGGCCTGCTCGATCGCGCCGAGGCGCTGTTCTCCGATCTGGTCGCCATGAACGCCCACGCACCGTCGGCGCTGCGGCATCTCGTGGCCATCTATCAGCACGAGCGCGACTGGCACAAGGCGATCGACCACGCGCGCCGGCTCGAGACGATGACCGGTGATGACGAATCGCCCATGATCGCCCAGTTCTATTGCGAACTGGCCGAGCAGGCCCGCCAGCATGGCGCACGGTCGGAAGCGCGCGACTACCTGCGCCAGGCGTTCGGGTGCCAGGCCGATTGCGTGCGCGCCTTCATGCTTACCGGCCGTCTGCATGCCGAAGCTGGTGAGCACGCCGAAGCCGTGGAGGCCTACGAGGCCGCCGTCGGCGCGGACATCGCGTTCGTGCCGGAAATCCTGCCGCCGCTGCTCAACAGCTACGCACGCACCGGGCAGATGGAGCGTGCCGAGCATTTCCTGCGTGACATCCTCGCCCGCTACAACGGCATCTCGCCGGTGCTGGCCTTGACCAAGCTCTATAACCAGCGCGATGGCGAACGTGCCGGCATCGAGTTCCTGACGTCGCAGCTGCGCCAGCGCCCCTCGGTGCGCGGGTTGATGGCGTTGATCGATGCGACCATGGACAAGATCGAAGGCGAGGCGCGCGAGAATTTCCTGATCCTGCGCGACCTCACGCGCAAGCTGCTCGAGGGCCAGGCGATGTATCGCTGCAGCCGGTGCGGCTTCGGCGCCAAGGCCCATCACTGGCAATGTCCCAGTTGCAAGGGATGGAGCACCATCCGCCCGATCCACGGCGTCGCCAACGAGTGATCCGTCCCGAATTCACCATCGTGCTGGGATGGAGCCTGGTCGCGCTGGTCATCGCGACGGTGTCGGTCCGTGGCGCAATCGCTTATGCGCACCGGCGTGGAATGCTGGACCAGCCCGGCCAGCGCCGCTCGCACACGCTGCCGACACCGCGCGGCGGCGGCATCGGCATCGTGCTGGCCTGCCTGGTCGCGATGCCCGGTGCGTTGCTGAGCTTGGCCGGTGCCTGGTCGGCGTTGACGATCGCCAGTCTGGCGCTGGCCTTGTTGTTGGTCGCAGCGATTGGATGGTGGGACGACCATCGGCCGCTGCGGCAATGGCCGAGACTGGGCGTTCAGCTACTGGCGACCTCGCTTTTCAGCGCGGCACTGATCGCGAGCGCAGGTCTTGCCTGGGTCTGGTTGCCGCTGCTGGTGCTCGCTGGCGGCTGGAGTATCAACCTGCACAACTTCATGGACGGCATCGACGCGTTGCTGGCGCAGCAGGGCATCTTCGTGGCGGCAGGGCTTGGCTGCCTCGCCGCGAGCGTGGCCCAGCCTGCACTGATGGGGGCAAGCTTCGTCGTGGCGTTGGCCTGCCTCGGCTTCTGGCTCTACAACCGGCCGCCGGCCCGGATCTTCATGGGCGACGTGGGAAGTGGCAGCGTGGGCCTGCTGCTGTTCGCACTGGCGGCCATGCTCTGGCGGGTTGAACCGGCGCTGCTTTGGCCGGCACTCATCCTCGTGTCCGGTTTCGTTGCCGATGCCAGCTTGACGTTGCTGAACCGCTTCCTACGCGGCAGGCGCTGGTATGCTCCGCATCGCGAGCATCTTTACCAGTGGCTGGTACGATCCGGCCGCACGCATGCGCGCGCCGCCGCGTGGTACCTGGGTTGGAACCTGCTCGTCGCCGCACCCGCGGCGATTGTCGCGAGGCAACTCCCGGCCATGGCATTGCCCGCCTGTGCCGCCGTCTATACGGTGGCCGGCGCAACATGGATCGTTACCAAGCGCCGCTGTCTGCGACGTGCACCATTGAAGGACCGTCATGTCGCCACGTAAATGGATCGCTCTCATCCACCCGCGGATCGCCGTCGTCGCGCACGACCTGGCGATGGCCGGATTCGCCTGGTGGATCGCCAAGGCACTGCGCTATGCCACGGTGCAGGGCCAGGATGGCAGCTTCGACGCCCTCGAATTTCCCATCGTGCTGGCGATGCAGGGATTGATGTTCACCTGGACCGGCCTCTACAAGGGCGTCTGGCGCTTCGCCAGCCTGCCGGATCTCTGGAACATCCTGAAGGCGGCGATCTTCGGCACGCTGGCCATCGGCCTGGCGCTGTTCCTCTATGAGCGCATGGAGGGCGTACCCCGCTCGGTCCTACTGCTGTACCCGGTCGCCTTGACCCTGCTGCTGGGCCTGCCGCGCTTGGCTTACCGATTCTGGAAGGACAGCCGGCTGGACCTTTTCAGCACGCGCTCCTCCAAGCGGGTGCTCATCGTGGGCGCCGATCGCGCGGGCGAGGCGCTCTCGCGCGACCTGCGCCATGACGGTCGCTTCAGCGTGATCGGCTTCGTCGACGACAAGGCCAGCTTGCGCGGCGCCTCGATCAATGGCCATCCGGTGCTGGGGTGCATCGACCAGCTGCCGGAACTGGCCCGCGAGGCGGCGGTGGAGATGCTGCTCATCGCGCTGCCGGGCGCCACGACCGGCCAGATGCGCCGGGTGGTGGAATTGTGCGACCAGACCGGCTTGCCGTACCGCACCGTACCGCGGCTCGAGGATGTGGTTGCCGGCCGCGCGCAATTCAACGAAATCAAGGAAGTGGCGATCGAGGACCTGTTGGGCCGCGACGCGGTCGAGCTGGACTGGACCGCCATCCGCGAGACGCTGACAGGCCGCCGGGTACTGATCACCGGCGGCGGCGGTTCGATCGGTTCGGAACTTTGCCGCCAGGTCGCGCGGCTCGGTGCACAGTCGCTGATCATCGTCGAGCAGAGCGAATACAACCTCTATCGCATCGGCAAGGAACTGCGCAGCGACTATCCCGAACTGCTGCTCGAATGCGTGCTGTGCGACTGCGGCGACCGCATCGCCTTGCAGAAGACTTTCGCCGAGACCAAGCCGCAGGTGGTATTCCATGCGGCCGCCTACAAGCATGTTCCGATGCTGCAGAAGCAACTGCGGGCGGCCTTCCGCAACAACGTGCTGGGTACCCGCACGGTGGCGGACCTGGCCAACGAGTTCCAGGTCGAGTGCTTCGTGCTGATCTCGACCGACAAGGCGGTCAACCCCACCAGTGTCATGGGCGCCTGCAAGCGCGTGGCGGAGATCTATTGCCAGAACCTCAACGCCCATTCGGCCACGCATTACATCACGGTGCGCTTCGGCAACGTGCTCGATTCGGCAGGTTCCGTGGTGCCGCTATTCCGCCAGCAGATCCGCGACGGCGGTCCGGTGACCATCACCCATCCGGAGATCACCCGCTACTTCATGACGATCCCGGAAGCCTGCCAGCTGATCCTGCAGGCCGCCTGCCTGGGGCAGGGCGGCGAGATCTTCGCGCTGGACATGGGCGAACCGGTGAAGATCCGCGATCTCGCCGAGCAGATGATCCGGCTCGCCGGCAAGAAGCCGGGTACCGAGGTGCCCATCGTCTACACCGGCCTGCGCGCAGGCGAGAAGTTGTTCGAGGAACTCTTCCACCAGCTCGAGAACTACAGCGCCACGGCGCACGCCAAGATTTTCCTCGCGCAGCATCGCGAGGTCTCGTGGGAGTTGTTGCAGGCGCTGCTCAACAAGGCTTGCGAAGCCACCGCGATCTTCAATGAAGACGAACTGCGTCGCTGCGTTTCCAGCTTGCTGCCATCGTTCCGCTGGAGCGAGACGGCGCAACCGGACAACGTGGTGTCGATCCGCCGCGAGGCGGGGCGTATCGAACAGGGCCGTATCGAAACAGGAGAAAGCTGAGTGACCAAGCCGTTGCGCAAGGTGGTGTTCCCCGTGGCCGGCCTCGGCACCCGTTTCCTGCCGGCGACCAAGGTCGTCGCCAAGGAAATGCTGCCGGTGCTGGACAAGCCGTTGATCCAGTACGCGGTCGACGAGGCGGTGGACGCTGGCGCCGATACCCTGGTGTTCGTCACCAACCGTTACAAGCACGCCATCGCCGATTACTTCGACAAGGCCTACGAGCTGGAAGCGAAGCTCGAGGAGAAGGGCAAGGACGAGCTGCTGGCGCTGGTACAGGGCACGCTGCCGTCCAACGTGCGCGCGATCTTCGTCACCCAGCCCGAGGCACACGGCCTGGGCCATGCGGTGCTTTGCGCCAAGCCGGTCGTGGGTAACGAGCCCTTCGGCATCATCCTGCCCGACGATCTGATCTGGAACCGCGGCAAGGGCGCGCTGGGCCAGATGGCGGCGCTGGCCGAATCGGAACATGCCGGCGTGATCGCGGTCGAGGAAGTGCCGCACGACCAGACCGACAAGTACGGCATCGTCGACGCCGAACCGATCGACCAGCGCAGTGCGCGCATCCGCTACATGGTGGAGAAGCCCAAACCCGCCGATGCGCCATCGAACCTTGCCGTGGTGGGCCGATACGTGCTGCCCGGCCGCATCTTCGAGCTGCTTGAACAGACCGAGCCGGGCGCGGGTGGCGAGATCCAGCTCACCGACGCCATCGAGGCGCTGCTGATGGAGCAGGGCAAGGTGCTTGCCTACCGCTTCGAAGGCACCCGCTTCGATTGCGGCAACAAGGCCGGCCTGGTCCGCGCCACCATGCACATGGCCATGCAGGATCCCAAGCTCGCGCCGGTCGTGCGCGAGTTCGCCAGCCAGCTCTGACCCGTATCCGATGAACCTGTAGGAGCCCGCTTGCGGGCGATGTGCCGGGCGATCAGAGCCCTGCATCATCCGCAAGCCGGGCTCCGGCGCCGACCGTTGCTTCGGCGGGTACTGCGCGCCATGGCGTTCGTTCGAATAGCGCCGGCCACCGCGATATGCTCAGCCGTCGCCCGACTGGCCTGCCTCTCATGCCGCCGCCCGTTCCGTCCTATTACCGCGCCACGGCCACGCCGTACGCCCCGCATGCGCCGCTCGAAGGCCGGCAGGAGGCTCGCGTGGTCGTCGTCGGAGGCGGCTTCGCTGGACTCAACACGGCGTTGGGACTGGCCGAGCGCGGGCTGCGCGATGTCGTGCTGCTGGAGCGCGAGCAGATCGGCCATGGTGCTTCCGGGCGCAACGGTGGCTTCGTGTTCGCCGGCTATTCGTTGGGCGAGCAGGCATTGTTCGACCAGTTGGGGGAGATGCGGGCGCAGGCCTTGTTCCGGCGGACCATCGAGGGTGTGCACCGCATCCGCCAACGCGTTGCCGAATACGCGATTCCCTGCGACGCAGTGGATGCGGGCGTGATTTGGGCCAACTGGTTCCGTGATCCAGGCGTACTGCGCACGCGTCAACAGTTGCTGGCCGAGCGCTATGGCGTGGACTGGGAATGGCTGCCCGAAGCCAGGCTTCGCGAGCTTGTCCGCAGCCCGCGCTACCACGACGGCCTGTTCGAACGCGATGCCCTGCATTTGCACCCGCTCAACTATGCGATCGGACTGGCCGCGGCGGCGGCCGGGCGGGGTGTGCGCATCCACGAACACAGCGGCGTGCGTCGCCTGCAGCGCGACGGCGATCGCTGGCGCGTGCAGACCGCCTCCGGCGAAGTACTCGCCGAGCAGGTCGTGCTGGCATGCGGAGGCTACCTGGCGGGCCTGGAACGGCGCATCGACCGCGCGATCCTGCCGATCGCCACCTACGTGATGGTGACCGAACCGCTGGGCGATCGCCTTGACGAATGCCTGGCCACGCGCGCGGCCATCTACGACACGCGCTTCGCCTTCGACTACTACCGGCCGCTGCCGGACACGCGGCTGCTCTGGGGTGGCCGCATCTCTGTACTCGACCGTTCGCCGCGCGCGGTGCAGCGCTTGCTGCGGCGCGACCTGCTGCGCGTGTTCCCGCAGTTGGGCGAGGTGCGCGTCGATTACGCCTGGTCGGGCCTGATGAGCTACGCGCGCCACCAGATGCCACAGATCGGCGGGCGCGAAGACGGACTGTGGTGGGCGCAGGCGTTCGGCGGCCATGGGCTGAGCTCGACCTGCGCGGCCGGCGAGCTGCTGGCGGCTGCCATCGCCGAGGGTGATCCCGCGTGGCGGGAGTTCAACGATTATGGGCTCGCCTCCACTTACCGCCCGCTGGGCTTCATGGCGGCCCAGGCGAGCTACTGGCGCGCCGAACTGCAGGATTGGCTGAAAACGAGACTGGAAGGATGAGCGTGGAAGAAATCAGTTGGTCGGACTTCGAGAAGGTGCTGATCGTGGTCGGCACCATCGTCCGCGTGGAGCCGTTTCCCGAAGCGCGCAAACCGGCCTGGAAGGTGTGGGCCGACTTCGGCCCTTACGGCGAGCGCAAGACCAGTGCGCAAATCGCCGCGCTCTACACGCCCGAGCAACTGGTCGGCAGGCAGATCGTGGGCGTGCTCAATTTTCCGGAGAAGCAGATAGGCCCGTTCCGATCGCAGTTCCTGTTGACCGGCTTCCACACCGACGAGGGCGTGGTTGTCACCGCGGTCGAGCGACCGGTACCCAACGGTTCGCGGCTGGCGTGAAAGCGCCGCGCGCAGCGCGCACCCCCGACGCTGCCGAGATCGCGCGGCTGGCGGGCGAGTTGGGCTATCCGGTCGACCCGGACAACATGGCCGAGCGGCTGGATGCGTTGCTTGGCAATCCGCGCCAATGCGTGCGCGTGATCGACGGGCAAGGGCGTCTGGCCGGCTGGATCGCCGCCGAGCGACGCCTGAATCTGGAGGTTGGCGAACGCGTGGAGATCACGGGTCTGGTGGTCGACGGCATGGCCCGTCGTGGCGGTGTGGGGCGCGCCCTGGTCGGCGCGGCCGAAGCCTGGGCTGCGGAGCAGGGCATCGACATGGTGGTCGTGCGTTCCAACGTGCAACGCCAGGCTTCGCATCCGTTCTACGAACACTTGGGCTACGCGCGGCAGAAGAGCCAGCACGTCTACGGCAAGCGGCTCGCTCCGTAGGTGGGTCCCGACCCACCGTCATCTGGCCCCGTAAGCGGTGGACCGAAGCCCATCTACGCAGTCAACGCGATTACCTGCACGCCGCCGGACCCGTCCGGAAGCCCCGCCTCCACTCCGGAAGCCAGGCTGGCCTGGGTATCGTCGTGCACCACCGCCAGGGCTTCGGCCGCGCCACCCACCGCCACCACGTCCAGCAACTGGATCGTCTGGCCGTCCACTTCGAGCATGCTGCCCGGTTCCAGTGGGCGCGACAGTCGAACGCGGTGCAGATGCCGTTTGCTGCCGCCGCGGTAATGCATACGCGCCACGATCTCCTGGCCCGGGTAGCAGCCTTTGTCCAGCGCCGTCGCGCCAAGCGCGCCCAGGTTGAGCCAGGCCGGCAGCAGCTCGCCTGCGGTGTTGCGCACAAGCCACGGCCAGCCGGCGCGCACTTGCCGCAGGCGCCATTCGTCGTCGCCTCGTGTGGCCAGCTTCAGTGCGTGCGAACCACAACCGATCACCAGCGTGTCGCCCTGTTCCGTGACGGCATGCAGCGGCATGGGCTCGGCGGTTGCCAGCTCCCGCGATGGCAACGCCAGGACACGCAGCCTGGCGCGGAACACGTAGCGTTGCAGTTCGCCTGCCATCGCCTGCGCCTCACCACCGCGCAGCAGCAGGCGCAGGCGTTGCCCGTCAAGCCGCATCAGATGGAACAACGCGCGCACGCGCCCCTGCGCATCGAGCCAGGCGCTGAACTGCCACTGGCCATCGGCCAGCGAGGCGAGGTTGCTGCTGAATTGCGCTTGCGCGAACGCGATCGCGTCAGGGCCTTCGAGCGCGATGAGCTCGGCGGAATAGGTGTTGGGCATGGCGCATGAAATAAGGGAAGGAACGCGTTAAGGCAAGGTGCGGACAGGTTTTCACGCACCAGTCAAGGTTGTGCTGCTTGGTCAGCGCGTATTACGCTTCTGCGGCTTTACTTATGTCCGAGTCCTCCTCCAAGAACGAACCCGCCCCTGCTTCCGCGCCCGCGGAGCAGCCCGCCGTGCCCGCGCGGCCGGCCGAGGGCGAGGCGCGACCGGAGCGGCCGGCGCCGGATCCCACCCGCTACGGCGACTGGGAAAAGAACGGACGCTGCATCGACTTCTGATTCGCCCGTGGCGGCGCGAGCCGGTACAGGTCATCAGGGGCGGGCGACTCGGGCGAGACGCGAATCCACCACACGGACAGCCGCCATGGCAGACACGCGACGACCGCTCTCACCGCATCTTTCCGTCTACAAGTGGCAAGTGCAGATGGTGACCTCCATCCTGCACCGCGCCACCGGCATCGCCCTGTCCGTGGGCCTGCTGCTGGTTGCCTGGGGCCTGCTCGCGCTGGCCGGCGGCGAGGAGCGCTTCGGCCATTTCACCGCCTTCGTCGGCAGTCCCATCGGCCTCGTCCTGCTGATCGGCTGGAGCTGGGCGCTGTTCTACCACCTGTGCAACGGCATCCGTCATCTGGTGCAGGACGGCGGTTACGGCTACGAGATCGTGCAGTTCGTGCGATCGAGCTGGGCCTCGATCATCGTCAGCCTGCTGCTGACGGTGGCCGTCTGGGCCTACGTGCTTACTCTGGGAGCTGGAGCATGAGCGCCTATCCGAAGGAATACCGCAACCCGCTCAAGAAGGCCCGTGGCCTGGGTTCGGCCCAGCACGGCGTGAGCCACTGGTGGGTGCAGCGCGTCACCGCCGTTGCCCTGGTCGGCCTCGGCATCTGGCTGGTCACGCTGGTGTTGCGCGTGCTGCACGCCGACTACGCCACCGCCCGCGAGCTCGTCGGCCGCCCGTGGAACGCCGTGCTGCTGATTGCCTTCGTGGTCACCGCGTTCTGGCATGCCGTGCTCGGCCTGCAGGTGGTGATCGAGGATTACGTGCACACCCGCTGGAAGGAAGCGACGCTCCTGATGGCGATCAAGTTCATTGCCGTGCTCGCCACCCTGGCGGGCGTGCTCGCGGTGCTGCGCATCGCCCTGGGAGCCTGAGTTCGATGGAAGCCTACAAGGTTCAGCAACACAAGTACGACGTGATCGTGGTCGGCGCCGGCGGCGCGGGCCTGCGCGCCACCTTCGGCCTGGCAGAGAAGGGCCTGAAGGCCGCGTGCATCACCAAGGTCTTCCCGACCCGCTCGCACACCGTCGCGGCGCAGGGCGGTATCTCGGCCGCGCTGGGCAACATGGGCGAGGACGACTGGCGCTTCCACTTCTACGACACCATCAAGGGCTCCGATTGGCTCGGCGACCAGGATGCGATCGAGTACATGTGCAAGGAGGCTCCGGCCGCGATCATCGAGCTGGAGCACTACGGCGTGCCGTTCTCGCGCACCGAGGAAGGCAAGATCTACCAGCGCCCGTTCGGTGGCATGACCACGCACTACGGCAAGGGCACTGCGCAGCGCACGTGCGCCGCCGCCGACCGCACCGGCCACGCGATCCTGCACACGCTCTACCAGCAGGCGCTGGCGCACGACGCGGCGTTCTTCATCGAGTACTTCGCGATCGACCTGATCTTCGACGAGGCCGGCGTCTGCCGCGGCGTGCTCGCGCTGGACATGAACGAGGGCACGCTGCACTTCTTCCGCGGTCACGCCGTGGTTCTGGCGACCGGCGGCTACGGCCGCGCCTACTTCAGCGCAACCTCGGCGCACACCTGCACCGGCGACGGTGGCGGCATGGTGCTGCGCGCGGGCCTCGCGCTGCAGGACATGGAATTCGTGCAGTTCCACCCGACCGGCATCTACGGCGCCGGCTGCCTGATCACCGAGGGCGTGCGTGGCGAGGGCGGCTACCTCACCAACTCCGCGGGCGAGCGCTTCATGGAGCGCTACGCGCCGAGCGCCAAGGACCTGGCCTCGCGCGACGTGGTCAGCCGTGCGATGACGATCGAGATCCGCGAGGGCAGGGGCGTCGGTCCGGACAAAGACCACATCCACCTCAACCTCATGCATCTGGGCGCCGACGTGATCCACGAGCGGCTGCCGGGCATCGCCGAGTCGGCGCGCATCTTCGCCGGCGTGGACGTAACCAAGGAGCCGATCCCGGTCATTCCGACCGTGCACTACAACATGGGCGGCATCCCGACCAATTACCACGGCGAAGTGGTGCAGAAGAAGGGTGACGACGTCGACGCCGTGGTGCCGGGCCTGTTCGCCATCGGCGAGGCGGCCTGCGTGTCGGTGCACGGCGCCAACCGCCTCGGTTCGAACTCGCTGCTGGACCTGGTGGTGTTCGGCCGCGCCGTCGCGGGCCGCTGCGCCGAGCTGATCCAGCCGGGCACGCTGCACAAGGATCTGCCGACCAGCATTCTGGATAACGCGCTGGGCCGTTTCGACGCGCTCCGCTATGCCAAGGGCAGCAAGCCCACCGCGCAGATCCGCGCCGAGATGCAGAAGACGATGCAGAAGGACGCGGCGGTGTTCCGCACCGGCGAGACGCTGGGCGAGGGCAAGCGACGCATCTCCGAGGTGTTCGACTCGTTCAAGGACGTCAGCGTCACCGACCGCTCGCTGGTGTGGAACTCCGACCTGATCGAGACGCTGGAACTGTCCAACCTGCTCGCGCAGGCGGTCGTCACCATGCACTCGGCCGAGCAGCGCATGGAAAGCCGCGGCGCGCATGCCCGCGAGGACTTCCCCGAGCGCGACGACGAGCACTGGATGAAGCACACCCTGGTCAGCCTGAGCGACGCGGGCCAGACCAGCTTCGACTTCCGCCCGGTGCACATGTACACGCTGACCGACGAGGTCGACGTGGTGCCGCCGAAGAAGCGCGTTTACTGAGCAACCGGACCGGAGAACACATCGTGGCAGAGTTCACGCTACCGAAGAATTCCAAGATCCAGTCCGGCAAGCACTATCCGGCCAAGGACGCCAAGAAGCCGCGCACCTTCAAGGTCTACCGCTGGAGCCCGGACGACGACCAGAACCCGCGCATCGACACCTACGAGGTCGACATGGCCGCGTGCGGCCCGATGGTTCTGGACGCCCTGCTGAAGATCAAGAACGAGATCGACCCGACGCTCACGCTGCGCCGCTCCTGCCGCGAAGGCATCTGCGGTTCCTGCGCGATGAACATCGACGGCACCAATACGCTTGCCTGCACCAAGGCGATCGACGACTGCGCCTCGGGCGAGGTGAAGATCTACCCGCTGCCGCACATGCCGGTGGTCAAGGACCTCGTGCCCGACCTGACGCACTTCTACGCGCAGTACGCCTCGATCAAGCCGTGGATCCGCACGCAGAGCCCGGCGCCGGCGCGCGAGCGCCTGCAGTCGCCGGAAGACCGCAAGCAGCTCGACGGTTACTACGAGTGCATCCTGTGCGCCTGCTGCTCGACCAGTTGCCCGAGCTACTGGTGGAACGGCGACCGCTACCTCGGACCCGCCATCCTGCTGCAGGCCTATCGCTGGATCGCGGACAGCCGCGACGAGGACACCGGTGGCCGCCTGGACGACCTGGAAGACCCGTTCAAGCTCTACCGCTGCCACACCATCATGAACTGCGCGCGCACCTGCCCGAAGGGTCTTAACCCCGCCAAGGCGATCGCGGAGATCAAGAAGCTGATGGTGGAGCGGCGTTCGTAATCGCCGAAGATCAAGCTCCCTCTCCCCTCCGGGGAGAGGCTGGGGTGAGGGGACACGCTTGCGACAAAGTTTCACCAGGACCGTCGTGGCGCAGCCGGGAAAGATGAAGCGCTCCACACACGGACGTCCGGCAACGTGCGGTGATGCCGTGGGCCGCTTTTCCCGCAAGACCCGCTCCTCACCCAAACCCTCTCCCCGAAGCGGAGAGGGAGCCAAAGGCGATGCACCTGCATGAGCCTCGCCCGCCTGCGCTGGCGTGCCCGTCGGGGTACGCGCGAACTCGATGCGCTGCTGGGTGGCTGGCTGGACGAGCGTTACGACGCGGCGGACCAGGCCACCCGCCAGGCCTTCGACGAACTGCTGGATACCCAGGATCCGGACCTGTGGGACTGGATCATGGGCCACGCGCAGCCTTCGCGCGTCGACTGGCAGGCGATCATCGATGACATCCGCGCCCGCCATCGGCTTTGACTACCGGCCTTCGCGGCTGACGGGTGGGCTATTGGGCATCGTCACGGCGCTGGGCCTCGTTGCCGTCGCACTCAGCGGTGCACCTCTCTGGCTCAAGCTCGTGATCGCGGCCGGCTCGCTGGCGCTGGCGTTCGTCGCCACGCGGCGCTTGACGCTGTCGCGCATTGCCGGCGTAGGCTACGGTCCCGATGGTTGGACCCTCTACCAGGCCGACCGCACCCCGCTCCCGGCCAGGTTGCTCTCCCATCGAGTGATCGGCGGCTGCGTGCTGCTGCGACTGAAGACCGATCACGCGACCGAAGTCCTGCTGTTGGCACCTGACAACAGCGACGCCGATATCCGTCGCCGTCTGCGTATGCGCCTGGCCGCGCAATCCGCGGTTGCCGAGGCCTTGTAGAAGCGCCCGCGCGCGCCCGCCGTCTTCGCGCCCAAGGGTGCTCCTGCCGATACCACGCGGCACTTTTCCTCATGGGCACTGTCCGAGCGAATACCCGATAATGCTCCGACAGGGCGGCCCGCCCACCGACTGGAAGAAGCGACCGCCCATGTTCCGACCGCTCGAACTGTTCATCGGCCTGCGCTACACGCGCGCCAAGCGCCGCAACCAGTTCATCTCCTTCATTTCCACCGTTTCCATCGTCTGCATCGCCATCAGCGTCACCGCGCTGATCACCGTGATGTCGGTGATGAACGGCTTCGACTCGGAACTGCGCACGCGCATCCTGGGCGCCATCTCGCACGCCACCGTGTCGGGCCTGCCGGGTGAAGCAGTGCGCGACTGGCCTCGGGCGGTGCAGATCGCCGAGGCCAATCCGCACGTCAAGGGGGCCGCACCCTACGTCGAGATGGAGGCCTTCCTGCAGGCTCGTCGCCCCAGCGGTGCGCTGGTGCGCGGCGTCGATCCGTCGCAGGAGCCGAAAGTCTCGGACATCAATACGCACATGGTCGAGGGCAGCCTGGACGAGCTCAAGCCCGACAGCTGGAACATCGTGCTGGGCAAGGAACTGGCGCTGACGCTCGGCGTGACCGTCGGCGACCGCGTGACCATGGCGGTGCCGGAGTTCCGCGCGACACCGATGGGCAGCGTGCCGCGCCTGCGTGGCTTCCACGTAGTGGGCATCTTCGAGCTGGGCATGCAGGAGTTCGACTCGGGCCTGGCGCTGGTCAACATGCGCGATGCAGAGAAGCTCGGCAATCTGAATGGCCCCAGCGGCATCCGCCTCAAGCTCGACGACATGTTCAACGCAGGCCCGGTCGCCAAGGAGCTGGCCAGTACGCTCGGCCAGTTTTATATGGTGCAGACCTGGATGGACAGTCACGCCAACTTCTTCTCGGCGATCTCGATGGAGAAGCACGTGATGTTCATCATCCTGTCGCTGATCATCCTGGTCGCGGTGATCAACCTGATCTCGATGCTGATGATGCTGGTGACCGACAAGCAGGCCGACATCGCCATCCTGCGCACGCTCGGTTCGACGCCACGCAGCATCATGGGCATGTTCATGGTGCAGGGCGTGCTGGTGGGCGTGGTCGGCATCGGCTTCGGCGTGGGCCTGGGCTCGCTGCTGTCGTGGAAGCTGCCGGCGATCGTCAAATGGATCGAGCACGTCACCGGCGTGACCTTCCTCTCGCCGGACGTCTATTACATCAGCGAAGTGCCGAGCAAGCTGGTCGCCAGCGACGTGGGCTGGGTCACGCTGGTCACCTTCCTCTTCTCGCTGCTGGCCACGCTTTATCCCGCGTGGCGCGCCTCGCGGACCCAGCCGGCACAGGCGCTGCGCTATGAATAAGTCTTCAACCATGGACAAGAACGTCGTGCTGCGTGCCAGCGGGATCGCCAAGACCTACGAGGAAGGCGACCTCAAGACCGAAGTGCTCACCGACGTCAACTTCACCCTCAAACGCGGCGAGACGCTGGCCATCGTCGGCGCCTCCGGCTCGGGCAAGAGCACGCTGCTGCACATCATCGGCGGGCTGGACACGCTCACCCGTGGCGAGGTGGAGGTGGACGGGCGCATCCTGTCCAAGCTTTCCGATGCCGAACGCGGGCGGGTGCGAAACCGCTCGCTGGGTTTCATCTACCAGTTCCATCACCTGCTGCCCGAGTTCACCGCGCTGGAGAACGTGTGCATGCCGCTGTTGATCCGCGGCGTGTCGATCGCCGATGCGCAGCGCCAGGCACGCGTGCTGCTGGAACGGGTGGGGCTGGGCAAGCGCGAAGAGCACAAGCCGGCCGAACTCTCCGGCGGCGAACGCCAGCGCTGTGCCGTGGCGCGTGCGTTGGTCACGCGCCCGGCCTGCGTGCTCGGCGACGAGCCGACCGGCAATCTCGACGAGGGCAATGCGGCACACGTCTACGAGTTGATGCTCGAACTCAACCGTGAAGTCGGCACCAGCTTCATCCTGGTCACGCACGACCACCGGCTGGCCGCGAAGATGGATCGCACGCTCGAGCTGCACAATGGCGTGCTGCAGGAAAAAGCCCGCACAACGCTGGGCTGACAGCCAGCACGCCGTAGGGGAGCTTTAGCCCATCACATGCCAGCGGCGATGGGGTGAAGCCCAGCCTGCCAGAGCGTTCGTTCGCGCCGTATCCCTACACGCATTTCAGCCACTCCACCGGCAGGCCCCATTTAAACTGGCTCCTTCCCACGGGAGGGTGGAATGCACGAGGCACGGAGGCCCGGTGCGGCGACAACCGGCGCGGCCTTGCTGTGCGGCGTGGCGGCCGTGCAATGGCTGCCCGCCTTGCCGCCATCGACGTGGATCGCGTTGCCCGGTCTGCTCGTCCTGTGGGCCAGCCTGCGCTGGCCGCGCCTGCGTCTGCCCGCGCTGGTGCTTCTCGGCGCCGCCTGGGCGATCTGGCGCGGCACGCTCGCGCTCGACCTGCGCCTGCCGCGTGACCTGGATGGTCGCGACTTCGACGTGACCGGCACGCTGTCCGGGTTACCGCAGGTGCGCAGCGACGCCACCCGCGTCGTGTTCGACGTCGACCATGCCACCCTTGGCGGGAAGCCGGTGCCGCTGCATGGCCACGTGCGCCTGAGCTGGTACGACGACGCGCCGGCGCTACCGGCATGCTCGCGCTGGCGATTGCACGTGCGACTGCGCCGGCCGCGCGGCCTGCTCAACCCTGGCGGCTTCGATGGGGAGCGGAACGCCCTGGAAAAACGCATCGCCGCCACAGGCTACGTGCGCGAAGACGGCGCCAATCACCTGTTGCAGGCGGGCCACTGCGTTGACGGCATACGCGACCGGATTTCCCGTGGCATCGCTGCCCGTGTGCCCGATCCGCACGATGCCGCGCTGCTGCAGGCGTTTTCCATCGGCGATACCCGTGGGCTGGACCAGGACGATTGGGAAGTCGCCCGTGCCAACGGCGTGCCGCATCTGATCGCCATTTCAGGTTTCCACGTGGGCGTGGCCGCGCTGTTCGGCGTGGCGCTTTTGCGCTTGCTGTATTGGGTTTGGCCCGGTCTGGCGCTGCGCCTGCCGCGGCTGCCCGCGCAGGCGGCTGCAGCGTTGGTGGCGGCTGGGCTGTATGGCGCACTGGCTGGCTTCGGGCTGCCAACGGTGCGTACCTTGCTGATGATTGCGGTCGTCGCGCTGGGCCGATGCAGCCGACGGGCGATCGGCGGCGCGCAGACACTCGGCCTGGCATTGATCGCGATGTTGCTGGCCGACCCGCTCGCGGTGTTGTCGGCGGGCTTCTGGCTCTCATTTGTGGGCGTGGCGTTCCTTATGCTGTGCCTGGAGGCGCGCCCGCGCGGCCTGCGCGGTTTCCTGCACGAGCTCTCCGCGGGCCAGTTGGTGATGACGGTGGCCTTGTTGCCGCTGACGCTGTGGTTCTTCGGCGAAGCGTCCCTGGTCGGCGCGCTCTCGAACCTCATCGCGGTGCCGTTCGTCAGTTTCGTGATCGTCCCCTGCGCGCTGATGGGTACGTTGCTGCTCCTGCTCGCGCCCGGCGTGGCAATGCCCGTGCTGAAACTGGCCGCGCTCTTCGCGCATGCCCAATGGTGGTTGCTTGAGCGGATGGCGGCCTGGCCCGGCGCGCACTGGTACTTGCCCGAAGTAGGACCAGGGGCGCTCGTGTTGGCCACGTTGGGAGCGTTGTGGCTGTTCGCCCCGCGTGGCCTTCCGCTGCGGGGGGTGGGATTGCTGCTGTTCCTGCCGCTGGCCTGGCCAGTGTCGCCGCTGCCGGCGGTTGGCGGGTTCCAGGCCTGGGTGCTGGATGTGGGGCAGGGGCTCTCGGTGGTGGTGCGCACCCGCGGGCATGCGCTGGTCTACGACGCCGGTGCGCGCTATCCGTCGGGTTTCGACCTGGGCGAGGCCGTGGTGGTGCCGGCATTGCACGCACTCGGGGTCGACCGGCTGGACGTTCTCATGATCAGCCATGCCGACAACGACCACGCCGGCGGCGCTTCGGCGGTGGCGGAGGCCTTTCCGCACGCCACGCGCTATGCAGGCGAGCCCGCACGCATGCCGCTCCCGATGCAGCCGTGCCGGGCAGGGCAGGCCTGGCGCTGGGATGGGGTGAGCTTCCGCGTGCTGTCGCCCGCTCCTCACGAAACAGCGCGGCGCAATGACCGTTCCTGCGTGCTGGTCGTGGACGGCGGGGGCGGGCGCCTGCTGCTCACTGGAGACATCAGCAGCCAGGTGGAACCCGCCGTGGCCTCGGCCCTCGGAAGCGCTCGCCCCACAGTGCTCGTGGTGCCGCACCACGGCAGTCGCTATTCGTCCGACCCGTCGTTCATCGCCGCGATCGCACCGCGTCTGGCGCTGGTGTCGGCCGGCTGGCACAACCGTTTTGGCCATCCACACCCGCTCGTGCTCGGGCGCTACGCCCAGGCGGGCGTGCCGCTGCTGAACACCGCCACGCGCGGCGCCATCGAGGTCGACGCGCCAGCCACTGCCGAGCCCGCCATCGAGGTCACCTGGCGGCAGCGCAGACCCCGCTACTGGCGCGAATGAACGGGTGTTTTTGCAACTGCCAAGCGCACCGCGGAACGATGTGAAGGGACTGCTATGATTCGGCGTCCCCTGAGAAGTTGCCCTGGCGGGAGTTAGGCAGTGCTTGAAATTCTGATGGCTGGCGGATGGGCGTTGGCCCCCATCCTGATCTGTTCGGCGGTGGCTCTGGCGATCGTGCTGGAGCGCTGGTGGTCCCTGCGCCGCAAGGCCGTCCTTCCTGACGGGTTGGGCGAAGAAGTGCGCAAGTGGGCGCGCAGCGGCCAGCTCGATCCCGCGCACCTGGAAGCCCTCGCCGCCGGCTCGCCGCTGGGCGAGCTGCTCGCCGGCGCCCTGGCCGTGCGCAACCGTCCGCGCGAGCAGATCAAGGAACGCATCGAGGACACCGGTCGCCACGTCGTGCACCGCATGGAGCGCTACCTCAACACGCTCGGCACCATCGCCCTGATTGGTCCGCTGCTGGGCCTGCTCGGCACGGTGATCGGCCTGATCCGCATGTTCATGCAGGTCATGGCCGGCGGCATGGCGGACCCCACCAAGATGGCCGGTGGCATCGGCGAGGCGCTGATCTGCACCGCCATGGGCCTGGTGGTGGCGATCCCGGCCTACGTGTTGCACCGCTACTTCCGCTCGAAAGTGGCCGGCTATTGCGTCGACATGGAAAAGCAGGCCACCGCGCTGCTCGATGACCTGACCGGCACGCCGGCCCCGGCGGCCCGCCCGCGCCGCACGGCGACGACCGCCGCGACCAGCGCCTGAGGGTAAGCATGCGTATCGGTTCCGACCGTCGGCAGGACGACTTCGAGATCAACGTGATCTCGCTGATCGACGTGCTGCTGACGCTTCTGATGTTCTTCGTGCTGACCACGACCTTCGTGCAGCACTCGCGCCTGCAGGTCACGCTGCCGCAGGCCAGCGCCGAAGAGCGCGACATGCAGGCGCCCGCGCTGACGGTGATGATCGACCGCGACGGGCATTTCTATGTGGGCAGCGATGCGGTGACGGGCGAGGGCGTCGATCCGCTCAAGCAGGCCATCGCACGTGTGGCCGGCGACGACCGCGACCGCCCGGTGACGATCCGCGCCGACGCGAAGACGGCGCACCAGGACGTCGTGACCGCCATGGACGCGCTCGGCCAGCTCGGCTTCACCCGGCTGGCGATCGCGACCACGCCAAGCCAGGAAGCTGCACGTTGACACTCACCCGCAAGGCGGCCGTCTGGGACGCCGAGACGCTGCGCGTCTATAAACGGCTGCTCGGCTACACACGGCGATGGTGGGTAGTGGGGGTGATCGCCATCGTCGGCATGGCGGTCGACGGCGGAGCGTTGGCGGCCTTCACGCAGAAGCTGCGTCCGATGATCGACGAGCTTTTCGCCAAGAAGGACGCCTACCTGATCTTCTGGATGCCGATCTGGATCGTGCTGATCTTCGCCGCGCGCGGCGTCGGGACGTTCATCAGCAGCTATGGCATTTCGTACGTCGGCCGCAACGTCGTGCAAGCGATGCAGGCCGACGTATTCGCGGCCTATCTCCGGCTGCCGGCTGCGTTCTTCGGCACTGAGCCTTCGGGCCAGCAGATCTCCCGTATCACCTACACCAGCGAGCAGGTCGCATCGGCTTCCACCGATGCACTGAAGGTCGTGGTGACCGAGGGCGTCACGGTCATCGGGATGCTGTACGTGATGCTGACCAACAGCGCCTACCTCTCGCTCACGCTGCTGATGATGGCCCCCGGCATCGGTTTGGTCGCCACGATGGTCAGCCGGCGTTACCGGGAGATCAGCCGGCGCATCCAGGGTTCGATGGGCTCGGTGACCGGCGCCGTGGACGAATCGGTCCACGCGCACCGCGAGGTGCGCGTCTACGGTGGACAGCAGCACGAGGCCGCGCGTTTCGGCGAGGTGTCGCACCGGGCGCGCCGCCTCAACATGAAGATCGCCACCACGGCCGCCAGTTCAAGCACGGCCATCCAGACCGTCGCCGCGCTCGCGCTCGCGCTGCTGGTTTACCTGGCCACACGGCCGCAGGTGATCGACGGGATATCCCCCGGCGTGTTCGTGACCGTGCTGACCGCCATGGGCGCCATGATGCCCTCGCTCAAGCGGCTGGCGAACGTACAGGGCACGATCCAGCGCGGCATCTCGGCGGCCGAGGACCTGTTCGACGTCATCGACCTGCCGCCGGAACAGGACACCGGCCGGCTCGAGATCGAGCGCACCCGCGGCGACCTGCGTTTCGAAGGCGTACGCCTGCGCTATCCACGTAGCGAGGTCGACACCCTGCGGGGCATCGACCTGCACTGCGCGCCCGGAACCGTCACCGCCCTGGTCGGCCGCTCCGGCAGCGGCAAAAGCAGCCTCGTCAGTCTGCTGCCACGTTTCCAGGAACCCAGCGCCGGGCGCATCGTGCTCGATGGCCAGAACTATCAGGAGTACACGCTTGCATCGCTGCGGCGCCAGATCGGCTGGGTCGGACAGAGCGTGGTGCTGTTCGACGGAACCATCGCCCAGAACATCGCCTATGGCGAACTGGCCGGTGCCAGCGAGGCGGACATCGTCGCCGCGGCCGAGGCAGCCAACGCGATGGAGTTCATCCAGCGCATGCCCGAAGGCATCCACAGCCCGATCGGGCAGGGCGGCGGCATGCTTTCGGGCGGCCAGCGCCAGCGCCTGGCGATCGCCCGCGCGATCCTCAAGAACGCCCCGATCCTGGTGCTGGACGAAGCCACCAGCGCGCTGGATACCGAGTCCGAACGGTTGATCCAGCAGGCGCTGCAGCGCCTGATGCGCGATCGCACCACCTTGGTGATCGCGCACCGGCTGTCCACCATCGAACACGCCGACCAGATCGCCGTGATGGACCAGGGACGCATCGTTGAACGCGGCACTCACGCGGAGTTGGTAGCCTTGGGCGGTCAGTACGCCGCGCTCCACCGCATGCAGTTCCACGAACAGGAAGAAGGCTGAGGCGTCCTCATGGCGCTCGCGCAGAAGCTGGAAGAAGCCTGGTACAGCGATGGCCGCACCCCGCTGTGGGTGCATCCGCTGTCATGGCTTTACGCCTGCGTGACCGGCCTTCGCCGTTTTCTCTATCGCCATGGCTGGCGACGCAGCGTACGCCTGCACGTGCCAGTGGTGGTGATCGGCAACATCACCGCCGGGGGCACCGGCAAGACGCCGCTGGCCATTGCCGTCGCCCAGGCGTTGCGCGAGCGCGGCTTCAATCCCGGCGTGGTCAGCCGCGGCTACGGCGGCACCCAGCGCGAGCCGCTGCTGCTTGGTGACGCACCGAACCCGCAGCAGGTGGGCGACGAACCCAGCCTGATCCGCACCCAGGGCATCCCGGTTGCAGTGGGGCGCGACCGCCCCGCCGCCGCCCGGCTGCTCGTCAATGCCGGCTGCGACGTGGTCATCGCCGACGATGGCCTGCAGCACTACCGCCTCGCCCGCGACGTGGAAGTGTGCGTGATCGACGCCGTGCGCGGCTTCGGCAACGGCCGTCTGCTGCCGGCCGGCCCGCTGCGCGAACCGCTGATGCGCCTGGCCACCGCCGACATCCGCGTGTGCAACGGCGGTGAGCGCATGGGCGCCTATCCCATGCAATTGCGCGGCGGTGAGGCCTGCTCGCTCACCGACGACACCTGCCAGCCGCTCACCGCATTCACCGGCCAGCGCGTGCATGCCGTGGCCGCCATTGGCCATCCGGCCCGCTTCTTCGACAGCCTGCGTGCTTACGGCATCCTGCCGGTCGAGCATGCGTTTCCCGACCACCACGCTTTCGTCCCCTCGGACTTCAACCTGGGCGAAGACCTGCCGGTGCTGATGACCGACAAGGACGCGATCAAGTGCCGGCGCTTTGCGCAACCGGGTTGGTGGCGGGTGCCGGTGCGGGCGGAGTTGCCTGCAGAATTCTTTGACGCGCTGGCGAGCCGTATCCGGGCGGCCCACGGGGCGCGGGGCTAGCTGGTTTCCGCGGAGCCCTTACTCGGCTGGCCCATCTCCAGTCGGGGCACGCTGGCAGCGCCTAGCAGCCTCGACTTGAAGTAGCTGTCCTCGTAGTAGCGGATCTTGTTGCAGCGGATCGGGTGCGGCGTGCCCTCGATGAACACGATCTCCTTCTTCGGGTCGAGTGCCTTCAGTTCCTGCGGCAGCATCAACGCGCGTTTCTCCTCCACTTCGGCCAGGGACACGCTGCTACCTTGGCCAAATCCTCCCTTGGAGCGAGTGCGTTGCCGTCTGCGTTCCGTGGTGTAGCCGAGCATCTCGCTGTATTCGGTGGCATCGCGCTGCTCGCGCGGCGTGTAGATCACCTGGCAGGCCAGGTTGGTGATCATGCTGCGGGCCTTGTCCGGGCCGTACACCGCGTCCAGTTGTGAGAGCGACTGGATCACGCAGAACACGCGCACGTTGTAGCCTGCGAAGTAGGCCACGCCGTCGACCATCACGTCGATCGGTCCCAGCGCGGTGAACTCGTCCAGCATGAACAGGCATGGATGCCGGAGGGTCGCGTCCTTGTCCGGGGTGACGTCCACGTTGAGCTTGATCGCCTGGTTGAAGAACAGGTTCAATAGATCGGACGCTTCGCTGAGCTTGCTCGGCGAGATGCCCACGTAGATCGATTGCACCCGGCGGCGCAGGTCGGGTAGCCAGAAATCGTTGCCCGAAGTGGCCTTGTCCAGGATCGGGTTGGCGAGGAGGAGGAGAGGAGCCTGCGTGCTGGCGATCACGGAGGTGAAGGTCTGTTCCGCCAACGCGGTGATGTTGGCAAAGGCCGTGCGCGTCTCGTGGCTGACATGGGGTAGCTTGAGCACGGACTTCAAGTGAGCCTTCAAATCGCTCCCGTCCCCGGAAAGCAGGCGATAGATCGCGCCGAGCGTGGGATAGCCATCGTCCTTGGCGAAACCCTTGTCCAAGCCATCGGTCCAGCAATCGAAAAGGAGGCTGGCGGATGCAACGAATGCCGAGCGCGCCATGTTTACCCAGAACGGATCCTGATTCGGCGGGTCCTTGTATAGGCAATCGGCAATGGCCTGCAGGTCGGACGTGCGATAGGTCGCCTCGGTCCGCACGTACGCGAACGGATTCCAGCGATGGGTCCGAAGGTCCTCGGCAAATGGATTGAACAGGAACGTCGGCCCTAGCTTCGAGCGCCATCTCGAGGTGATGTCGAAGGCTTCCTGCTTGATGTCCAGCACGACCATTGAACCCTGGTAGCTGAGCAGGTTGGGAATGACCGCGCCGACACCCTTGCCGCTTCGGGTTGGCGCGGCGAGCAAGGCGTGCCGCGTGCCGCGGAGGCGCAGGAAGCTGCGTCCGAGCCTGCCCACTATGATGCCGGTAGGGTCCTCGTTGAGCAGCCCAAGCCGGGCCAGGTCGCCACGGGTGGCGAAGCGGGCGTCACCGTGGGTGGAGCGCGCGCGCGTCCTGAACATGCAATAGAGCAGTCCGGCCCAAGCGGCCACGGGCAGGCCGAAACCCGCAACCCCGGCCAGCTTGATCTGGGCCATGTAGGGCCGAACCTCCGGCCTGGAGGCAGCGGCCAGGTAACGTCCGTAGGTTGCAGGGTCAAGGGGCGCCTGCAGATGAAGGAGGGCCAACACCAGCCACCCGGATGCGTAAACACCCGCGCTCAAGGCCAGTAGCAGGGCCAAGAAGGCGGCGATCGCCTTGTTGCGGAACATCGTGGGCTCACCTTTCCGTGTGAGTTGTGGATCCGGCCGATCTCGCCAGTGGTCAGGGCACCGAACCCCATTCGGCAATGATGGCGTTCAGTAGGACAGCGTTGGTCGCGGCGTCCGCGCCAGGGCAAGTCATCAGGTACATCCTGCGCAGCTGAGAGGTCGCCGCGGCATCGAACCAGGGGTCGAATACGACGAGGCTGAAAAAGTAGGTGGTCGCGGGGACACAGGCAGCGCCGCCGCTGGCGCCTGCGCCGGAGACGCCAGCCATGCAAGTGTAGACGCTGCAGGGGTCCACGCTCTGGGCATGAGCAGGCGCTACGGTCAGGCCTGAGGCAGCGACGGTGAGCGCAAGAAGGGCAGAACGGGCGTGTCGTATCAAGGCGACCTCCATCGGGTTGGCAAGGCATTTACGCGAACCCGGCGCGTGCTCAGGTCCGGTCTCTCGGATGCGGACGAATCGGGATTGCTTCCGCCTGCTGCGGGGCCGACATGGCCGTCGTGCGTGCGCCGGATACGGACAGCGCAACGCCGTGCGGACCACTGCCGGCATGCAGGTGATGACTTTGCTGTCCTGCCTGCGCAGCTCGCTGCGCAAGCGATCCGCTATATCCACCGTAGGACCCGGGCGGTTGTCCCTGCGGCCCTGGGCGATTGCCGGTGCCGCCGCCGAAGGCGGAGTAGTGCATGAAGCTTCCCAAGGTGCCCTGGAAAAAAGCGGCGGCCAGTGGTGGCACGCTGACGATCAGGACGGTCATCAACAGGCCGATGCCACCTTGCTGCAGTGCCTGGTTGGAGAGGCCTTCAGCACCGAAACCGGTCATCTGGGTAATCAAGTTCGCCGTCCAGAGTGCTGCTGCTACGCGTAATGTCAGCTGCAACACGAGGGAGCTGATGAAACTGAGCGCGGCCATGGAAAAGATGGTGCCGATGCCGTAGAGCAGCCACTTGCGGAAGAGATCCTTGGTCTGGTCGAAGATCAGGCAAAGGATGAACAGCGGTCCCATACCGATGAACAGGGCGATGGTGGCCTGGTAAAGCAACAACATGGCACCGGCAGCCATCGGTGGACTGGCCGTGCCCAGTCCAGCGATGAGCATGGCGTGCGCCTTGCGCTCGGCGTTCTCGATGTCGCCGGGGGCAACCTGCACGGCATCAATCGCGCCCAGTGCAAGTTGTGTCCAGGCAAGGTTCTGGTCGATGGTCTCCGCAGCCGTGTCGTCGCTGCCGGTAAACAGCTGATTGATGCCTGTACTCAGGTCAGTCGTGAACAGCTGCTGCAGATTGGAGCCGAACACCGACATCGTGGTTGCGGCGCTGACGATGATGACGATGCGCGTCATGTTCATCACCATCGCCATCAGTGAATCGCGCGAGTGCCCGGTAATCAGCCGATAACCCTGGATCATGATCCACAACGTGACCATGAGCAGCGCCAGTGCGCTTGCCCAGGTCATGAAGGACGCCATGAGGTCCATTCCAAAGGTGTTGATTTGTTTGCTCAGGTAGTCGTACACCAGCCTGAAGTAAACGAAATCGGCGAGGTTTGTTGGCATTGCGCGTGATTCCCTTCTTGCGCGTTTGGCGACTCACCCCTTGTGCATTGGGAGGCCGCCCGAATACGTCAGTCGATCGAGAATGCCGCTTTCAAGGCTGCCGCCTGAACGACGGTCCCGATCACGCTGCTTCCCTTTAGCGCTTTTTTTGCCAGGATGGATTGTTGCTGGTTGAGGGCCTGAATAAGCGCCTCGTCTCCGGCAATGGCTGTCTGCCATCCCTGCATGGCATAGGCGGCGGTCGCGCTGTAAGTGGCAGCCTGCGTAGTGGCGCCGCTTGTCGTGCCTAGCGTTTTCACCTCGTTTGCCAGCTTGTTCAGCTTTTGCAAAGTTTGGCCGTACTGATCGAGCTTGCCGAGGATAGCCACCGTACGGTTGTACTCATCAATATGGAGCATCGTGATATTTGCACAGACCTGTTGTTGAGCGACGGTAATGGGCGTGTCAGGGCTGAAAGACGATGCAACCGATGTCACAAGCTTGCCGACTATCGAACCGCCTGACGTGCTCGGACAATTCTGGTCGATGAGCTCAGTCGGGTCGTCGATTGGCTCCAGCTTGTTCGACGACAAAGAAACATTGATGCCGAGACCTTTTATGGTCATGAGCAACTGTTTGTACTGTTCGACTTGTTGATAATATTGTTCAAGCTGCTTTGCGTACTCCATCCCTTGCCTGGCGTATTGCGCCATGCTTTGCGCAAGCTGTGACTTGAACCCTTCTTCACTCGCTGCTATGGCCGTGGGGTCGGTGACCAGCACCTGGGCCTGGGTAGACGCAACGCAAATGCCGAGCAAGGCCACGATGAGCGCGACTTGGCTCCAAGGGCGCGGGCGCATCGGGTAACGGAGCACATGGGTCATGGCGTATTCCTCTGGCGAGCGACGTTGAGTTAGCCAGCCGTTGCGTACGTCGCGCGGGCAGCGGGTGGCGCGATGGAGCGGGATTTGCCGCTGCCCTTGCGACTTTCATAAAACCGGTCGAGCCATTGTTCGGGGCGCAAGGCATCGACGGGCAAGCCTTCGACAGCGGCGCACTCGCGCAAGACCTGATGCATTATTTCGATGTTGTCGGTGGACGCCGAGATCACCGCCAGGGCGTCATCCATGCCGCGCAGGTTGAGTTGGCAGACGGCGCTGGCATGGCCCTGCTTGATCAGGAAACAGCGGGACCGCTCGTCGAGGCTCACGACCACCTGATATTCGGCCTCGGTGAGCTTCAGTCCGTTGATGTAGTCCTCGCGGCTCGCGTTGGGATTGGGCAGCAGGATCATCGTGGCCGTCTGTTCGATCAGGGCGGCGGCGATGTCGCTGGCGAGCGCGTCTTCCGGGCTCTGCGTAGCGAAGATGCCCAGGCCATTCTGTTTCCGGATGGTCTTCTGCTTGTTCTTGGCGAACTCCTTCAGGCCGCCCTTGCCATCGAGGATCTTCCAGAACTCGTCCATCACGTAGATCAGCGGCCGACCGTCGATCAGCGCTTCCAGGCGATGCAGGAGGTAGTTGATCACCGGCGCGCGTACTTCCGGGTTGTCGATGATGTCGGTGTAATCGAAGCCGATGATGTTGGCCTTCTCCAGGTCGATCGTGTCGACCGGGTTGTCGAACACCCAGCCGAGCGAATTGCCGGCGGTCCACTTGCGCATGCGGATGAACAGGCCGTCGTCGCCCAGATTGGGCAGGCTCTTCTGGAAGTTGGTCATGTTGCGCAGGCGCATGGGGGTGTCGAGAATGTTCTCGACGGCGCGGAAGATGTCCTCGTCCTCGCGAGGGCTGTACACGCTCTTGCCCGCCAGCACCTTGACCAGATCGGCCAGGAACTGGACGTTGGCCTCGGTCTGCTCGCAGTGGAACGGGTTGAAACCGGTAGGCTTGCCATTTTCCAGCGCAAGGTAGTTGCCGCCGCAGGCGCGCACGAAGATCTCCGCGCCGCGGTCCTTGTCGAAGAAAAAGATGGTCGGCGCGGGTTCGAACTTCTGCACCTGGCTCAGAAGGAAGTTGATCAGCGCAGTCTTGCCGGTGCCTGATTTGCCGATGACCATCGTGTTGGCGATGGCTTTCTCACCTAGCGAGTTCTCTGCCGGGTGGGTGGCATGGAAGTTGAAGTAGTAGGGTTGCCCGTTAGTGCTCTGGAGGGTGGTGACGCAGTCGCCCCAGGGATTGTTCTCCCGCTTGCCCATGGCGAAGTTTTGCAGTGGGCTCAGTCCTAGGAAATTGAGCGAGCTGACATTGGCCAGGCGGGTGCGGTACTTCCAGTTGCCTGGCAGCTGCGCGTAGAAGGCAGCGGTGACGGCGAGGTCTTCCTTGACCGATACGAAACCGGCGTTGGACAACTCCGCGCGGGTCGCTGCGATCTGCTGCGACAGCGCTTCCTGGCTCGGTGCGTAGATGGCGATGGTGAAGTGGTACTCGCCAAGCACGAAATTACCTGAAGACAGCTGGTCCATCGCGAGATCCATTTCGGCGATCTGGCTGAACGCCTTGTCCCCGGAGGACACCATCATGCCCTTGGTGCGGTCCAGCGCCTTGAGCGCATCCTGACGTCCCATCGGGCTGAAGGAGTGCGTGATCACGTACTCGAAGCCCAGATACTTCAGGCCGTTGAGAATGCCGGGGTAGGTGCCGTCGGTGTATTCCTTGATGTTCAGGATCGCGCCGAAGTGGTTGACCCCTTGCGGCGTGGTGATGACGAAATCCCCAGTCCTGGCGGAAAAGCGCTGCTTGCTTAGCGGCAGGTAGTTGTAGACCGGCGCCGGCAGCACGGGCACCGGCTCGTCCAGTCGGTTGAGCAGGTAGCCGTAGAATTCCAGCGCTTCGGAGAACACCACGCCGTTGGCGGCCTCGTACATGCCGAGGCGATGTGGCGCGTAGTCCTTGAGCACCGCCTCGACGTTGGCCGCCAGCTCCAGGATTGTACTTACGGCCTGGTGCTGCTCGGCCTCGAGCCGTGTGACGTCGCCCGACTTCTCGGCCAGCTTCTTCCCGCCGACGACCGGGCGGTAGAGCATGGTGAGGTAAAGCTCGTTCTGCATGAGCTTCTGGCTCGACAGCGCCTCGTAATACGCCTCGGAAAGGGCCTGGTTGAACGGCTGGGCGAAACGGCCCCCGCTGGCGATACGGCGACGGCGGCGTACGTCGTGGACCCAAAACGCAACATTGACGAAATCGGGCGCGCGAAGGGTCTGCAGCATGCGGTTGAAGGTGGCGTGGCGATGCTCGAGTTCCCATTCCTCGCGCCCCACGAACGGCAGGCCACCCAGGCGCCAAACCATCAGGAAATCGCCGCCGGTGGTTTTGAGCACCGTGGGCGAGACGTGGGTGGACAGCGGCACGAGTTCGCTGATCGGGGTCTCAGGCAGGAAGACGGGCTTTGACATGCGCAGGTTCCGGTAACCACCCTGGGATAGGGCCAGGGGGCTGTGGCGTTACGGATTGGCCTTGGACTGGCCGCGGTGAATGTTGGGCGTGAATACCCACATACCGTCGTTTTCCTCGAGGTTCCTGACCCGGGTGCGAAACTGCAGGCGCAGTCCGAGCAGGCGGAAGATCATTTCGTCGCGTCGCGCCATTTGGCGCATCCCGAAGATCACCGGCGGGATCAGCAGCAGAAAGAACAGGTTGAAATACATCGCCAGCAGCAGGCATCCGCCTGCGGCCATGAAAAACGGCACGTAGGGCACGCCCATGAACATGGGCGGTCGGGTGCAGCCACGGAACAGTGCGTCCTTATGCATAGAAATTGAGCACGTGGGTGACCAGGCTCGCGGTGCAGGCTGTGGCGCCCGAAGCGCTGGTGCTGCCGGCCAGGAACATTTTGGCGATCTGCCCCGCGGCGCCGATCAGGACGGCGCCGATCAGCACCGGCGAAATATCCGAGATGCGCTTGTGCGCGAAGGCGATCTGGTAACCGGAGAAGACGATCGCGATTGTCACCACAATGATCGAGATGGCATTCAGGATCTTGTTGACGTTGCTGGCGAATCCGCAAGTGGTGGCGATGGTGTCGGTGACATCCTGGCCGAACGCGATGCTCGGCAGCACGACCGCCAGGCACATCGCCAGTGTCATGAACACGGCGGTCCTGCTGCGGATGAGGTGGCGAGCGTTCGGGTTTGAAGACAGGTTCTTGGCCATCTTGGTTTTTCCTTTTGGACGGTTGGAAAGCAGCGGCCATCGGGCAATGGGCGCTTCATGGATGGCCGCACGGAAGGCAGCCGGATTTGGCGGAAGCGCCAGCGTTTGCCGGCGCGGTCGGTCAGAAGACGAACGCAGCATCAGGAGTCTCTTGGTCGGAGGCGGTCTGGCTGCCAGTGGCGAAGGTGGCTGGCGTGGGCTCGCTACTTGGCGCGTCGCCGGGACCGCTCACGCGCGGCACGAACGCCGACGCGGTGGTCTCGGCGGGCTCCTTGGTCCCAGGTAGCGGCTGCCTGTCGGCCGTCTTGGCGGGGCCCGGTGTCCCTGACACAGCGGCAACAAGCGCGTCCCCACCTGCATCTATGGCCACCGAACGGATCAACACGCGATAGGCAGAGCTGCCGGGTGCGGTAGGGAGCGCCGTCGGAACCGATTTGTCTGCAGGATGTTCGGTCGTCTGCGGGCGGACGGTTATCGGCTCGGAGGTCCCAGGCGGGTCGACGTGCAGCGAGGCGAAGATCCGTTGCACGTAGCCATCGCGGTAGCCCGTGGTGAAGTTGCCCGAGTAGTAGCAGCTGAAAGCCTTGCCCCAGTCATCACCCGAGCGGCCATAACACTCGGCCAGGATGCGTGCGCCCGCGGTGAGGTTGGCGCAGGCGTCGAAGGCCTGCTCGAAAGTGTCGAGCCCATAACGGGGTAGGTTGCTGCGGTTGATCTGGGCTATGCCGAGCGAAAAGTCATATCCCTTCGCTTCGAGCATGCGCGCGGTAACGACCGCTTCGCCGAGGTTGCGCGGCTGGCGCTCCAGACGGCCCCCGACGATGCCGATGGCGAAGCGATTGCCGCCGGATTCGGCTTTGATCACATGCTTCATTACCTCGGCTGGGACCGCCAGGTGAGGGCAGGACATCGGGTTGAATACGGCGACCATCCTTGGTTCCTCGTCGTCAGCACGCTTGCGACTGCGGGTCCTGCAGGAAATTGCGTGCAGGATCGAAGTCGATGCCGGTGATGTGCCGCTGCCCTGCATGCGCCTTGATGTGGACGACGATGTCGATCGTCAGCCGGAGCAGCCGTGTGATGGTCGCGAACTCGAGCCCGGCACCTTCTGCCGAGGCTTTGACCATCAGCGCAAGCTGGTCCCAGGTCTGCTCGGTGCTGCCCGCGTGACAGCTGGTGATCGATCCGGGATGGCCCGATGCGCAGTTGCGGATGAAGTAGAACGCCTCGTCGCCGCGCAACTCGGCCAGGATGATGCGGTCGGGCTTCATGCGCAGGCAGGTTTCCATGCAGCTCTTGGCCGTGACGTTGCTGGCGCTCTGGCCACCCTTGGAATAGAGCAGGTGCACGACGTTGGGTTGGCTGATGAAAAGCTCGCGGGCGTCCTCGATGGTGACCAGCCGTTCCTCGGGCGGGATGTGGTCGACAAGCGACTTCATGAAGGTGGTCTTGCCGCTGCCGGTGGCGCCGGATACCACGATGTTCTTCTTGCTGCGTACGGCCGCCTTGAAAAATTCGGCATAGCGGCGCCCGGCACGCAGGTCGAGCAGGTGGCGATCTTCGTCGCCGAGGTCGCACGCGTCGTCCAGGATGTGATCGAAAAAGCCATCTGCCTGGTATTGGTCCAGCGTCCTGGACTGCTTCGAGGGAAGGCGGATGGTGATCGACACGTTGCCCGCCTCGCAGGCAGGCGGGATGACGAACTGGGCGCGCTGGCCGGTCGGGAAGGTCAGCGAGACGACGGGATCGATGTCGGTGATGCGCTGCCCGGTATTGCTTTCGTTGACTACGGCGGTACAGAACTGGCGCGCGCGCTCGAAGGTCAGCGCCGGGACTTCCACCCGCTGCCAGCCGGCACGGCTTTCAAGGTAGAGCTCGCCAGGCCGGTTGATGCAAATCTCGGTGACCTCGGATGAGGCCATGAATTCGCGCACGCCCAGCACCTCGTACTGGTAGTCGAGGAATTCGTTCGAGACAAGGGCGAGGGGATCTTCCATAAGCCTGTTCAGAAGCGCGCGACGACGTCGCTGAAGTCAACGTCGCGGGCGACGTAGACGTAGATCACCGTGCCCTGGTTGATGGTCACCGTGGGCGGCCTGTTGGCGGCCTCGCGCACGGCCATGTCGGCCAGGTTCTGGACGGTGCGGGCGGTATTGCTCTCGAAAGGTTCCTGCACGATCACGCCGCCTGCGGCAATCGAGGAAGTCGTGGGGCCGTGCCCGGCGGCCTCATACTTGAAAGCGTCGCTGAGCATGCTGATGAGCAATGCGGCGCTGATGCGGCTGCCCCAGTGCGCGTCGTAGTGCCCGGGCAGTCCGGCGCCGCCCAGATTGTCGATGCCGGGGCTCGGCTTGCTGCTCATGTCCACGTCGATGCCGGTTGGCGTGATGATGCGATCCCACACCACGGCGACGCGCCGGCCTTTCGGGCCGCTCGAATAGGCGCCGAGCACCTTTGAGCCCTTAGGCAGCAGCAGCTTGCGGCCGTTGAATGAATACACCGGCTCGGTGACCAGGCAGGAGGTGTAGCCCGGCACGTCCGTGACGATCCGGGTTTCCAGCACGCAGCGGATGTAGGTCCCGCGCTGCATCAGCGCATCGGCGTGCTCCAGCGGCTCGGCTTGGGTCGCCGTCGCTCGGCCGGACAGCGAGGCCCGGCCGAGGCCTGGAGACGGTGCGCCGGCAGGTGTCGCCGAAAGGTTGCCCATCGGGTCCGATGTGCCGGCGATGCGGCGCTCGATCAGCGTGGGTTCGCGGGGCGTATAAGCCAAAGACGCCTGTGGGGTTTGTTCGGCGGGCGGTTGCGGTAGCGGCAGCGGCGGCAAGGCGGGTTGCGTGGCCAGAGGAATCGGTTCGGGCCCGGGGCGGCGGGCAGGCGGCAGGGCCAAGGCCGGCGGTGCATCGGCCACGGTGACTTTTTCTTCCCTCGGTTTGTTCGGTTCGCGACGCGAGGTGGCGCTGCTGATCATCCAATACGAGACGAACAACAACAGCGCGACTGCAGAACCTAGCATCAGCAGCACGCGCCGGTTCATCCGTCGCAGTTCATGCGATTTCAGCAGTGGCGCGCCGGCGTCCAAGTCGGGCGAGGCGGACTGCTGGTAGTGCGCGGAGTAAGGATTGTGCGTTAACGCTTCGCCATGACCGGCGTCCGCGCTATCGACGGACTGGTAGGGGGTGTGCGTGCTCACTTGGCGGCGTTCCTTCGCAGGCCGATGACGTCGTCGCCATGGCGGATGACGAGATAGGGATACGTTCCGTGGACGACGATGGTGTTGCCCTCGACGGTCGTGTTGACGAGGGAATCGTCGCCGTGCTCCGTCTCGCGCATGAAGATCGCCGGGAAGTTGCCGGTGGGAAAGCGCTTGAGGTCGCTCATGCGGATGTAGGTAAAGCGGCCATCGTCATAGACGTGCGCCGGGACCAGCCAGGGCGCGCGCTTGCTCCGCGTGGCGTAGTCGTAGTCGAAGTTGTAGTTGCGTCCCGGGATCAACCGGGTATCCAGCGGAGGTGCTTCGGCGGCTTTCTTCCTTTCCGTCGAGAAGCTGGTGCCGGCGGGATAGGCAAAAGTGATCTTGTACTGCACGCCCTCGCGCTTGGCCTGGTCTAGTACCTTCCAGTCGGTCGCCACTACCTTCAGTTCGAAGATGTAGGAGTGCGTGGCCGTACGCACCATCATGTTGGTGTCCACGTCTACGTTTTTGGGCTTGAGGTAGAACACGTTGTCGCGACGGGTGAGTTCCCAGCCGCTGCTGAAGCCGGTGCTGTAATCGAGGATTTGCTCGTTCGGGCTGAGCTCGATCTGCGTGGTAATGCCCAGGCCCGAGCGCACTGGATAGATGTGGTCCGGCTGGTATTCGTACTGCTGCACGACCTGTGCTTGTGCCTGGCTTGGTATGCCAATGGCGGCCGCGCACATCAGGGTCGCCACGAACGCAAGGTGGTACCGGGTCATCGAGCCGCTCCCGTTGGGGCATCTGCTGCCGCATCGAGCCGTGGTGAAGAGCCCTGACCTTGGATAGGCGCGGGCGGGTAGGCTGGCGTGGAGGACTGCGTCATCGCCTGGGCATTGGCGGCTTCCGGGATCTCGGCAGGCGCAGGCGTGGCGTAGTCGTTGTCCACGCGGTAGCTGGTGACCCAGAAACCCAGCGGGTTCTCGATGCGGTTGCGGTCGTCCATTTCCAGGTTCGCCTTGTAGATGAATTCCATCGTGGCGATCTTGCTGTCCAGCGGCTGCGTGGCGCCGCTCTGCTTGTCGTAGAGGCTGCGCTGGAAGCGGACGGTGGCGCCCGTTGGCGTGCGGCCCGCGCCGCCGCCGATCAGGACGATGCTGAGCAGCCTCACTCGTATGGCTTTGTCCTTTCCGTATGCCTTGTAAGGGCTGTCCGGGTTCATCGACGAGTAGAGCCGCGTGTAGTCTGCCTTGACGCCAGGCGAGGCCATGGTCTGTACGGTGGTCCAGTCGCCGAGGTTGAGCAGCGCCAGGTCGTAGGACTCGCGGGCCATGACGAAATGCGCGACGTTGCTGCGGTTGATCGCCTCGCTGGTGCTTATTCGGCGATGCGTGAAGTCCCCGGTCAGCCGGGCCACGGTGCTCGTGCCCGTGTAGGCATCAGCCATCACCAGGTAGGGCACTTTTTGCTTGAGCGGAAGCATGTAGAAATAGCCGCCAGCGAGGATCAGCGACATGCCGAGCGCGCAAAATGCCACCCACCACGCGCGCCGCTCGCTGCGGCGCGCGATGTCTGCGATCGAGAGTTCGTAGTTGACCGCCTTGGCGACGGCTTCCTCGACCTTGCGGGAGCTGGCTTTCCTGGCAAGCATCAGCGCACTCCGCCGACGGTGTCGGTAGAGCCCGGCTTCGTAGCTACGCCGGTCGGAGGCATCGATGGCTGCTGCATCCCTGAAGGCGTGATGCTGGAACCGAAGCTCTTTACGCGGTCGACTTGAAGCCTTTCACCCGCAACGGTGACCGACACGCCCTGCGCCGCGTAGACCGCGCTCAGTTCGCTAACCGCTTGCTGGATGTCCGTCGTGCGCAACTTGCTGACTGGCGCGAACAGCGTGTAATCGGAAGGAATGCGATAGACCAGCGTCATGCCGGTGTCGGTGGTCCAGCGAACCAGCATGTTGCGCAGCGTCTCGTCCATCGGAGCGGCGTAGTAGGTATAGGGCTGATTGAGCGGAATCTCGGTGGTAGACGGCTGGAAGCGATTGACTGGTTTCCAACGCCCGCCGAAATCCTTGGCGGCAGGCGTTCCGCAGCCGGCCAGCAGGAGTGCTGGCAGCAACAGGGCGCTCAGAATCCGGTTCGGAAAAACCTTGTTCACGTGGAGCTCGCAGGTCGAGGTAGTTGTCAGCCGCGTGGCGTGGGGCGCACGCGCGCACCGGCACGGCGCGGCGCCGCACCCTGTTCGATGCCGGGGCAAATCAGTAGATGTGGAGAAAGCCTTGGAGCCGGTGCGATGGCGCGCGCACGACACTCCGTCCGCATGCGCGGAAGGCGTGTAGGCACTTGCTTGCCGGCATCAGCGCGCCGAGCAACAAAATTTGCAGGGCCCACGCTGCACTAGTTGGCGATTCCATTCCGACTCCCTGTCTATTCCGTCTTCAAGCAGGTCTTCGGATGCAAGGCGAGAGACCTGTTGGCAGTAGCGTTCACGTCACTTGAACGCGGTGCTTATTAGAGCCGCGGCCCGCTACGAGCGACAAGCCCGATGCGTCAGTACGTGGCGTCATCCACGTGACATCCTCGCTGTGGGTGAAGACCTACGAATGGTTGGGTGGGCCGCTGTCAGCGTGCTCGCCCAGGCTTCTCGTGTTGGCGACTAGCCGCTTGCCGTGGTCTTGCGCCGCGGTTGAAGTGCGTCTATATTGCGCAACTCATATGTTAGCGCGTTAGTACATTATGAAGCGACGAGCGATTGATCCCGAGACCCCGAACGAGTCGGTGGAGCGCAGCCTGTGCGAGGCGCTGCTGGCGCTGCGCGACGTGGACGAGATGCAGGCGTTCCTGCATGACCTGTGCACGCCGGCGGAACTGGAGGCGATGGTGGATCGCTGGCGGGTGGTGCCGTACCTGCAGGAGGGGCTGCCTTACCGGGAGATCCACGAGCGCACGGGGGTGAGCATCACCACCATCGGGCGGGTGGCGCGCTACCTCAACCAGGGCAACGGCGGCTATCTCGCCGCGGCGGCGCGCGCGGCACGCAAGCGCAAGACCGCCAAGGCACCGGCATGAGGCCGCGCGATCGACTTCGCATCGCGATGCAGAAATCCGGGCGGCTCACCGAGCCGGCGCAGGACCTGCTGACGCGGTGCGGGTTCACCTTCCGGCAGAGCCGCGACAAGCTGTTCTGCTTCGGCGAGGGCGAGCCGGTGGACCTGTTGCTGGTGCGCGATGACGACATTCCCGGGCTGATCGCGCAGGGCGTGTGCGATCTGGGGATAGTCGGGCGCAACGTCCTCAACGAGTACGAGCTCACCGCTGGGCGCGAGGATGACGTGGCGCTGGCGGAATGGCGCGGGCTGGGCTTCGGGCGCTGCCGGTTGTCGCTGGCGGTGCCGCAGGAGATGGACTATGCCGGCGCCGCGGACCTTGCCGGGCGACGCATCGCGACCTCCTATCCGGGGCTGCTCGGCCGCTGGCTGCGCGCGCAGGGGATCGAGGCCGGCGTGGTGACGCTGGCCGGATCGGTGGAGATCGCGCCGCGGTTGGGTACGGCCGAGGCCATCTGCGACCTGGTGCAGAGCGGCGGCACGCTGGTGGCGAACCAGTTGCGCGAGGTCGAGGTGGTGCTGGACAGCGAGGCGCTGCTGGTGGGCCCGCAGGTGCTGCCGGCGGACGAGCGCGGCGACCTGGTCGAGCTGCTGCTCAAGCGCATCGATGGCGTGATCCAGGTGCGCGAGTCGCGGCTGCTGCTGTTGCAGGCCGCGCGTGGCTCGCTGGAAGCGATCACTCGCCTGTTGCCGGGCGGCCCGCAGCCGACGCTGCTGCCGCTGGCCGGCCAGCCGGACCAGGTGATGCTGCAGGCGCTGTGCGCCGGCGAGGTGAGCTGGCGCCAGCTCGAAGAGATCAAGAAGGCCGGTGCGCGCGAGATGTTCGTGCTGCCGGTGGAAAGGATGCTGGCATGAAGCGGCTGGCGTGGAATGCGTTGGACGAACAGGGGCGCGCCGCGGCCCTGGCGCGGCCGGTGCAGGCGCGCAGCGACGAGCTGCGCGACGGTGTCGCAGGGATTATCGAAGCCGTGCGCGGGCAGGGCGATGCGGCGCTGCTGCGCTTCACCGCTCGGTACGACCGCTGCACGCTCCAGCGGTTGGAGGTCGAGCCGTCCGAGTTCGACGAGGCCGAGGCGGCGCTCGATCCGGCGTTGAAGGCGGCGATAGGCGAGGCGGCCGCGCGCATCGAGGCGTTCCATCGCGCCGCCGCACCTCGACCGGTGGCGATGGAAACCGCGCCAGGTGTGCGCGTCGAACGCGTGTTGCGGGCAATCGGCCGCGTCGGGCTTTACGTGCCGGCCGGCACCGCGCCGTTGCCGTCCACGGCGTTGATGCTGGGCGTGCCGGCGCGCATCGCCGGCTGCGCCGAGGTTGTCTTGTGTTCCCCGGCGCGCGCGGATGGTCGTTGCGATCCGGCCGTTCTCCATGTGGCGCGCGTCATCGGTGCGCATCGGGTGTTCAAGCTCGGCGGCGCGCAGGCGATTGCCGCGATGGCGTACGGCACGGCAAGCGTGCCCCGTTGCGACAAGCTGTTCGGGCCGGGCAACGCGTGGGTCACCGAGGCCAAAGTGCAGGTTTCGACCGATCCGCAGGGCGCGGCGATCGACATGCCGGCCGGTCCGTCGGAAGTGCTGGTGGTGGCCGATGCGCAGGCCGAGCCCGCCTTCGTGGCGGCAGATCTGTTGTCCCAGGCCGAACACGGACCGGATTCGCAGGTAGTGCTGGTAAGCCCGTCGGCCGGCTTGCTGGATGCCGTGGCGGCCGAAGTCGAGCGCCAGTGCGCGGCTTTGCCGCGAGCAGATGTCGCGCGCCGGGCGCTGGCGAACAGCCGGTTGATCGAGGTCGACTCGCTGGAGCAGGCGATCGAGGTGAGCAACCGCTACGCGCCGGAACATTTGATCCTGCAGGTCATCGAGCCGCGTGCCTGGCTGGCGCGGGTGGAGAGTGCCGGCTCGGTGTTCCTGGGCGCATGGACGCCCGAATCGGTCGGCGATTATTCGAGCGGCAGC
Source organism: Frateuria edaphi (assembly GCF_021117405.1). Taxonomy (NCBI): domain Bacteria; kingdom Pseudomonadati; phylum Pseudomonadota; class Gammaproteobacteria; order Lysobacterales; family Rhodanobacteraceae; genus Frateuria; species Frateuria edaphi. Next base: position 1,523,015 of record NZ_CP088251.1, read on the forward strand.
AACCACGTGCTGCCGACCTACGGTTATGCGCGCAGCCACAGTGGCGTGTCGGTGGCCAGTTTCCAGAAGCAGATCAGCGTGCAGGAGCTGAGTCCGGAAGGGCTGCGGGTGATCGGTCCGTGCACCGCCACGCTGGCCGCCGCCGAGCAGTTGGAGGCGCACCGCCGCGCGGTGACGCTGCGGCTGGCGGCGCTCGATGCGGAGGTATCCATCGCATGAGCGTGCTGGAACTCGCGCGCGCGGAGATCCGCGCGCTGGTGCCGTATTCCTCCGCGCGCATGGAGGCAACAGGTGGTGCGTTGATGCTCAACGCGAATGAATCGGCGTGGGCGCCGTTCGGCGATGCCGGACTGGATTGCCATCGCTACCCGGACCCGCAGCCGGCGGCGCTGGTCGAACGGCTGGCCGGACTGTATGGCGCAAGACCCGATCAGGTACTGGTCGGTCGGGGCAGCGACGAGGCAATCGACCTGCTGGTGCGCGCGTTCTGCCGCGCCGGCGAAGACGCGATCCTGGTGCAGCCGCCGACCTTCGGGATGTATGCGGTCTGCGCGCGCGTGCAGGACGCCGCGGTGGTCGAAGTGCCGCTGTCGGCGGATTTCACACTCGATGTCCACGCGCTGCTGGCGGCAGTGACGCCGGCGGTCAAGCTGGTCTTTGTCTGTGCACCGAACAATCCGACCGGGGCGGGTGTGTCCCTGGAGTCGGTCGAAGAACTGGCGCGACGACTGGCCGGGCGTGCGCTGCTGGTGGTGGACGAGGCTTACGTGGAGTTCGCCGGCAGCGCCAGCGCCGCAACGTTGCTCGATCGCTACGAGCACTTGGCCGTGCTGCGCACGCTGTCCAAGGCGTGGGCGCTGGCCGGTGCGCGTATCGGTTGTCTGCTGGCCAATCCCGATGTGGTGGCCTTGTTGCGACGCATCCTGCCGCCCTATCCGCTTCCGCGCCCTTGCGTGGCCGCGGCGCTGGACGCGTTGTCGTCGGCGGGGCAGGCGACGGCGCGTGAACGCATTGGTGTGGTGCGCGCCGAACGTACGCGGATGGCGGCCGCGCTGGCAGCGATGCCGGGTGTGCGCGCCGTGCTTCCGTCGCAGGCGAATTTCCTTGCCGTGCGTTTCGGGGACGCGGGCAGTGCGTACCGGCGGCTGTCAGGTGCCGGGATCGTGGTACGTGACGTGCGGCGTTACCCGGGGCTGGACGATGCCCTGCGCATCACGGTCGGTACGCCGGAGGAAAACAGCCGGGTGCTGGCCGTGCTCGGGGGTGAGGCGTGAGCGCTGCCCGTTGCGAGGGATCCTCTGCACGGCGCCCTGTCGGGCGAGGCATGGCCGTGGTGCCCGGGGCGCGCTCCGGCGGGAGAGCCGTATGAGCCGGAAAATCCTTTTCGTCGATCGCGACGGCTGCCTTATCGTCGAACCACCGGACGAGCAAATCGACAGCTACGCTAAGCTCGATCTGCTGCCGGGCGTGATCGGCGCATTGCAGCGTTGCGTCGCGGCCGGCTACGAGCTGGTGATGGTGACCAACCAGGACGGCCTGGGTACCGCCAGCTTCCCCGAGGAGGCGTTTCGCGGGCCGCAGGAGCTGTTGCTGCGCGTCCTCGCTTCGCAGGGCATCGTGTTCGGCGAGGTTCTCGTCGATCGCAGCTTCCCGCACGAAGGGCTGGATACACGCAAACCCGGGATTGGCCTCCTGCGCCATTACCTCGCCGACGACGCTTGGAGCCGTGCCGCATCCGCGGTGATCGGCGACCGCGAGAGCGACATGCAGCTTGCCGCCAATCTGGGCGTGCGTGGATTGCGGGTCGGTCCGTCAGGCTTTGGCTGGGAGGAAATCGCGCATCGCCTGCTGGACGCGCCGCGTGTCGGGGCGGTGCATCGGCGGACGCGCGAGACGTCCATCGAGGTAGGCGTGGATCTGGATCGCCCGGCTGAACCACAGGTACGCACCGGCCTGGGCTTCTTCGACCACATGCTCGAACAGATCGGCAAGCACGGCGGCTTCGCGCTCACGCTCACCTGCGTGGGCGATACGCAAGTGGACGAGCACCACACGGTGGAGGACTGCGCGCTGGCGCTGGGCCAAGCGCTGCGACAGGCACTCGGCGACAAGCGTGGGATCGGCCGCTACGGTTTCACTTTGCCGATGGATGAATCGCTCGCCAGTGCAGCGCTCGATCTCTCCGGACGGCCCTGTTTCGTGTTCGAGGGCAGCTTCCCGCGCGAACGGGTCGGCGATTTGCCGACCGAACTGGTGGCGCATTTCTTCCGCTCGCTGTGCGAGACGCTGGGCGCCAACCTGCACCTGTCGGTACGGGGCGACAACGCGCACCACATGGTCGAGGCCTGCTTCAAGGTCGTCGCCCGTGCGCTGCGCCAGGCCCTGCGGAGGGAGGGCAGCGAACTGCCCAGTACCAAGGGGGCTCTGTGAGTACCGCAATCGCTACGTCCGCCCGCACCCTGACGGAACAGCCCTTGGGCGCCGCCAGCCCGCCCGTCGTGCTGGTCGACGCCGGCGGCACCAACATCGGCTCCGTGCGTTATGCCCTGCAGCGACTGGGCGTAGAAGCGCCGCTGACCTCCGATCCAGCGACGATCCGCGCAGCCGGCAAGGTGATCCTTCCCGGCGTCGGTGCAGCGGGTCCGGCGATGGCGCGATTGCGTGCGCTGGGTCTGGTCGACGTGCTGCGCGGGCTCAGCCAGCCGGTGCTTGGCGTGTGCCTGGGCATGCAGCTCCTTTGCTCGCGCTCGGAAGAGGGTGAGGTGGATTGCCTGGACGTCATCCCGGTCGCGGTGCGGCGGCTTCGGGCCGCGCCGGGGCTGAGGGTGCCGCACATGGGTTGGAACCGGCTGCATGCGTGCGCCAGTCATCCCTTGCTCGAGGGCGTGCCCGCCGACGCGCAGGCCTATTTCGTGCACAGCTATGCGGTGCCGGCAGGCGATTACACGCTTGCATCAACCCACCACGGCGCGGTGTTCTCGGCCGTGGTGGCGCGCGGCAATTTCTTCGGCATGCAGTTCCATCCGGAACGCTCGGCTGCAGTGGGCGCTCGCCTGTTGCGCAATTTCCTGGACCTATGAAAGCTGAAATCCTCCCCGCCATCGATTTGCGCGAAGGCCGCGTCGTCCGACTCGCGCAAGGCGACTACGCCCGCCAGAAGACTTACCCCGATGACCCCGTTGCGCTGGCTTCCGGTTACGCGGCGGCCGGTGCGCGCTGGCTGCATGTGGTCGACCTCGACGGGGCGAAGTCGGGCGGATTCGCCAACCTGCCTGTGATCGAAGCCTTGGCACGCACCGGTCTGCGAGTACAGGCCGGTGGCGGCGTGCGCGGCATCGCCGACGTGCATCGGCTGCTGGACGCGGGCGTGGAGCGGGTAGTGGTCGGCAGCGTGGCGATCCGTGATCCGGAACGGGTAGTCGACTGGCTGCGGCGTCACGGTGCGGATCGCTTCACGATCGCGCTGGATACACGCTGGCAGGAGGATCGCTGGACGTTGCCGAGCGCCGGCTGGACCCAGGCCGAGGCGCGCACGCTCGATGACCTGGCGCCATGGTTCGCGGCGCGTGGCGCCCGCCACCTGCTGTGCACCGACATCGACCGGGATGGCATGTTGGCGGGCCCCAACCTGACGCTGTACCGCCACCTGTCGGACATTGCCCCGGCGCTTGCCGTGCAGGCGTCCGGTGGCGTGCGTTCGATCGACGACATCCGCGATGCGCGAGTGGCCGGCGCGAGCAGCGTGATTCTTGGGCGAGGACTGCTGGAAGGCTGCTTCGGGTTGGCGGAGGCGATGGCTGCATGAGTCGTTCCTTCGCAAAGGGCGGCAGGGCGCCGCGACGGTCACGCGGGAGGTCTCCGTGCTGAGCCGTCGCATCATTCCCTGCCTGGATGTGCGCGACGGTCAGGTCGTCAAGGGCGTGCGCTTTCGCGACCACGCGGTGGTCGGCGGCATCGTCGAGCTGGCGCTGCGGTATCGCGACGCGGGGGCGGACGAGCTGGTGTTCTACGACATCACTGCCAGCCCGGAGGGGCGCGCCGTCGACAGAGCCTGGGTCGAACGGGTGGCGCGGGAGATCGATATCCCCTTTTGCGTGGCCGGCGGCATCCGCAGCGTCGATGAGGCGCGCGCGGTGCTGCACGCCGGGGCGGACAAGGTATCGATCAATTCGCCGGCGCTGGAGCGGCCATCCCTGATTGCCGACCTGGCCGCGGCGTTCGGTGTGCAGTGCGTCGTCGTCGGCATCGATTCGCTTCGCGATGCCGATGGGCAGTGGCGTGTGCGCCAGTACACCGGCGATCCGTCGCGCACGCAGGCGCTGCCGCGGCGCACGCTGGACTGGATCGTGGAGGCGCAGCGCCTGGGCGCCGGCGAGATCGTGCTCAATTGCATGGGCAGCGACGGCGTGCGTGGTGGCTACGATCTGGCGCAACTGGCCGAGGCGCGCGCGGTCTGTGGGGTGCCGCTCGTCGCCTCCGGCGGTGCCGGCACAGCCGAGCATTTTCGCGAGGTGTTCGCCCAGGCCGATGTAGATGGCGCGCTGGCGGCCAGTGTGTTCCATTCCGGCGCGATCGAGGTGTCGGCATTGAAGCAGTGGCTTTCCGGGCAGGGCATTGCGGTGCGCGTGACGACGGAAACCGGAGGTGTGCGATGACCGAGGCGCTCGACTTCGCCAAGGGCGGCGGCCTGGTGCCCGCGATCGTGCAGCATTGGCTGACCGGCCAAGTGCTGATGCTGGGCTATATGGATGCCGAAGCGCTGGCGGCCACACAAGCGAGCGGCCTGGTGACCTTCCACAGCCGCAGCAAGGGGCGCCTGTGGACCAAGGGCGAGAGTTCGGGGAACGTGCTCCGGATGAGGAGCCTGCATGTCGACTGCGACGCGGATACGCTGCTGGTGCTCGCCGAGCCGGCCGGGCCGACCTGCCATCGCGGCACGTCCAGCTGCTTCGACGGAGCACGGCTCCCCTTGGGCTTTCTCGCCGAACTCGATGCGCTGGTCGCCCGGCGGGCGGTCGAGCGGCCCGCCGGCAGCTACACCACGCAACTGTTCGAGGGCGGCATTCGCCGCATCGCCCAGAAGGTTGGCGAGGAAGGCGTGGAGACAGCACTTGCCGCCGTCGCGCAGGACGATGCGGAGTTTCTAGGCGAAGCTGCCGACCTGCTGTTCCACCTCACGGTGGCCCTGCATGCGCGTGGACTGGGACTCTCGCACGTCGCTGCCCTGCTGGCAGATCGGCATGCGCAGCAGTCGGTGAAGTGATCGGCACCACCTTGCAAGAGCGCACCCTGTGCGCAACCGTCATGCATGCATCTGCCCAGGCGCCCACCGTTATCGGTCGCGCAGGGGTGTGCTCCTACGGGGGCTCAGTGATGGGCAGCCAGCGGAGCGGATTGCCGTGGTTGCTGGAAGGGCACGGCCGGGCCCGGATTCAGGCCCTGGCGCCATCGCGCCAGCTGCTCGGCGATGCCTTTGCCGATCGCCATCTGCGGCTCGGAAGGCAGCAGTCGCTCCTGTCGCTCCCACTTCGTGATCTCGCCTTTTGCCTGCGCGAAGGCGGCGATGAAGTCGGGCGTGTGGTTCAGCGCATCGATCAGCCATGCGCGGCCGAAGTAGGTTGCCGCCGAATCGTTGCCACAGCCGAACGAACTGCGGTCGCTGCGCGCAGCGGTGAGTACCAGGGTGCCCTCGCCCTGCAGCGACGGGATGAAGCCGCCGGAGTAGCAGGCGTTGACCACCACCACCTTCCACTTGAATGGGCGTGCCGCGAGGATCGCGCCAAGGTCCTGCGCGCCGATCTGGTCCAGCGGCAGCGGGTCCATGTCCACGAGCAGGGTATGGTCTTCGCTGCCGTGAGTGGAAAGGTAGAGGAGCAGGACGTCCTGTCGTAGGTCCATGGCGTCGGCCAGTCCATCGAGGGCGCTTTCCAGGTTGCTCCAGGTGGCCAGCGGCCGGGTGGATAGCGTGTCCGGGGAGTTCTCGAGCACGAGCGCGTGCGCCGTGGCGCCGAACCGCCGGGTAAACAGGCGCGCGGCGTACTCTGCTTCGTTGTGGAAGACGTCCTCGCTGCCGTCGCCGGCGAAGGCGAGCAGGTAGAGATTTGGCCTGCCCGGGACGCGTGGACCGAGCCGGGCGAGCGCGGCATCCAGCAGCTGCGGTTGGGTGTAGAGCACCTGCTCGGGCGTCGGTGCCTGTTCCGGCCAGTCATCCTGCGGCAACGCCGGGGCTTCGGCGTCGTCGAGCGGCGGCTGCGTGGCGACCCGGGCGATCGCCGGCACGCGCGATGCCTGGCCGGCCGGGTGGTGAGGGAGCCAGCCCTGGGCCAGCAGCATCGCCAGAATGCCGGCGGCAAATGCGAGCAGGGCGATCAGGCTTGCGCGCATTGCAGGTCTCAGGGTTCGATGGCGTCGAAATCCGCGTAGGCGCGATGGCGCGGCTCGGACGGCATCGCCTGTGGTGCACGGACGAGCCAGCCGGTCTGCATGCCGGCGGTGCCTGCGGCATCCAGTTCCTCGACGATGTCGGACAGGAACAGGATGTGCTCCGGGCGTTCGCCGATCGCTTCGGCGATCTTCGCGTACGAGTCGGATTCGCGCTTGGGGCCGGTTTCGGTGTCGAAATAGCCGGCGAACAGCGGCGTCAGGTCCCCCGCGTCGCTGTAGCGGAAGAACAATCGCTGCGCCGGTACCGAACCGGAGGAATAGACGTACAGGTGCAGGCCGTCGGCGCGCCAGCCATGCAGGCGTGCGGATACTTCGGGATAGACGTGCGCGCGGTATTCGCCAGCCTCGTAGCCTTCCTTCCAGATCATCCCCTGCAGCGCCTTGAGCGCGGTGGATTTGCGGTCCTGGTCGATCCAGCCCAGCAACAGCTCGATGATTTCCTGGCGGCTGGCCTCGATGATGCCCGCTTCCTTGGCCGCCTCGTGCAGCCAGTGCTGCACTTCGGGCCGGTCGGCGTGCGTTTCGACGAAGGCCGGCAGGCGCTTGCGGGCGTACGGAAACAGCACGTCCTTGACGAAATCGATCGAACTGGTGGTGCCTTCGATGTCGGTGACGATGGCGCGGATGGTGGTCATGGGCGGCACGTGTCCGGAAAGACGGCAAGGATAGCCGAGCTCCCGCATGGCGGGCTTCAACCCACGGGAGCCTCGCTGCGAATCCACGGCGGGCTGACGCCCGCTTCGCGAGGCTAGCGCGAGCCCGGATCCATCCGCGGGAAGCGTTCGGCGATGTCGGTGCCGGTGAAGTTGGCGACCCAGCCGTCTTTGTTGGTGAACAGACGGATGGCGACGAAGTAGGGCGATTCGCTCATGTCGAACCAGTGTGGCGTGCCGTCAGGTACGCCGATCAGGTCGCCTGCCTCGCACAGCACGTCGTACACCTTGCCTGCGAGGTGCAGGGTGAACTGGCCGCTGCCGGCGACAAAGAAGCGCACCTCGTCTTCGCTGTGGGTGTGTTCGCTGAGGAATTTCTTTCGCAGCGCCGCGCGGTCCGGGTGATCAGGCGCCAGGCTTATGACGTCGACCGACTGGTAGCCCTCTTCGCGCATCAGGCGGTCGATGTCATCGCGGTAGGCGGCGACGACTTCTTCCTGACTGGCCCCCGGAGCAATGGGCGCATTGGCCTCCCACTGCTCGAAGCGCACGCCGACCTGGCCGAGCTCGCGGGCGATCTCGGCCGGTGCGGTATGCACGGAAACCGGCGTGGACGGCTGGGTGTCCTCGAAGATGCGCAGGCGGCTCATGCGGACAGTCTCCTCAGGTCGAGTTCGCAGCCGAGCAGGAATTCGAGCGCCTCGAGATGACGGCGCGCCTCGGCCATGTCGGCGCCCCAGGTGTAGATACCGTGGCCGTCGATCAGGTAGGCATGCAGCGGCTTGCCGGCATCCAGCCAGGCGTCGATGCGCTCGACCAGCTCGGGCATGTGCTGCGTGTTGGGGAAGACCGGGATCTCCAGCACGCTATCGTGCGTGGTGTAGCCGGTGATCGCCTTCTGCAGTTCCCAGCCTTCCAGCCGCACCGCGCCCTCGCGGGCGAACAGCCGCGAGGCCACGCTCTGCGTGCGCGAATGGGTATGCAGGACTACCTGCGCCTGGGGCAGGCGACGGTAGGCCTGCGTGTGAAGCTCGGTTTCGGCGCTGGGGCGCGCGCGCGTGCCGACCGCATGGCCGGCCATGTCGACCAGCATGATGTCCTCGCGCCCCAGGCGACCCTTGTCGCGGCCGGAGATGGTGATGGCAACCACCTCCTCGTTCACGCGCATGGAGAAATTGCTGCTGGTCGCCGGCGTCCAGCCCAGTGACGCGAGCTCGCGCGCGGCCTCGGCGACGGCGTCCGCGCAAAGCGCGAAACGGGATGGATCGACGGAAGAGGGCAATTCCTGCATGGGTATTTGGACGTCCAAACGGTGCGCGACTATAACACGCCGGCCTGTGCGACCAACGGCAAATGCGAGTCGTTCTCGCAAGTCAGGTGGAATTGACGTTCGCGGCGTACCATCGCGACAGGCTGCCGCGTCCGCGGTGGCGGAAACAACGGAGGTTCAACTATGTCGCAAGAAAAAGACATCGAATCGCGTCGACGCTTCCTGAAGGTCGCGGCCGGCACGGCGGCGGCCGCCGCGGTGGTCGGTGGCATGCCACGCTTCGCGCGCGCCGCTGATCTGCCGCATGTGGCCGAGTCCGATCCGACGGCGAAGGCGCTCGATTATGTCGAGGACGCCAGCAAGTCGAAGAACCCGAAGCATACGGCGGGCGCCGTGTGTTCGAATTGTCAGTTCTTCACTGACCCGACCGCCAAGGCTTACGGCCCTTGCCAGTTGTTCCCCGGCAAGGCGGTGAACGCCAAGGGCTGGTGCGTCTCGCACACTACCAGGAAGGCCTGAGCACGCACACACGCGTTCGATGCGCGAGGCGCACTGAAAGATTTGCGTGTGTGGAGATTGGCCGAATGGCCGGTCTGAAAAATGCTGCCCAGACGCGTCAGGCTGAGGAGCTGACCCGCCTGACGCGCCGGGCGGCGATCCGGGGCCCACTGCCAAGTGATCAACCCTCGGAGCACGGATGATACTCCCGTGAGGGGCGGTTCGGGCGATCGGTGCCGGATTTTTTCTCGGAAAACTTCCGTTAAAGCCTTCTTTATCAAAGACTTAGGAAGAAAAATTGTTTGCGGTCCACAACTCGGGCAGTTGTAATAATTTTGTTAAATGTTGCGTCCGCCTGCGAACGTCGTTCAACGGTCGGGTTCGTGAATCCGTCGGGACGCGCCGCGATCGATGCGACGCGAGTGCAGGACCTCACGCACGGGGGCGCAGGAAGGACAGAAGCCGCCCTTGCGACGGGGGACGGTACTTACCGCCACTTAGTTGGCGGCTGAGCTCGATGCCTTGCGCAACTGACTGTGCCGACGGCCGTAGGCGAAGTAGATGACCATGCCGATCACCGTCCAGATGCCCAGCATCAGCCACTGATACCAGTTCTCCCAGTACAGCAGCATCAGGCAGCTCAGCACGCCCAGCGTGCAGACCACTGGCGCCCACGGCACGCGGAACGTGCGCGGCAGTTCCGGCTGGGTATGGCGCAGGATCAGCACGCCCGCGCAGACCGCAACGAACGCGATCAGCGTGCCCATCGAGACCAGGTCACCCAGGATGTCGAGCGGGAATACCGCGGCCAGCGCGGCGATGCCCAGGCCGGTGATCACCGTGTTGATGTGCGGCGTGCGGTAGCGCGGATGGATCTTCGCGAATACCGGCGGCAACAAGCCGTCGCGGCCCATGATCATGAAGATGCGCGGCTGCGCGATGATCATTACCAGTACCACGGATGACAGGCCGATCAACGCGCCGACCTCGACCAGCCAGCGCAGCCATTCCAGTTCGGCATGCGCCTTGACCGCCGTGACCACCGGCTCGGCCGTGCCCAGCAGCTTGAATGGCAGCAGGCCGGTGATCACCGCTGCCATGCCCACGTAGAGCACGGTGCAGATGGCAAGCGAGGCGATCGTGGCGATCGGGAGGTCGCGCTGCGGGTTTTTCGCTTCCTGTGCCGCGGTCGAGGTGGCCTCGAAGCCGATGTAGGCGAAGAACACCAGGGTGGACGCCCGCATGATGCCTGACCAGCCGTAGGTTTCCGGCCCTTCGTTAGCCGGGATGAACGGGTGCCACAGCTCCGGATTCACGTAGCGCCAGCCGGCGACGATCACCACCACGATCAGGCCGACCTTGAGCAGCACCATGGCGACGTTGGCGCCGCTGGATTCGCGGATGCCCACGTAGCAAAGCCAGGTCAGCGCCAGCACGATCGCGACCGCGGGCAGGTTGAACAAGGCGCCGGTTCTCACCAGATGTCCGCCCGTGTAGGCAAGGGGCGCGGTCGTGAGCGCGGCGGGCAGGTGGATGCCGACATGGTCGAGCAGGCTGACGAAATACCCCGTCCAGCTGACCGCGACCGCCGAGGCCGATACGCCGTACTCGAGCACCATGTTCCAGCCGATAAACCAGGCGACCAGTTCGCCCAGCGTTGCGTAGGCATAGGAATAGGAGCTGCCCGACATCGGGATCAGCGTGGCGAATTCCGCATAGCACAGCGCGGTAAAGCTGCAGCACACTGCAGCGATGACGAAGGCGAGGATCACCGCCGGGCCGGCGTGCTCGGCCGCGGCCTGCCCCGTGATCACGAAGATGCCGCCGCCGATCACCGCGCCGATGCCCAGCGCGGTCAGCCCCCAGGGGCCCAGCGTGCGGCGAAGGCCGGGACCGTGCGAGTCGTCGACGTCGGAGAAATCGGTCTTGCGGGCGAGCAGTTGCTTCAGCATGGGCATTCCGGACATGAAACCGGCACGGTTTTCACCGTGCCGGCAGGGTTTCACTGGAGAGGCGACGCCAACGTCAGACCGGTTCGGTGCCGTTGGCCAAATGGCTCTTGCGGTACCCGTAGAGGTAGTACACGACCAGACCCACAGCCGCCCAGCCGAAGAACACGTACATGGTCACCTTCGACAGATTCAGGAAAAGCAGCAGGCAGCCCAGGACGGCGAGAGGGCAGACGATCCAGGCAAACGGGGTGCGGAACGACCGCGGACGATGAGGCTGCTTGACGCGCAGGATAAGCACGCCCAGCGCCACCATCATGAACGCGAACAGCGTGCCGGAATTGGTCACGTCCGCCAGCGCGCCCACCGGGAACATCGCGCCGAACAGAGACACGAAGACGCCGGTGATCATCGTGATCACGTGAGGCGTGTGGTAGCGCGGGTGGATCTTCGCCAGCGAGCTCGGCAGCAGGCCATCGCGGGCCATGGTGAAGAAGATGCGGGTCTGGCCGTAGGTCATCGTCAGGATGACCGAGGGCAACGCGAGGCTGGCCGCCGCGCCGATGAAGTTGCCCCACCACGGATGGTCGAGCAGCCGCACCGCATGGGCCAGCGCTTCCTTGCTGCAAACAAGCGCCTGGGACGCCTGGCACGCAGCGGCCATGGCGGGGGTGCCCGGCTGGATCGCGGACCCGTCCGGGGCGACCACCGGCTGCGCGCCGACGGAGCCGATAGCGCCATAGCTCACCAGCAGGTAGTAGACCGTACATACGCCGAGTGCGCCGAGCAGGCCGATCGGGATGTTGCGGTTGGGATTCTTGGTTTCCTCGGCCGCCGTGGAGATGGCATCGAATCCGACGTAGGCGAAGAAGATCGAAGCCGCGGCGCCAAGCACGCCGATGCCGCCCATCGGGCTGCCCCAGCCGTTGGGCGTGAAGGGCTGGAAGTTGGCGTCCTGGACGCGCGGCAGCGCAATGATGATGAAGACCGTCAGGGCGATCACTTTGATCAGCACGAGCACGGCATTGACCTTGGCCGATTTGCTGGTGCCCACGACGAGCAGGGCGGTGATGACCAGGCCGATCAGGCAGGCAAAAAGGTTGAAGCCGCCGCCATCCAGCGGACCGACGCGGAGGAACATCGGCAACCCGAGCCCGCGGCTGGCCAGGAGCCCGTTGAAATAGCCGGCCCAGCCCACGCACACGGTGCTGGCGGCAATCGTGTACTCCAGTACGAGCGCCCAGCCCACGACCCAGGCGAGCCCTTCGCCCATCACGCCATAGGTATAGGTGTAGGCCGATCCGGCGACCGGCACCATGGAGGCAAGCTCTGCGTAGGCAAGCGCGGCCAGGCCGCAGACGACGGCGGCGATGATGAAGGAAATCATCATGCCGGGGCCGGCTTTCTGGCCCGCTTCAGCGGTGAGCACGAAAATGCCGGTGCCGATGATCGCGCCAATGCCCAGCATGGTGAGCTGGAACGGACCGAGCTGGCGGACGAGGGATTTCTTTTCGGCGGTAGCGAGAATCTGGTCGAGCGGCTTGACGCGCTTAAACAGCATAGCGTTCCCCATGAAAGACGGCGTGCTCCCCGACCCTTGCGTTAGCCACGCGTTGAGCCGATGTGACGGGCAACCTTAGCCGAGCGTGACTGGGGGTACAAGCGCCACGAGACATGCGTGGACGCCGTTAGAATCGCCGTTTGACCACCGCCCGAACCATCATGCCCGAAACATCGACCTGCCGGCTTGGCGACGCGCTGCACCGACATGGACTGGCCTGTCCGGATGACCCGTGTGTGAGCGGGTTCCTGCAGTTCCTGGCCAGCGCGGATGAGGTATTCGAGCGCTCGCACCCGCCCGGGCATTTCACCGGTTCGGCCTGGCTGGTGAGCGCCGATGGCGAGCGCGTGCTGTTGACGCATCACCGCAAGCTCGGCCGCTGGTTGCAACTGGGCGGCCATGCCGAGGGTGATCGCGACCTCGCGCGTGTCGCATTGCGCGAGGCGGAGGAGGAATCCGGTCTGGGCAACCTCGTCGTGGAACCGGAGATCTTCGATCTGGATCGCCACCTGATTCCCGCTCGTGGCGAGGTACCGGCGCATTGGCACTTCGACGTGCGCTACGTCGTGCGCGCGACAGGCAGCGAAGCGTTTGCCGTCAGTGAGGAGTCTCTGGATCTGGCCTGGCGATCCATCCGGACCATCGCACAGGACCCGCAGGCGGACGCATCGTTGCGGCGCATGGCGCAGCGATGGCTCGCCCGCTAGAAGCCACCATGGAAGATCAGGCCGATTCGTAGCGCGCAGGTGCCGGATTGAGATGTCCGCAGGCGTCGCAGGTGCGGGCATCGCGCGACCCATAGAAGCGATCGAACACCGGCGGGAAGTCCTGCTCGATGCTCTGCAGGGTGAAATATTCCTCGTACAGCTTGTGGTTGCAGCGTTCGCAGAACCACAGCAGGCCATCCTGCTCCCCGGTGACGCGCCGGCGTTCGATCACCAGGCCGACCGACTCGGGCATGCGCTGCGGCGAATGCGGCACGCGCGGCGGCAGGTAAAACACTTCGCCCGCGCGAATGGGGATGTCGCGCGCGACACCTTCGTCCTGCACCTTGAGCACCATCTCGCCCTCGAGCTGGTAGAAGAATTCGGGGCCTTCGTCGTGATGGTAGTCGGTGCGAGCGTTCGGGCCGCCGACGATCATGACGATGAAGTCGCCGTCCACGATGCATTTGTTGCCGACGGGCGGCTTGAGCAGGTGGCGGTGTTCGTCGATCCAGCGTTGCAGGTCGATGGGCGGAAGCAGGGCCATGGCTGAGCTCGGCGTGTGGAAAAGCCTACCTTAGCGCCGGAGAGCGGGGCGCGCGCGATGGCTATCCGGTGACGTTCGGACGGGAGCGAAAAGCTGGCGTCTGAAGCTGCCCTTCGCAATGGCCGCGCCCATGTCGCCGGCGCGGCACAGGACTGGCATGCCTTGCATGCATGCTGGCCGTGGCGCCTGCCAGCGAGCGGTCAGACCTCCAGCGTGGCCAGGTCGCCCTTTTCTTCCAGCCAGCTCTTGCGGTCGCCGGCGCGTTTCTTGGCCAGCAGCATGTCCATCAGCCTGGCCGTGCCTTCGCTGTCGTCCACGGTCAGCTGCACGAGGCGGCGCGTGTCCGGATGGATGGTCGATTCGCGCAGCTGCGCCGGGTTCATCTCACCCAGGCCCTTGAAGCGGGTGACCGAGACCGCGCCCTTCATTTTCTCGCGCTCGATCTTCTGCAGCATCGACTGTTTCTCGGCCTCATCCAGGCAGTAGAAGACCTGCTTGCCCACGTCCACGCGGAACAGCGGAGGCATCGCCACGAACACGTGCCCCTCGCGCACCAGCGAGGGGAAGTGACGCAGGAACAACGCCGAGAGCAAGGTGGCGATGTGCAGGCCGTCGGAGTCGGCATCGGCCAAAACGACCACCTTGCCGTAACGCAACCCGGAGAGGTCGTCCTTGCCTGGGTCGCAGCCGATGGCCACGGCGAGGTTGTGCACCTCCTCGGAGGCGAGCACGGAGGTGGATTCGACCTCCCAGGTGTTCAGGATCTTGCCGCGCAACGGCAGGATTGCCTGGAACTCCTTGTCGCGTGCCTGCTTGGCGCTGCCACCGGCCGAATCGCCCTCCACCAGGAAAAGCTCGGTGCGGGTGAGGTCGGTGGCGGTGCAGTCGGCCAGCTTGCCGGGCAGGGCGGGGCCCTGGGTGATCTTCTTGCGCACCACCTGCTTGGCCGCCTTGAGGCGCGCACTGGCGCGCTCGATCGCCAGTTGGGCGATCCTTTCGCCCAGGTCCACGTGCTGGTTGAGCCACAGGCTGAAGGCATCGTGCACCACGCCCTCGCATAGTGCCGCGGCGTTGCGCGAGGACAGCCGTTCCTTGGTCTGGCCGGCGAACTGCGGATCCTGCAGCTTGGCCGAGAGCACGAAGGCCAGGCGTTCCCACACGTCCTCGGGCGCCAGCTTGACGCCGCGCGGCAGCAGGTTGCGGATGTCGCAGAACTCGCGGATGGCGTTGGTCAGGCCACTGCGCAGGCCGTTGACGTGGGTGCCGCCCTGCGCGGTGGGGATCAGGTTGACGTAGCTCTCCTGCACCAGCTCGCCTTCGGGCAGCCAGGTGAGGGCGACATCCAGGCCTTCGGTGTCGCGGGCGACGTGGTGGACGAACAGGTCGGCCGGGATCGCCTCGGCGCCATCGAGCTCGCCGCGCAGGTAATCGCGCAAGCCATCCTCGTAGTACCACTCACTCGTTTCCCCGCTGGCTTCGTCGACCAGCTTCACGCTCAGGCCGGCGCAGAGCACCGCCTTGGCGCGCAGCAGATGCTTGAGCTTCGGCAGCGAGATTTTCGGCGAATCGAAATACTTCGGATCGGCCCAGAAGCGCACGGTGGTGCCGGTCTTCCGCTTGGGCACCGAACCGATGACTTCCAGTTCGCTGACGCGGTCGCCATGCTCGAAGGCCATGCGGTATTCGTTGCCGTCGCGGCGGATGGTTACCTCGACCCGCTGCGACAGCGCGTTGACTACCGACACGCCCACGCCGTGCAGGCCGCCGGAGAAGTTGTAGTTCTTGCCGCTGAACTTTCCGCCGGCATGCAGGCGGGTGAGGATCAGCTCCACGCCCGGCACGCCTTCCTCCGGATGGATGTCCACCGGCATGCCGCGGCCGTCGTCGCTGACCTCGACGGAACCGTCAGCGCGCAGTACCACTTCGATGGCCTTGGCGTGCCCCGCCAGCGCCTCGTCCACCGAGTTGTCGATGACTTCCTGCGCCAGATGGTTCGGGCGGGAGGTGTCGGTGTACATGCCCGGGCGGCGTTTGACGGGATCGAGGCCGGAAAGGACTTCGATGTCGGCGGCGTTGTAGCGACTGCTCATGCGTGGGGTCGGTCAGGGGACGGAAACGTTGCAGGATGGCGAGAGGCGGGCGGGGTGGTCAAGCGGGCTTGCCGCGAAGTGCGCGGCCATCCGTCTTCTGCGCCCTCCCCCCGTTGCGGGCGAGGGCGCGATAGGAGGCACCGGAGCGGTGGTGTACTTGCCCCATTCATCGGCGACGGAAGCGCTCCTGGCGGAATCACAACGGTGCGCAATGCCGCTCCAGCCACGCCAGGTCCGCATCCTCCAGCAGCGGCGCCAGCGCCGCCCGCACGGTGGCGTGATAGTCATCCAGCCAGGCGCGTTCTTCAGGATTGAGCAGGCCCGGTTCCAGTGCGCGGCGATCGAACGGGCACAGTGTTAGCGTTTCGAAAGCGTAGAACTCGCCGAACTCGGTCTGGTCCGCCTGCACCACCACCGCCAGGTTCTCGTGCCGGATGCCGTGGCGCGCGGGCTTGTAGAGGCCTGGCTCGATCGAGGTGATCATCCCCGGTTCCAGCGGCACCAGCGCGCCGTTGGGCGAGGGCGGTCGGATGGAATGCGGGCCTTCGTGCACGTTGAGGAAGTAGCCCACGCCGTGGCCCGTGCCGTGTCCATAGTCCAGGCCGCTGGCCCACAGCGGTGCACGCGCCAGCGCATCGAGCTGCGGGCCACTGGCGCCCTTGGGAAAGCGCGCGCGGGAAAGCGCGATCAGTCCCTTCATCACCAGCGTGGCGTCGCGGCGCTGCTCCGCGGAGGTTTCGCCCAGCGCCAGCACACGCGTGATGTCGGTGGTGCCGCCCAGGTACTGGCCGCCCGAGTCGACCAGCAGCAGGCCCTTGCGCTGCAAGGTGCTGTGCGCCTCGGGCGTGGCGCGATAGTGCGGCAGGGCGCCATTGGCCTGGTAACCGGCGATGGTGGCGAAACTTTCGCCGACGAAATCGGGTTGTGCCGAGCGCTCTTCGCGCAGAAGCACGTCGACGTCCAGCTCGGTCTGGGTCATGCCCGCGGCCAGGCGCTCTTCCAGCCGACGGAAGGCGCGTACCAACGCGGCGCCATCGCGGCGCATCACCTCGCGGATGTGTTCGAGCTCGGCTTCGGTCTTGCGGGCCTTGAGGGCTGTCGACGGGTTGGGCGCCTCCACGCGGTCGGCCGCCGGTCCGATAGCTTCGGCCACAGTGCAGACGACCCGCGCCGGATCAAGCAGCAGGCGTGCGCCTTTGCCCAGCTCGGCCAGGGCATCGGTGACGGTGGCGTAGTCGGCGATGCGCACATTGTCGGCCTTGAGTGCGGCCACCAGCGCATCGGACAGCTTGCCGCGGTCGACGAACAGCGTGGCCGGTCCGTCCGTTTCGACCAGCAGATGGCCCAGAAATACCGGGTTGCATTCCACATCGCTGCCGCGCAGGTTGGTCAGCCAGGCTATGTCGTCAAGGCTGGAGACCAGGTGGTGCGTAGCCTGCTGGCGGCGCAGGCTGGCGCGCAGGCGCTCCAGCTTTTCCGCGCGGGTGCTGCCAGGGTAGCCGGGCGGGTGCTCGAACACCGGCGCCTTGGGCAGGACGGGGCGGTCGGTCCAGATCTCGCCGGGCAGGTCCAGGTCGGTGCGAACGTGTGCGCCGGCCTCGTCCAGCAGGCCCTCGACCTGCTTGCGGGCGGCGACGGACAGACTGTCCCCGGCCACCGCCAGCATGTCGCCGCCTTTCAGGTGCTGCTGCAGCCACTGCAGGTGTTCGGGGGCGTGCGAGACCTTCTGCTTCTTGAGCGCCACGCCCGTGCCGGCCAGTTGCTGTTCGGCCTGGGAGAAATAGCGCGAATCGGTCCACAGGTCGGCCGTGTCGACGGTGACCACCAGCGTGCCGGCCGAGCCGGTGAAGCCGGAAAGCCACTCCCGCGCGGCCCAGTGGGCGGGCAGGTATTCGGACAGGTGGGGATCGGCGGAAGGGATCAGGCAGGCGGCGACGCCGTGCTTCTGCATGGCCTGGCGCAGGGCGACCAGGCGGGAGGGGATGGGGTTGGTCATTCGCCCATGCTATCGCCTTCCATCCTCGATCGGTCACGCCTACCTAGGCGTGCGGCGCCGGGGTGGAAAACGCTCCCGGGGCTTTTTCGGGGGCGCCTTCGACTTGGGCGCGGCGCGCCTGCGCCGGGCGAACGATGTGGGGTTATGAGGGACCCGCACCGTGGTTCCACGCCGCCGGAGAGGCCCAAGCGTGAACCGCACCACCGGAATGTCTCGCCGCCGGGCCCGTCACCCGCTAAAATGCCGAATTTCCAGCACGGCTGCATTCCATGACCCCCCTGATTTTCGTCACCGGCGGTGTGGTGTCCTCGCTCGGCAAGGGCATCGCGGCGGCGTCGCTTGCGTCCATCCTCGAGGCGCGCGGGCTCTCGGTCACCTTGATGAAGCTCGATCCCTACATCAATGTGGATCCGGGCACCATGAGTCCGTTCCAGCACGGCGAGGTCTACGTCACCGACGACGGCGCCGAGACCGACCTGGACCTGGGTCACTACGAGCGCTACGTCCACACGCGCCTGACCGGC